>NZ_CP066020.1:0-300000 GCF_016127575.1 Cupriavidus necator
TACCGGTGCGCTTGCGGAACAGCTCGCCAGACAAATGGACCGACTGGCCAGTGCCCGACGAGGCGAAGGAGAGCTTGCCGGGCTGGGCCTTGGACAGCGCTACCAGCTGGGCCACCGTACGCGCCGGCACATTCGCATTTACCACAAGAACGTTGGGGACCGACACCACCATGGTGACCGGCGCAAAGTCCTCCGCACGATAAGGCAGTTGCCGGTACAAGCTATAGTTGATCGCATTGGGTCCGATATTGCCCATCATCAGGGTGTAGCCGTCGGGAGCAGATTGCTTGAGCGCCTGCACGCCAATGATGCCGGCGCCGCCGGCACGGTTTTCTACCACTACCGGCTGGCCCAGGAGTTCGGCCATGCGTTTGCCAACCAGACGCGACGCGATATCCGTGGTACCACCCGCTGCCGCAGGCACGATCAGCCGGATCGGCTTGTCAGGGTATGCCGCCAGCGCAGCGCCGGGCTCGGCCAATGCCACCACACCAACAGCCCACGTCATCCCGGCTGTCGCCAATACCAGCCTGGCGATTGCCAGCCGCAGCATTTCAAGGCCTTGCTTCATCGTCGTCTCCCTAGTTGATCACGCCAAAGCGTGCGCCGCCTTTTATTAGATTTGCACCATAGGCGTGCCAAATACAGTAGGGCGACAGCGGTGACATTGGAATTCACAATTCACAAACTAGGCCTTCGACTTGACGAAACGCATGATCCCGACAGCAAAGAACCTGCCGGCCTCATTTCCGTTCCGACCCGAGCAAGGTCAGCCCAATACTGGCTGTCCAGGCAGACTTGCATGGCTGATCTCAGCACCGATCGCTGAAAACGGGAAAACAATTGCTGAGTTCATGAAGTGCGCCTTGTCGCATCTTCGAGCGCACCGGCTGCTACGGAGGAGGCCGTGCAGACCGACAATCTGCGCCTCCCGATCGAGAGGCCCGCGACGTGCCCAGTCGCATGCGAGAGCGGTTGGGTGTGACCTGACCCGCCTCAGCAGAACGGCGGTGTCCCGTCCTTCGCGCTCCTGACGATGGATATGGTTTTCCCCGAGCGACTTGCCGCCCTGGCCCTCGGCAACGCCCGACAGAGGCATTGCCAAATTGCGAGAAGCGTTGCGTGGTCGCATTACCGAGCATCATCGCACTAGGCTCAGACTGCACTGGAGATCAATCGGCGCGGATCCCGCGCGCCCGGATCAGCTCGCCCCACTTGGCGGTCTCACGCGCCAGGTGGTCGCGTAGTGCTGCCGGGGTACTGCCAATCGGCTCCGCGCCAATCGCCGCCAGCCGTTTCTGCACGGCAGGATTGCGTAGCGCATCGAGCATGGCTTGGTTCAGCTTCTCAATGGCGGCGGAAGGCGTGCGTGCCGGAACAAAGGCGGCGAACCACGGCGATAGCTCATAGCCAGCCAACCCGGACTCGGCTACGGTAGGCACATTGGGCAACGCCGTCGAGCGCTTGGTGGTCGTTACCGCGATGGCGGTGAGTTTGCCGGAATCGATATGCGGCTTTGCCGAGGTGATGCTGTCGAACATGTAGTCGACCTGGCCGCCAAGCAGGTCGGTCATGGCCGGGCCACTGCCTTTGTAGGGAACGTGCAGCAGGTCGACGCCCGCCATGGAAGTGAACAACTCGCCTGCTAGGTGGATCGAGGTGCCGTTGCCCGCCGACGCATAGGTGTACTTGCCCGGCCGCGCCTTGGCATTGGCCACCACCTCCGCAACCGTCTTCACTGGCGTCTTGGCCTTGCTCGCCACCAGTACATTGGGTACCACAGCCAGCAGCGACACGGGGGCAAAGTCTTTCACCGGGTCGTAGCCGAGCTTGCCGTACAGGGCGGGATTCACCGCCATGCCGTTAGCCACGATGATCATGGTGTAGCCGTCGGCCGGCGCGCGCGCAACCAGCTCCGCGCCGATGTTGCCGCCGGCGCCGGGGCGATTCTCCACCACGATGGCCTGACCGAGCGTGCGCGACATATCTTCACCCAGCGTGCGCGCGATATTGTCCATCGCGCCGCCGGCCGGAAACGGCACGATCCAGCGGATCGGGTGGTCGGGCCACGCTGCATGGGCGGGCGCGCTGGCCGCGGCCAGGACGAGCATCAGCGCGGCGGCGCCGGTGCGGGCGTCAGGTGTGGTCAATGGCCGCGGGAACAGCCGCTGCAGCAGGGATTTCATTTGTCTCCGTGTCTTTTGATTGAATCGTTCAGCGTATCGACGACGGATGCTTCGCCAGCGGCGTGACCGCAAGCTTCATGTACGGGAACAGCGGCAGGCCCGCCAGCAGCGTGTGCAGTTTGTCGTTGGATTCGACATCGAAGATGCTGTAGTTGGCGTATTCGCCCACCACGCGGTAGAGCTGCTGCCACTTGCCCTGGCGCTGCAGGTCCTGTGCGTAGGCCTTCTCGCGCGCCTTTATCTCATCGGCCTGGGCCGCGGGCATGTCGTGCGGCAGGTTGACGTCCATCCGTACCAGATAAAGCATGAGGATTTCTCCGATCGTGTTGGGGCGGCTGAGGTTCAGCCTTGCTTGCGGCGATAGTGCGCCAGCTTGTCCTCGTCCAGCGCGAGTCCAAGGCCCGGCCCCTGCGGCAGGTGCAGCGCGAAATCCCGGTACTCTGGCCGCGCCGTGACGATATCGTCCTTGAGCAGCAGTGGCCCGAACAGTTCCGTGCCCCAAGCGAGCTGCGGTAGCGTGCAGAAGCCGTGGGCGGCGGCGATGGTGCCCACGCTGCCTTCCAGCATGGTGCCGCCATAAAGCGCGATGCCGGCGGCATCGCCCACGGCCGCGGTGCGCAGCATGCCGAAGATGCCGCCGGACTTGGCGATCTTCAGGGCAAACACGTCGGCGCCGCCGATGCGTGCCAGCTCCATCGCGTCTTCCGGCCCGCACACCGCCTCGTCGGCCATGATCGGCACGACAAAGCGGGCGGCCAGCCGGGCCAGCGCGGCACGCTGTTCGCGCGGCGTGGGTTGTTCGATCAGGTCGATGCCGGCGGCTTCCAGCATGGCGATGCCGGTGGCGGCCTCGGCCTCGTTCCAGGCCTGGTTCACGTCAACGGTCACGCGGGCACGATCGCCCAGCGCGCGCTTGATCGCGGCCACGTGGGCCACGTCGTCGCGCACGGCACGGCGGCCGATTTTGAGCTTGAAGGTGTTGTGGCGGCGGGCTTCCAGCAGTTGCTCGGCCTCTGCGATATCGCGCCCGGTATCGCCGCTGGCCAGGGTCCATAACGCCGGCAGCGTGTCGCGCACGGCGCCGCCCAGCAGCGTGATCAGCGGCACGCCGAGGCGCTTGCCCTGCGCATCCAGCAATGCGGTTTCAAGGGCGGACTTGGCGAAGCGGTTGCCGCGCGCCACCTTGTTCAGGCGCGCCATGGCCGCATGCACGTTGGCGGCGTCCTGGCCGACCAGCGCGGGGGCCAGGTAGGTGTCGATGGTGAGTTTGATGCCTTCGGGACTTTCGTCGCCGTAGGACAAACCACCGATCGTCGTGGCCTCGCCGATGCCTTCAATGCCGTCGCTGCACTGCAGCCGCACGATAACCAGCGTCTGCTGCTGCATGGTCGCCATGGCAAGCTGGTGCGCCCGGATGGTCGGTAGGTCGACCAGGATTGCTTCGACTGCCGTAACCGTTACATGGGTCATTCGATACCTTTACGGTGCAATTTGAGTTGCCTCTGAGTATGCATCTCGACCGTATGGGTGTCCAAGACCATTCGTGTCTGATAGCATACCGTACAGGTATTTCTGGGGTCCGATATGGAGCTTCGCCACTTACGCTATTTCCAGACCGTCGCTCAGGAGTTAAATGTGACGCGGGCGGCTTCGATCTTGCATATGGCCCAGCCGCCGTTGTCCCGCCAGATCCGGCAGTTCGAGGATGAAATCGGCGTGGATCTTTTTCACCGCGTCGGTCGCGGAATGCGACTGTTGCAGATCGCCAATACCCCCAGCGGTAGCCGCTATATCCGCTAGCATTCACCTCGATCCAACTGATTGATCCGTAATGGATCTCTCGTCCGTTGTGACGTCTACATTGTTGCTGGTAGGCAACGCGTTTTGGGGCGTTGGGTCCACTAATTCCGCCAGCCTGGGTCACCCGTTCAGTAAATCGCCTAATGTGACTGAGACCACTGTCTTGGACACGCGATGAGGATTGCAACGAAGCGCGAGCTGGCGATTGCGAGGGTCTTGCGTCCGCTTGGGAGGGCTCCTCTCTCGCGTAGGCAAGCCGAGAATGCTGGCAAATTGCTTGGAATCCATTGGGCGACGGTTTACCACTTGCGCCGGCGCTTCCTCGCGGATCCGGTGGCGAGCGCGTTGATACCGTATGAACGAGGTCCCAAAGTGGGAGATACGCGTCTAGCGGCGACTGTCGAGGAAATTGTGAGGGAGGTACTTTCCGATTGGCTGCCGCGACAGCCTTATCTTGCTCATCCGCTCTTCGAGCTGGTCGTCGAAATCCGGAAGCGATGCGCAGCGGCAAGTATTAGTCCGCCAAGCAGATCTACCATTTCGCGACGCTGGCGCGCACATCGGGAAGAAGAGGCACTTCGGCTCGCAACGCTGCCGGGTTCTGAGATTCCCCCAGGCCATCTTGTGGCGCGCTGTCCGATGGACATTGTGCAGATTGATCACACGCTGGCCGATTTGATGCTGGTGGATGATGCGAGCCGACGCCCCATTGGCCGGCCATGGCTAAGCATCGCCCTCGATGTTTCGACAAGATGCGTCGTTGGCGTATACGTCGGGATGGACCGCCCCAACGCGGCAACTGTCGCGTTGCTATTGACTCGCGTTGTCTTGCCAAAGGATGGCTGGCTCGCCAGCCTCGATGTTAGCGTTGATTGGCCTATGCACGGCATTCCACAGCTACTTCATCTCGATAATGCGGCGGAATTCAAGAGCAGGGCATTGCGAGCGGGGTGTCGGGAGTACGGCGTCGAACTGATGTACCGACCTGCGGGGAGACCGTACTTCGGGGGCCATATCGAACGTTTGATGAGGACCATCATGGAACGTGTCCACAGTTTGCCAGGGTCGACTGGCTCGTCACCCAAGGGCCGCAAGGCCAGACCGCCGGAGAAGGAAGCCTCCTTGACGATCCGGGAGTTTGAGCGGTGGCTAGTTCTCGAGATTGCCGAACGCTATCACCACAACGCTCACCGCGGGCTGCAGGGCGCCACTCCGTTTTCGCAGTGGGCGACGGCGGGCCAAAAGACGCCTCCACGCTTACTCCCCAATGCGGCGCCTGAACCATTGCGCTTTCTAATCCAGTTCTTGCCGATGACTTATCGGACCGTGCAGTCAGATGGGCTGACGCTGTTCTACCTGCGGTACTGGCATCCAATATTTGCCGCCTGGCGGGCGACCAAGCAGAAAGTCATTACAAGATACCACCCTGAGGATCTCTCCAGAATCTTTGTCAGTGTCGACGGAAAGCACTACGTTGAAGCGACATTTGCGGACTTGCGTCGTGGCCGAGTGTCATTGTGGGAGCAGCGCAGTGCGTTACGGCGCTTACGATCCCAAGGCAAAGAGTATGTCACAGAAGCGAAGGTATTTGACGCGATTGATGAGCAACGTCGGATTGTCTCCCACGCTAGATCGCAAACGTTAGGAGCAAATCGTCAAGGCGAAGCTCTGAAGGAACTGTCGCCACAGAGCCTTGGCGAGGCGCCAAACTCGGTACGTGCAAACACGTTGGACAAGCAATCTGAGCCGGCAGTGGATTACAACAAGCCGCCCCCAGTGTTCAATGTCGAGCCGCTGTAATTGCAATGCGCCCGCTGCTAACACATCTGCTCCCGGCCGCGAGAGAGCTGGCTATGTGCGACGATGGTGTCAGAATTAAAGGCTTGGCACGTAGCCATTGGATAGATTACCCGCGCGCAACCCAAGCACTGGAGATTCTCGAGCGTCTCCTCCAAACACCTCAGCGGGAGCGTATGCCGTGTCTGTTGCTGCACGGAGATTCCAACATCGGTAAGACGCAGATTGTCTCCAAGTTCCAGCGTCGTCATCCACCCGAGTACGACGAAGGGAAGGGCGTCGAGTTGCGAAGTATTGTTGCCATGCAGATGCCACCGACACCGGAGCAGCCGAGGTTCTATTCTTCGTTGCTCTTCGAACTGGGTGCTCCCTTCAACGCGGCGGCAAGGCTATCTGCGCTTGAGAACCTGAGTCGTGCCTTGCTTCGAAAAGTCTCGGCGCGTATGCTGATCGTTGACGAGGTTCATCACTTGTTGGCAGGCAACTATCGGGAGCAGCGTGCATCCCTGAATTTGCTCAAGTTCCTCGCCAATGACTTGAAAATCGCGGTTGTCCTCGTTGGCACTCAAGACGCCGTCTTGGCGCTCCAAACGGATCCTCAGATGGTCAGTCGATTCGCCCGTTTCGAGGTGCCGAGATGGCAGGAGACGGAGGCATTTCGTTCTCTTCTCGCAGCCTTCGAGATGATTTTGCCGCTTCGACGTCCGTCGAATCTCGCACGGCGAGAGATCGTACATGCCATTCTGACTGCAAGTGGAGGGCTAACCGGGGAAGTGTCGCGTGTCTTGACTGTTTCCGCAGAACTCGCGATCCGGGATGGGAAGGAGGCCATCGACCTGGGTCACATAGAGAATGCAGCGCGAACCCTGCTCTCCTGAGGGTGTCAGGCCTTGGCCCGTTGCTCCGCGTCCATTCGATGACGAAGCGTTTGGCGGTTGGCTCGGTCGCCTGGCCGCAAGGTATCAGATCAGTGTTGACCAGTTGTGGCAGATTGGCGACCTTGGTGCGTTTCCGGCGTTGACCAATTCTGGCTGGCTGCTATTTCCCCCGATGGATGAGCAGGCACTGTGCCGCCTTGCGATGCTGACTCATATTGGTATGCCAAGGCTCGAGGCACTTCAAACACCTATGGCGTGGGTGTCAGACCGAGATCAGCTCCCATACTGCTTCGACTGCCTGGTTCTGAATCCCGTCGACGTTTTCTCGCCTCGCTGGAAGCGGGATTGGCTGGATCCGCACACGGCTGTCTGCCAAGTCCCTGGCCATAGGCTGAATTCGCTCCCACCATGCACGCTACGCATCTGCCGCAACCTCACTGCGGTGCTCCGTGCGATCAGCAAGCGTCAGCGCAAGGGGTAGGAAAAAGCGGTCAGATCTCCATATTGGCGGAAATTGTGACCACCATTGGCGGAAATAACGATCTGCAACACCTGGACAACAACCGGCACTTCATCGTGAACTACGGTGACCGCTTTCGGCATGGGGAGCCCATTGCATCAGGTTTTGTCGAGTCGGCCGTCAACCAGGTGGTCAGCAAGCGATTCGTCAAACGGCAGCAGATGGCCTGGCGGCCTCGGCACGCGCACAACCTGCTGCAAATCCGGACCGCCGTGCTCAATAATCATCTCCGGTCTTACGTTGAACGATGGTATCCCTCCATCGTCGGAGAACTTGCCGCTTAGTTAGCCCCCAGTTTGGCGCGGTCTCCTACTCGGGCACCGGGCGAAGTCCGTGGCCGAACTGCTGTCGACCTACGCGGCCTTGCTCGCCCATGGCACCGAGATCGATGCCAAGGGCATTGCTGCGATGATTCCCGGCATCGACGCCGCTCAGGTGTCACTTGCCATGCGCGGGCTGGAGACCCATGGCCGTTTGCGCAGGGCCAACGAGGTGGTGGCTGAATTTCAAGGAAAGATCCCATTAGCCACGCACTGGGGCACCGGAAACAAGGCATCGGCCGACATGATGTCACTGGACGTTTCACGACATCTGTGGATCGCTCGTGTTGATCCACGTCGACGCACCTACGCGACCGGCATCTACACCCACGTGCTCGACAAGTGGGGCATCGTCTATGACCAACCGATCGTCTTGAATGAGCGTCAGGCAGGGGTTGCCATCGAGGGCGTAGAGCAGCACAACCGCAGCGAGGACCGTATCCGCCTGTCGTTACTGGCAGTGGACACCCACGGCTACACGAACGCCGCGTTGGCCCTGGCCAAGGGCCTGAATTTCGACCTATGCCCGCGGCTGCGCGATCTGGCAGAGCGCAAGCTGTACCTGCCTGCAGCGTTCAAAGTGCCGGAAGGCATCGAGCGTGTCACCACGAAGCGCTTGTCCTTGAGAGCCATACGCCTGGGTTGGGACGATTTCCTACGGGTGCTGGCATCGATCCGTATCGGCCGCATTAGCGCTGAGCTCGCGATGCAACGGTTAGGCAGCGCCGCCAGGACCAACAAGGCGCACAAAGCTGCCGAGCATCTCGGCCGGCTGTTGCGTAGCATCTTCCTGTGCGACTACGTGACCATTGAAGACTTCCGCCGTGAAATCCATACATTGCTCAGCCGGGGGGAGTCGGTGCACCAGCTGCAGCGCGCGATCCATGCTGGCCGGGTACCACACGAACGCGGCCGGCGAGGCGATGAGATGACGGCGATCTCGGGGGCACACGCGCTTCTGACCAACATCGTACTGGCGTGGAATACGCACCGCATGAACGATGTCGTCGAGCGACTTCGCAAGGGGGGCACGAATATCGAGGACGCTTGGCTGCGCCGCATGGGGCCAGGGCATTTCGGGCACATCAACTTCCGCGGGATCCTCAGCTTCGGTGTCGAGCGCTACATTGACGCGCTGATCCAAGGCCGCCGCGCAACAATCCGACAGGCTATGGCATGACCGCAACATCAAACGCCGCAGAGCAAAATCTGCCACAGATTGGCACACCGCAGTGGCTTGAGGCCGAGATACGGCAGTACCTTTGCAGCGGCAGCTACGACAGCAGCTTCGCAGGCTGGCCAGGCATGAACTTTGTCGACGTTGCACAAAAGGCGAGGCAGCGCCTGCTAACCGCGCTCGCGGAAGAGACCCTTGGGCGGGCAAACGGCTTTGGCTACCAGGTAACCTTGCCAAGCGATCTACATGCGTGGACGCGCAACAAGCTCGCACCAATGGTGCACGGCCTGTTTGGTGCTGATGAGTGCCCCGCTATCCTGGGTATGCTCGCCCGCAACGTCGTATTCCTCACGGGGCAGAACATTGTCGCGGTCCTCATGGAGCAGCGATGGCTGTCGACAGCCTGGAACCTGGCGAACCTCTATCTGTATAGCGTGGGTGCACCCGCTCTCTCGCAGCAGGCCTGCCACATCGAGGGCCTGAGCCAGGAAACCACCTGCTATGTCTCGATGTCCTACTTCGACGAAACCGACCCGTTCGCAGATTTCGTCGTCCACGAGGCAGCCCATGTCTTCCACAATTGCAAACGAACCACCATTGGGCTGGGCGAGAGCCGTCGCCAGGAGTACCTGCTTAGCATCGACTACTTCAGGCGCGAGACGTTTGCTTACGCGTGCGAAGCCTATAGCCGCATCAGTTCGATGGCTGCAAGCACCAGGCTGCGGCAGCAATTACTCGAGCGGCACGGCGAAGCCTTGCCGCCCCCGGACGACCGGGTCGATCACGGCGAATATCTCGACATCCTTGCCGAGGCCGTACGGGCTCGCAATGGCTGGCAACGCATCCTCAAACGGTGTGCCCCGATTCAGAGGCGCCAACCTCACGTCACGAATACACCATGAGAAGGGATGGGTGCGAGGAAGAGTGTCGTCAGGCACTCAAGGCATTCCTGCACGCACAGAGCCCCCACGTGCTGGCGGATCGGCTACCGCAGTCAGCTGACCGCGGCAGCGCGATCAACACGGCGTTGCAGCAGTGGCGCAAGATCAGCGCGCTGCAGGTAGCCGATCCGTTCGGCGCACCCTAAGCATGGTCCTCCTCCGTGTGCCAGCTTCGCAAGGGCGGAGACGGTGGGCAAGCGTGCCAATCTGCAAAGAAAGGACGGTGCAGCGCGAAACGGAGGATTACTAAGTCATTGTTCCAGAACGTATTTTTAAGCCTGACCGTATCAATCTGCTGCAAAAGGACGAATTGAAATGAACGCGTCCCACCCGTGGGCGGTGGGGTCAAGGGATCTTGAGGTCGATCCTCACGGGCCAACGACATCGAAGTGTCCAAGTGGGAAGATGTACACATTTCCCGGCAACCGGAGGATCGTGAAATGAATTCTATGGCCGTGGGTGTGGATATCGCGAAGACGGTGTTTCAGGTGCACTACATCGACCAGGCAACGGGCGAGATCGTGAACAAGCAGATCAAGCGAGCCAAGTTCCTCGAGCACTTTGCGAACCGTGCTCCCTGCCTAATCGGAATGGAGGCGTGCGGCGGTGCACACCATTGGGCGAGGCAGCTGACGAAGATGGGTCACCAGGTGAGGCTGATGCCAGCAGAGTTCGTGAAGGCGTTCAACATCCGCAATAAGAATGATGCAGCGGATGCCCGGGCGATCTGGCTGGCGGTCCAGCAGCCCAGCAAGGCGGTTGCGGTGAAGACCGAGATGCAGCAGGCAATGCTGGCCCTGCACCGTATGCGTGAGCAACTGGTGAAGTTCCGCACCATGCAGATCAACGCATTGCGCGGTCTGCTAACGGAGTACGGCGAAGTGATGGGCAAAGGCCGGACAGCCTTGGATAAGGCGATACCGGAAGTGCTCGCCCGGGTTGCCGAGCGCTTGCCGGCGGCGCTGGTCGAGACATTGCGCGAGCAGTGGAGTGGCCTCACGAAGCTGGACGAACAGATAGCCGGCATTGAGCGGCGAATGCGCGACTGGGTCAAAGAGGACAAGGCTGTGAAGGCGATCAGCGAGATCCCTGGCGTGGGACTGCTGACGGCGACAGCAACGGTCGCGATGATGGGCGATGCGAAAACATTCCGGTCAGGGCGGGAGTTTGCCGCGTGGGCAGGCCTGGTGCCGAAGCAAACCGGATCGGGCGGAAAGGTGAATCTGCACGGGATCAGCAAAAGAGGCGATACGTATCTGCGTACGCTCTTGATCCACGGTGCGCGCAGCGTCGTGACGCGTGCTAAGGATCCCGGTCCCTGGGTGGAGCAAATGACAAAGCGGCGGCCTTTGAATGTCGTGGTCGTTGCGCTGGCCAACAAGATGGCGCGCATGATATGGGCGATTCTGGCCCATGACCGGCCGTACCAGAAGGATTACATCAGCGTGAAGCCGGCTTGAGCGGTAAGCGCCACGTTGGAGATTAGCGTTCTTACAGGGTGAAACGTCGAAGGTTGCGTTGGTAATCGAGTGTGATGACAAGTCAGGTAGGACCGGGACCTGCTAAGCCTGTGGGGTAATACGAGCCTTGAGCTCGCAGTACGAATGAGGCGCGGGTCAGCGTATTTCATAGGGGCCAGCAGCGGCGATACCGGCTGCAAGAGGGCCGAATATAGAGCTGCAGCCCATCCTGTCAGTGTCTGAACAAGCGAAAACCTGGCGCAAACGGGACGCGTTCATATAGATTACCCCTACCTGGACAACAACCGGCATGGCATCGTGAACTACGGTGACCGCTATCGGCATGGGGAGCCCATTGCATCAGGGTTCGTCGAGTCAGCCGTCAACCAGGTGGTGAGCAAGCGGTTCGTCAAACGGCAGCAGATGGCCTGGCGGCCTCGGCACGCGCACAACCTGCTGCAAATCCGGACGGCCGTGCTCAATGACCAGCTCCGCTCTTACGTTGAACGATGGTATCCCTCCATCGCCGGAGAAGAAAACCATCGCCTTGCCGCTTAGTCAGCCCCCGGTTTGGCGCGGTTTCCTTTAACGACACGGGGGCAAGTACGCCCCGTTATTTTTGGACGATGGCCAACTGCAGTTTGGCGCGCTTGCGCAGTAGATGGGCAGGCAGATTGCTCGGCGCCCGGCTGCCCAAGACTAGCTAAACCCCTATCAGGCGCAAGGCAAGCACGAAGCATCAGTGGATGCAAACTGAGATTCGAGCACACCCTTCGCCATCTCCAGAGGTTGCTTCTGTACTGCGGTCAGTGCAGCTTCACGTGTGGCTCGGTACGGCGCGTGATCAAACGTGCCAGCGTGTCCAACGCCACTTTCGGAAAGCCATGCAGTGCGAGTTCATGCATCTTGTAGAGCGACAGATACATCAGCCGTGCGAAGCTGCCTTCTATCATCAGATTGCCACCGCTCAGACCGCCCATCATATTGCCCACTGTACTGTATTCGCCGAGAGAAACCAGCGAACCGAAGTCGCGGTAACGGTACTGGCGCAACGGCTTGCCGCGCAGACGCCGCAGGACCTGGCCAACGATATGCGAAGCCTGCTGATGAGCGGCCTGCGCACGCGGCGGAACAATGCTGTTCTTTTCGGGCCACGGACAGGCGGCACAATCGCCCAGTGCGAAGATGTTGTCGTCGAGCGTGGTCTGTAACGTCTGACGGACCACCAGTTGGTTGATGCGATTGGTCTCGAGGCCGGCCAGCTCCTTCAAGTGTTCTGGCGCTTTGACGCCGGCGGCCCATACCACCAATTCGGCGGCGATGATGCGACCATCAGCCAACTGCACGCCCTGCGGCAGTACCTCCGCAACCCTCGACGAAGTATGCAGCTCGACGCCGAGCTTTCTCAGCAGCACTTCGGTCGCTGCCGACAGGCGTGCCGGCAGGGCTGGCAATACCCGGTCGGCGGCCTCGATTAGATTAAGCCGGATATCCTTCTCCGGATCGATGCGGTCGAGTCCATATGCGACCAGAGCGCGGGTGGTGCGGTGCAGTTCGGCGGCCAGTTCTACGTCAGTGGCGCCGGCGCCGATGATGGCGACCTGCAGCTGGTGAGGCTCCAGCGGAGCGGGCTGGGCATGCGCTCGGATACATGCGTTGACTAGCCGCTGGTTGAAGCGTCTCGCGTCGGCCGGGGATTCGAGCTTGAGCGCGTTCTCACTGACCCCCGGCGTGCCGAAGTCATTGCTCTGGCTGCCGACCGCAATCACCAGCGTGTCATAACGGAAGCGTCGTTGGGGGGTCACCTGATGGCCTTCGTCATCGATGAAGGCGGCGACTTCCACTTCCTGTCGCTCCCGGTCGAGGCCGATCATCTCGCCGACACGGTAAGTGAAATGGTGCCAGTGCGACTGGGCCAAGAATTCGACCTCGTGCACGTTCATGTCCATGCTGCCGGCAGCGATCTCGTGGAGCTTGGGCTTCCAGATATGCGAACGCGTCTTGTCGATCAGCGTGACCGCGGCAAGGCCGCGCTTGCCGAGCTTGTTGCCGAGCGCAGTCGCCAGTTCCAAGCCGCCTGCACCGCCGCCGACGATAACGATCTGATGTTGCGAATCCGCAGGAACGGAGTCGCGTCGTCCGCGGAACTGGTGCAGCAACTCGTGGGGGGAGGAAATGACTTTCATGTGCTCTGTAAGCAGTGAATGCGTATTGGAATCAACGAAGCTATGAGCTCGGCGTGGTGTCGAGATCCGGTTGAATTTCAGGGCCAACGATCCCGAGTACGTCCTGTGCGAAATCCTGCGGCTGGCGCTAATAATCCCGGCATCTAGTGCGGCTGCTGGGCGCTGGCTTCGGGCGGGAACACGCACCACGATCCGTCATCGTGCTGAAAGAAGAAAATGGCAAGCGGGCCTGTCGGCCTCCATGTCTCGACGCACACATAGCGCCTTTGATGTAAGCGCGTGCGACTGAAACGGGTAATGCGAACCGGCGTGGCGGGATTCGGTGCAAACCATTTGTCCACGAGGGAACGTAAGGACTTTTCAGCGAGGTTCATCTACTTCTCCTTCAGCCACATTTTCCGTTGATGGCCACCGTTCCGCCGCAAAGCGGCAGGGCGCTGTCGTGTCCAGCACTGCGTTGAGATCCTCATGGACGCGACGACAGGCGTCCGTCTGCACTGCGTCGAAGTAGTGGTTCGAGTGCAGTTGGCGCTCCAGATTTATCGACACGAAAGCCGCATGTGCAGAAACACCGGTTAGGCATTCCGACCGGCGCCCAGATTGCACTTTGCAGCTCGCACAGCGGGTAAGCATCTACACTTAATAACTTATCCTTTTAGGATCTCTGTAAGACTTTTTGAGCGAATTTCGGCGCTTGTGGCCTGTAATAATTGCTATTACTAACCTTACTGAAAGTAATGTCACATAGCGGCATACTTGCATTCGGGCTGGCAAAAGAACGATTTGACCAGGCTCGGCAATTTCTGGATGCGACGCAAAGCGCCGAGCGCCAGTTTCTTCATGTCGTTCTTGTCCTGCACCAGTCGCTTCGATACCTGTCGTTTCACGTGCGCCCAGACCTGCTCATCTGGATTCAGGTGCGGCGAGTACGGCGGTAAGTAGAACAGCTTGAGCTGCCCCTTCAGGCTCGCGATATACGCCTTGACCAGCTTGGCCTTGTGGATCGGATGCCCGTCCACGACCACGAAGACCGGCTTATCGGCACCAACCATCAGCCGCTGGAGGAACTCGCAAAATACCGTGCCAGTTACCGCACCGTCATGCAGCATGAAGCGGAATTCGCCTTGCGGGCTTACAGCCGAGATCATGTTCAGCGAAAAACGCCGCCCGGTCGCCTCGACCACCGGGGTCTGGCCGCGCGGCGCCCAGGTCGTCCCGGTGTGGTAATCGGAGCGGATTCCCGATTCGTCGGCGAAGTAGATCCTGGCTCCCACTTCGCGCGCTTCGGCGCGGATCGCAGGATAGATCTCCGCCTCCCAGCGGCGCACCAGCATGGCATCCTGCTGCCACGCCTGATACAGCGGCTTCTGCGCACTGAAACCCAGCAACTTCATGACCCGGCTCACCGCCGAGAGCGACAGCTCCTTGCCAAACTGCCGATGGATCAGTGCACGGATCAGCGACAGTGTCCACAGCCCAAACTCGAACTTGTATTGCTGCGGTGTGTTGTCTCGCACCGCTTGGGCAAGCCAGCGCATCTCGTCGCCGCTGACTTTGGACGGACGCCCCGGGATCGGTTTGGCGAGCAGCGCACGCTGGCCACCGCTAGCATAATCGGCAAGCCACCTGAAGACGCTTCGCACATTCACGCCCAGCGCCGCCGCCACGCTTTGCGCCGTTTGACCCTCACGAACTGCTTTGATCGCCTGTTGGCGCATCACCTGAAGGGCATGATGATCGATCGCTCGACCGTCCGAGTTCCGTTTGCATTTCATTCCCGTATTGTCTCATGACATGACAATACTTTCGAGAAGGTTAGTAAGACAGATTCTGAAAAGCCCGACGACCGCGAGAGCCGGCTACCAGAATGCCGCTAGAAGCCACGTTTGGCGCGAGAGAATCGCCTGTCCGCATACGCCTAGCAGCGGGCGGTTCCCGATTGTGCAGCGCCAGCCGGGCGCCATGCCTCCCTGCACTTGGAGCAGCCATAGCACCCGAGCCGATCCCATGTACCACGCCACCGCCCCTTGCCTCCTCGCTATGCGGCACCGCCGAAATGCTGCAAGCCAAGCTGTCCATGCTACTCCGCCAGTGCGTTGCACGGCCGGGCACGCTACCGGTGACAGATGCCGACAAGGCACCTGCCATGAGCGCACCCCAGCTGCGGACCACACTCTCGGTGATTCCAGCATGAGCAAGGGGCCGGATGGCATGTTCGCTGACTACGTCTCGCTTACCGGTACCACTGCGCTAACTGCTCCATCGCAATCGGTTTGATCTTCGAGGCCTGTCCGGCGCAGCCGAAGGCCTCGAAGCGCAGCTTCACCACGCTCCTCGCCCCTTTCTTGGCCGCCAGCAGCGCCTTGCGCGGGTCGAACTCGCTGCGATCCTCCGCCAGTGACTTGCGGATAGCCCCGGTCATGGCGAGGCGGATATCGGTGTCGATATTCACCTTGCGCACCCCGGTCTTGATGCCGCGCAGGATCTCCTCGACCGGCACGCCGTAGGTCTCCTTGATGTCGCCGCCGTACTGCCGGATGATTTCCAGCCACTCCTGCGGCACCGAGCTGGAGCCGTGCATGACCAGGTGCGTGTCGGGAATCTGCTCGTGGATTTCGCGGATGCGGTCGATCGCCAGGATGTCGCCGGTGGGCTTGCGCGAGAACTTGTAGGCGCCGTGGCTGGTGCCGATGGCAATCGCCAGCGCGTCTACCCCGGTGCGGGCGACGAAGTCGCGCGCCTGTGCCGGGTCGGTCAGCATCATGTCGTGCGACAGCGTGCCCGCCGCGCCCACGCCGTCCTCTTCGCCGGCCTGGCCGGTTTCGAGCGAGCCCAGGCAGCCCAGTTCACCCTCCACCGAGACGCCGACTGCATGCGCCATCTCGCACACGCGCCGCGTGACGTCGACGTTGTAGTCGTAGTCGGACGGTGTCTTCATGTCTTCACGCAGCGAACCGTCCATCATCACGCTGGTAAAGCCGGAGCGGATCGAGGCCTGGCACACGGCCGGGCTGGAGCCGTGGTCCTGGTGCAACACGATGGGGATGTCCGGATGGGTCTCGGCCGCGGCCAGCACCATATGGCGCAGGTAGGCCTCGCCGGCATACTTGCGGGCACCGGCGGAGGCCTGGAGGATGACCGGGCTGTCGGTTTCCTCGGCCGCTTCCATGATGGCGTGAATCTGTTCCAGGTTGTTGACGTTGAAAGCCGGCACGCCGTAGCCGAACTCTCCCGCGTGGTCCAGCAACTGGCGCAAGGATATGAGTGCCATGATGAAGCTCCTTTAGTCGATGTGGATTCGGTGAATTGGGTTCAGCTGGCGGCCCGTTGCTCCAGCACGTCCAGTGCGGGCAGCTTCTTGCCTTCCAGGAATTCCAGGAACGCGCCGCCGCCGGTCGAGATGTAGCCCACGCGGTCGGCAATGCCGTACTTGGCGATGGCGGCCAGCGTGTCGCCGCCGCCGGCGATCGAGAACGCCTTCGACTCGGCGATGGCCTGTGCCAGCACCCTGGTGCCATTGCCGAACTGGTCGAATTCGAACACGCCAACCGGGCCATTCCAGACGATGGTGCCGGCGGCCTTGAGCTGGTCGGCCAGCATGGCCGCGGTCTTCGGGCCGATGTCGAGAATCATGTCGTCGTCGGCCACGTCCCTGACGTCCTTGACCGCGGCCGCGGCGGTGGCGCTGAACTCCTTGGCGCACACCACGTCGACCGGGATCGGCACCGAGGCGCCGCGGGCGGCCATGATGTCGATGATGGCCCTGGCATCGGCCAGCAGGTCAGGCTCGGCCAGCGACTTGCCGATCTTCAGGCCGGCGGCCAGCATGAAGGTATTGGCGATGCCGCCGCCGACGACCAGGTTGTCGACCTTGTCGGCCAGCGACTTCAGGATGGTCAGCTTGGTCGAGACCTTGGAGCCGGCCACGATCGCCACCAGCGGACGCGCCGGCTGGCCCAGCGCCTTGCCCAACGCGTCGATCTCGGCGGCCAGAAGCGGGCCGGCGCAGGCAACGGGGGCGTACCTGGCGATGCCATGCGTGGTCGCCTCGGCGCGGTGGGCGGTGCCGAAGGCGTCGTTGACGTAGACATCGCACAGCGCCGCCATCTTCTGCGCCAGCTCGTCGCTGTTCTTCTTTTCGCCCGTGTTCATGCGGCAGTTTTCCAGCAGCACCACCTGCCCGGGCGGCACCTGGAAGCCGCCCTCGGTCCAGCCGGACAACAGCGGCACCTGGCGGCCCAGCAGTTCCGACAGGCGGCGGCCCACCGGCGCCAGGCTGTGGCGCGGGTCGGGCGCCCCCTCCTGCGGCCGGCCCAGGTGCGAGGTGACCATCACCGCAGCGCCCGCCTGCAGGCAGGCCGCGATGGCAGGCACGGAAGCACGGATGCGGGTATCGTCGGTGATATCGCCCGCTGCATCCTGCGGGACGTTGAGGTCGGCGCGGATAAAGACACGCTTGCCGGCCAGCCCGCCAGCGGCGAGCAGTGCGGCCAGCGTGTGCGGCGCCGTGGGATTCGTGTGCGGGACCGATGCATGGGATAGGCTCATCATGGCAACCTGCTAGCGTGCGTGGGCCAGTGCCACCGCGGTATCCAGCATGCGGTTGGAGAAGCCCCATTCGTTGTCATACCAGGCCGACACCTTGACCAGCGTGCCGTTGACCTTGGTCAGGGTGGCGTCGAAAGTGGATGAGGCCGGGTTGTGGTTGAAGTCCACCGAGACCAGCGGCGCGGTGTTGTAGTCCAGGATGCCCTTGAGCTCGCCTTCGGCGGCTGCCTTCAGGATGCCGTTCACTTCCTCAACGGTGGTCGGCCGCGCCGCCACGAAGGACAGGTCGACCAGCGACACATTGATCGTCGGCACGCGCACGGCAAAGCCGTCCAGCCGGCCGTCCAGCTCAGGCATCACCAGCCCGACCGCGGCGGCGGCGCCGGTCTTGGTCGGGATCATCGACATGGTGGCCGAGCGCGCCCGGCGCAGGTCTTCGTGGTAGACGTCGGTCAGCACCTGGTCATTGGTATAGGAATGCACCGTGGTCATCAGGCCGTTCACCACGCCCAGCTTCTCGTGCAGTGGCTTGACCAGCGGTGCCAGGCAGTTGGTGGTGCACGAGGCGTTGGAGATCACCGTGTCGGTCGCCTTCAGCACGCCGTGGTTGACGCCATAGACGATGGTGGCGTCCACGTCCTTGCCGCCGGGGGCGGAGATGATCACCTTCTTCGCGCCGCCCTTCAGATGGGCCGAGGCCTTCTCCTTGCTGGTGAAGAGCCCGGTGCATTCCATCACCACGTCCACGCCCAGTTCGCCCCACGGCAGCTCGGCCGGGTTGCGCTGTGCCAGCACGCGGATCCGGTCCCCGTTGACGCGGAAGGCATCGCCGTCGACCGAGACCTCGCCCGGGAAGCGGCCGTGGACGGTGTCGTACTGGGTCAGGTGGGCGTTGGTGGCCGCGTTGCCGAGATCGTTGATGGCGACGATCTCGAGATCGTGCCGCTTGCCGCCTTCATAGTGGGCGCGCAGCACATTGCGGCCGATGCGTCCGTAGCCGTTGATGGCAACCTTGATAGTCATGCTGTCTCCTTTACTTGTCTTGGTATCCTTGCCGGTCGCGCCTGCGCGCCGGCGCAATATCAGGCGGCGGGCGCCAGCCGCGCCGGCGTCAGCAGCGCCGGCAACGCCTCCAGCGAATCGACCAGCGCGTCCGCGCCCAGCGCCGCGGGCCCGCCGGGGCCGGCGTAGCCATAGCGCACCAGGCAGACCGGGATGCCGGCCGCGCGCGCCGCCGCCACGTCCACGGCCGAATCCCCCACCAGCACACCCTGCGCCGCATCGACGTCGAGCAGATTGCAGGCATGCCGCAGCGGCTCGGGGTCGGGCTTCATCTGCGCGATCGAGTCGCCCGCCACCAGCACTTCCAGGTACTGCGACAACCCGGTCAGCGCCAGCAGCGGCACCGCCAGCGCGCGCGGCTTGTTGGTGACGCAGGCAAGCCGGTAGCCTTGCCGCCTGAGCGCGGCCAGTCCGGCCTCCACGCCCGGGAACACGGAGCCGAGGCGGCCGTTGGTGTCGGCATAGTGGCGATGGAACATCGCCACGGCATCGGTAGCGTCCACCCTTGGCGCGAGCTGCGCGGTCTCCAGCACACGCCGCACCAGGTTCGGCACGCCACGGCCGATGAAGCCGGCCACGGTGCCGAATGGTAGTGCCGGGCTGCCGAGGTCGGCCAGCATGCGGTTGGCGGCCTCGACAATGTCGGGCGCGCAGTCGACCAGCGTGCCGTCCAGGTCGATCAACACCGCGGTGCAGGGCAGGGATACGGTAGCCATCAAGCGTCCTCCAGCAGCACGCGCGCGGCGGCCGCGACATGCGCCGGGGTCAGGCCAAAGTGCTGGTACAGCGCCTCGGCCGGCGCGGATTCGCCGAAGCTGTCGATGCCCAGCGCCAGGCCCTGCTCGCCCACCACGCCCCGCCAGTACCAGGTGGCGCCGGCCTCCACGCTGATGCGCGGCAAGCCTGGCGGCAGCACGCTGTCGCGGTACGCCGCGTCCTGCGCGTAGAACAGCTCGACGCAGGGCATGGACACCACGCGCGCGGCGATGCCGGCATCGGCCAGGTCCAGCGCCGCGCGCGCGGCGATTTCCACCTCGGAGCCAGTGGCGATCAGCACCACGCGCGGCGCCGGCACATCGCGCAGCACATAGCCGCCACGCGCGATATCCGCACGCTGGGCCGCATCGCGCTCGAACGGCATCAGCGCCTGCCGCGACAGCACCAGGCAGGTCGGGCCATTCTCACGCTGCAGCGCGGCCAGCCACGCATACGCGGTCTCGGCGCCGTCGCAGGGGCGCCAGACCTGGTTGTTGGGGATCAGCCGCAGGCTGGCGGCGTGTTCCACTGGCTGGTGGGTGGGACCGTCCTCGCCAAGTCCGATCGAGTCATGGGTCAGCACGTGCACCACGCGCAGGCGCATCAGCGCCGCCATGCGGATGGCATTGCGCGAATAGTCCGAGAACGTCATGAAGGTGCCGCCGTAGGGGATCAGGCCGCCATGCAGCGCAATGCCGTTCATGACGGCGGCCATGCCGAACTCGCGCACGCCGTAGCTCACATAGTTGCCATGCCCGGCATGGTTGACCCAGACCGACGCCTTGACATTGGTCAGGTTGGACCCGGTCAGGTCGGCCGAGCCGCCCAGCAGCTCGGGCAAGGCGGGCGTGAGCGCCTCCAGGCACAGCTGCGATGCCTTGCGCGTGGCGATCTTGCCTTGCAGCGGCGACGGCGCGTCCAGCAACGCCATCAATTCGGCATCGAAGCCCTCGGGCAGGCGGCCATTGGCACGGCGCACGAATTCTTCGGCCAGTTCGGGGTGCGCGGCGCAATAGCTGACGAAGCGCGCCTCCCATTCGGCCTCGCGCGCGGCGCCTTGCGCGCGTGCATCCCAGGCGTCGGCGACATCCGCCGGCACCGTGAAGGGCTCGGCTTCCCAGCCCAGCGCGGTGCGCATGGCGGCGATCTCCGGCGCGCCCAGCGGGGCGCCGTGCACATCGTGCCCGCCGGCCTTGGCGGGCGCGCCCTTGCCGATCACGGTGCGGCAGCAGATCAGCGTGGGCCGGTCGCGCTCGGCCTTGGCCTCGTGCAGCGCGGCATCGAGGGCGTGCGCATCGTGTCCGTCGACGTCCGCAATCACATGCCAGCCATAGGCGGCAAAGCGCTTCGGGGTGTCGTCGGCAAACCAGCCGGCGACCTCGCCGTCGATGGAGATACCGTTGTCGTCGTACAGGCAGATCAGCTTGCCCAGCCCGAGCGTACCCGCCAGCGAGCAGGCCTCGTGGCTGAGCCCTTCCATCAGGCAGCCATCGCCGAGGAAGACATAGGTGTGGTGGTCGACGATGTCGAAGCCGGGGCGGTTGAAGGTGGCGGCCAGCAGCTTCTCCGCCAGCGCCATGCCGACGGCATTGGCGAGGCCCTGACCCAGCGGCCCGGTGGTGGTTTCCACACCCGGCGTCACGTCGACTTCCGGATGCCCCGGCGTGACCGCGTGCAACTGGCGGAACTGGCGCAGCTGCGACATCGGCAGGTCGTAGCCGGTGAGATGCAGCAGCGCGTACTGCAGCATGGAGGCATGGCCGTTGGACAGCACGAAGCGGTCACGGTCGGGCCAGGCCGGGTTGGCCGGGTTGTGGCGCAGGTGGCGCCGCCACACGACCTCGGCCATCTCGGCCATGCCCATGGGGGCGCCGGGGTGGCCGGAGCGGGCCAACTCCACCGCGTCGGCGGCCAGGAAGCGCAGCGCGTTGGCGCAACGCGCTGCGGGGTCGATGCGTTCGGGTGCGTTCATCTCGGCTCCTTACAGCGCGGCGCGCTTGCGGCGCTCCATCATGCGCAGCACGAAGGGCGTGAAGATCAGCTGCATGGCCAGTTCCATCTTGCCGCCCGGCACCACGATGGTGTTGGCGCGCGACATGAAGGAGTCGTGGATCATGCTCAGCAGGTACTGGAAGTCGATCCCCTTCGGGTTGGCAAAGCGGATCACCACCATGCTTTCATCGGGCGCGGGGATTTCGCGCGAGATAAAGGGGTTGGACGTGTCCACGCACGGCACCCGCTGGAAGTTCACATGCGTGCGCGAGAACTGCGGGCAGATGTAGTTCACGTAGTCCGGCATGCGGCGCAGGATGGTGTCGGTCACGGCCTCGGTCGAGTAGCCGCGCTGTTTCTTGTCGCGCCAGAGCTTCTGAATCCACTCCAGGTTGATGACGGGCACCACGCCGATCAGCAGGTTGGGATACTGGGCGACATTGACCTCGTCGGTGACCACGCCGCCGTGCAGGCCTTCGTAGAACAGCAGGTCGGTATCGGCCGGCAATGGCTCCCACGCGGTGAAGGTGCCGGGCTGCTGCCCGAACGGCGCGGCCTCCTCCGTGCTGTGCAGATAGCGCCGGCGCATGCCCGTGCCGGATTCCGCGTAGGAGCGGAACAGGCTCTCCAGGTCGCCGAACAGGTTGTTCTCCGCGCCGAAGTGGCTGAAGTTCATATTGCCGGTGCGTTCGGCCTCGGCCATCTTGACCTTCATCTCGGCACGGTCGTAGCGGTGGAAGCTGTCGCCTTCGATCACGACCGACTTCACGCCTTCACGGCAGAAGATGTTCTCGAAGGTACGGGTCACCGACGTGGTACCGGCGCCCGAGGACCCGGTGATAGCGATAATGGGATAACGTTCTGACATGGCCAGGCACCTCAGGCGGACGCGCGGAACAGGCTGCGCTCGTTGAACAGGGGACTCGGAAGGTCGGGGTCGGTCTGGTTGGTGTGGTAGCCCTCGATCCGTTCCACTTCATTGCGCGAGCCGAAGATCACGCCGATACGCTGGTGCAGCGCGCCCGGCGCCACCGACATCAGCGTCTGCCGGCCCGTGCTGGCGCGCCCGCCGGCCTGCTCCATCAGGAAGGCGATCGGGTTGGCCTCGTACAGCAGGCGAAGGCGGCCCGGCTTGGCGGGATCCTTGGTGTCGCGCGGGTACATGAAGACACCGCCGCGCATCAGGATGCGGTGCGCCTCGGCCACCATCGATGCGATCCAGCGCATATTGAAATCCTTGCCGCGCGGCCCGCTCTTGCCAGCCATGCACTCGCCGATGTAGCGCTGCACCGGCGCTTCCCAGAAGCGGCTGTTCGACGCGTTGATGGCAAATTCCTGGGTATCGGGCGGCACCCGCAGGTGGGGGTGCGTCAGGAAGAACTCGCCCAGGTTGGGATCGAGCGTGAAGCCGTTGACGCCATTGCCCACGGTCAGCACCAGCATGGTGGTGGGACCGTAGAGCGCGTAGCCGGCCGCCACCTGGGCGCTGCCGGGCTGCAGGAAATCCTGCTCGGTGACGGTGTCGGCGCCTTCGGGCGCGCGCAGCACCGAGAAGATGCTGCCCACTGAGACATTGACGTCGATGTTGGACGAGCCGTCGAGCGGATCGAACACCAGCAGGTACTTGCCGCGCGGGTAGTTCTCCGGGATCTGGTAAGGCGCCTCCATCTCCTCCGACGCCATGCCGGCCAGGTAGCCGCCCCACTCGTTGACGCGCAGGAAAGTGGTATTGCTCAGCACGTCCAGCTTCTGCTGGATCTCGCCTTGCACGTTGACGGCCCCCTCTTCTCCAGCTTGAGTGCTGGCCTTGCCGTGCAAGCCCCCCAGCGCGCCGAAGGCAACCGCGCGCGCAATTTCCTTGCAGGCCATGGCGACGTTGAGAATCAGGCCGTTGAAGCCACCGCTGGCGTCCGGATAGCGGCGGCGTTCCTCGATCAGGAACTGCGTCAGGGTCATCCGCTGGACTTCGGGCATGACAGGTCTCCTATAGATTGGCTATGTATTCTTGTGTGGTGCCGTGCGGGCTACGTGATGGTGGCGGCCTCGCGCAAGCGGTGCAGGATGCCCCGGTAGCCGCCGTCGGCATCCGGCGCGCCGAACACGGCGCTGCCGGCCACGAAGGTGTCGGCGCCCGCACGGGCGATCTCAGTGATGTTGTCGGCCTTGACGCCGCCGTCGATCTCCAGCCAGACCGGCCGCCCGCCGGCGGCCACTTGCCGGTCGATGCGCGCCCGTGCCTGGCGCACCTTGTCCAGCACGCCCGGAATGAAGGCCTGGCCGCCGAAGCCCGGGTTCACGCTCATCAGCAGCACCAGGTCGAGCTTGTCCAGCGTGTGGTCCAGCCAGCTCAGCGGCGTGGCCGGGTTCAGCACCAGGCCGGCCTTGCAGCCGTGGTCGCGGATCAGGCCGATGGTGCGGTCCACATGGCGGCTCGCTTCCGGATGGAAGCTGATGAGGTTGGCGCCGGCCTTGGCGAACATCGGGATCAGCGCATCGACCGGCTCCACCATCAGGTGCACGTCGATGGGGATCGAAACCAGCGGCCGGATTGCCTCGCACACCAGCGGGCCGATGGTCAGGTTGGACACATAGTGGTTGTCCATCACATCGAAGTGCACCAGGTCCGCGCCGCCGGCCTCGATCGCGCACACCTCTTCGCCCAGGCGCGCGAAATCGGCCGACAGGATGGATGGCGCCAGGCGGATGGCGCGCTGGCTGCCATGGCCGGTGTTGGGTTCGGTGGCATGCATGTCAGGTCGCCTCGATCAGGGTGCCGTGGTGCCAGGCGCGCAACGCGGCAAGGTCGGCCCAGCGGTGTGCCGCGCCGGGCACGTGCTGGGGCATGGGTTCGGCGGGATCGCCAAGATGCGGCAGCACCAGCAGCGCGCCCTCGAAGGAATCCTGCGCGCTGAAGGTGGTGGGCGTGACAACGGTGGGAATGCCGGCCGCCCGGGCGGCGCGCAATCCGTTCCCCGAGTCCTCGATGGCCAGGCAATCGCCGGCCTCCAGGCCGAGCCGCTCCAGCACGGCCAGGTAAACATCGGGCGCAGGCTTCTTGATCGCGGTGGTGCCGGCGTCGCAGATGGCAGCAAAGCGCCCGCGCCAGTCCGCGCCAAGGTGCGCCTGCAGCAGCGCGTCAAGGTTGGCCGGCGTGGTGGTGGTGGCAATCGCGAGCGGGAGGCCGGCCTCGCCGGCCTCTGCGATCAGGCGGGCAATGCCCGGGCGCAGCGGCAGGCCGCCCGCCCCAACGCGCTCGGCGTAGTGGCGGGTCTTGATGGCGTGCACGGCGTCGATGGTTTCCTTCACCTTGCAGCCGCGGGCCTCTTCCGGGTCGACCATGCGCCAGTAATGCATCAGGCGCTCCTTGCCGCCGGCGACCTTGAGCAGGCGCGTGTAGAGCGGCGCGTCCCAGTGCCAGTCCAGGCCGACCTCGGCGAAGGCGGCATTGAAGGCTTGCAGGTGAGCGGTTTCGGTATCGGCGAGCGTGCCGTCGACATCGAAGATCAGGGCTTGCATGGCTTACTCCTTGGCCGGCGTCTGTGCGGCTGGCGCGGCCTTCGAAAACACGCGGCTGGCCAGCAGGTCAGACGCCGTGATGGTGGTCAGGGTACGGTCGTCGGCGACCGTGCCGGCATCGTCCAGCAGGCGCGAGGCATGGCGCAGCCGCGCGCGGTCCAGCGCATTGCGCACGCTGCGGGCATTGGCAAAGTGCGGCTGCGCCATGCGCCGGGCCAGGTAATCCGCAAACACGGCCCGGCTTTCGTCGTCAAAGCGGTACTGCATCTCGGCCAGCATCAGGTCGGCGATCTGACGCAGCTCGTCGAGCTGGTAGTCAGGGAAATCGACATGGTGGGCAACGCGCGAGGACATGCCCGGGTTGGACTCGAAGAAGCGGTCCATGCGGTCCTTGTAGCCGGCCAGGATCACCACCAGGTCATCGCGGTTGTTCTCCATCACCTGCAGCAGGATCTCGATGGCCTCCTGGCCGTAGTCGCGCTCGTTCTCCGGGCGGTAGAGGTAGTAGGCCTCGTCGATGAAGAGCACCCCGCCCAAGGCCTTCTTCAGGATCTCCTTGGTCTTGGGCGCGGTATGGCCGATGTACTGGCCGACCAGGTCGTCGCGGGTCACCGCCACCAGGTGGCCGCGCCGCACGTAGCCAAGCTGGTGCAGGATCTGCGCCATGCGCATAGCCACGGTGGTCTTGCCAGTGCCGGGATTACCGGTGAAGCACATATGCAGGCTGGGCGCACCGGCGCTGAAGCCGCGCGCGGCGCGCAGCTTGTCCACCAGCAGCAAGGCGGCAATATCGCGAATGCGCGCTTTCACCGGCTTCAGTCCGATCAGTTCACGGTCGAGCTGGGCCAGCAGCTCGGTGATGCCCGAGCTGGCCAGCGATTCGGCCAGCGATCCAGGCAGCGATGCGGCCTGGGCAGCTGGTGGCTGCAGCGGTGCGGTCGTTTCGGGTGCGGACATGGCAGGCTCCGTGAGGATCGTTCACCTCGATAAATTCGAGGCGCAGCTCCCCCCGGACGCGCAGCCTGGCGGCGGCGCAACCGTGGGATGGCACAGTCAGGAAATCGCCGGCGGCAGCGTCGTGGCAGCGCCGCGCGGCGGTTCAGCCGGTGCCGCTCAGTAGCGGCTGCCCTCGGGGCGCGCCTGCACGGCGTAGCTCTCGATCGAATAGCGGATCGTGCGGCCGGGCTCTTCCTGGCGCACCAGGCGGAAGCCGGGCTCGTCGGCCGGACGATTCACGATGAACGACATCACCACCGACTCCACCGTATGCGTCGAATCGAAGGCCGTGACGCGGATGTAGTGGTTGGGGAAGGTGCTGCGCGCGTTGTTGATCTCCAGCAGGATGCCGGCGGCATCGCGCAGGTCGAACATCGGCAGGCCGAACATCTCCCAGTAGGTATTGCGCGGATGCGGGTCGTCGGTGTACTCGATGCCGACCGCCCAGCCCTGGTTCAGGCAGTATTCAAGCTGGCTGGTGATCTGCGCGTCGGTGAGGTCGGGCAGGAAAGAGAAAGTGCCTTGAGTAATACGCATGATGTCCTCTCGTTCTTTGGGTTCGCTCGTCGTGCCTTGGTGGCGTCGCGCCAGGGCTCAGGCCACCGACGCGGTGGGCGCGAAGTCCGAGGTGTCGGTCGGCGTGTAGTTGAAGCTGATATCGCCCCAGGTATCGAGCGCAGCCCGCAGCGGTCCGCACCAGCGCGCGGCATCGCGCAGGATCTCCGGCCCTTCATTGAGGATGTCGCGGCCTTCGTTGCGCGCCAGCACCATCGCTTCCAGCGCCACGCGGTTGGCCGTAGCACCCGCCTGGATCCCTTGCGGGTGGCCGATGGTGCCGCCGCCGAACTGCAGCACCACGTCGTCGCCAAAGAGGTGGATCAGCTGGTGCATCTGGCCGGCATGGATGCCGCCGGAGGCCACCGGCATCACCTTGCGCAGCGAAGCCCAGTCCTGGTCGAAGAACAGCCCGCGCGTCAGGTCGGTATGGGTGTACGCATCGCGGCAGACGTTGTAGTAGCCCTGCACGGTCAGCGGATCGCCTTCCAGCTTGCCCACCGCGGTGCCGGTGTGCATGTGGTCGACGCCGGCCAGGCGCAGCCATTTGGCGATCACGCGGAAGGACACGCCGTGGTTCTTCTGCCGGGTGTAGGTGCCATGGCCCGCGCGGTGCAGGTGCAGGATCATGTCGTTCTGGCGGCACCAGTTGCTCATGGACTGGATACAGGTCCAGCCCACGATCAGGTCGATCATGATGACGACCGAGCCCAGCGACTTGGCGAACTCGGCGCGCCGGTACATCTCTTCCATGGTGCCGGCGGTCACGTTGAGGTAGCTGCCCTTGACCTCGCCGGTGGCGGCCGAAGCCTTGTTGACGGCGTCCATCACGAACAGGAAGCGGTCGCGCCAGTGCATGAAGGGCTGCGAGTTGATGTTCTCGTCGTCCTTCATGAAATCCAGCCCGCCCTTCAGGCCCTCATACACCACGCGGCCGTAGTTGCGGCCCGACAGTCCCAGCTTGGGCTTGGTGGTCGCGCCCAGCAGCGGGCGGCCGAACTTGTCGAGGCGCTCGCGCTCGACGATGATGCCCGTGGAGGGGCCGGCGAAGGTCTTCACATAGGCCACCGGGAAGCGCATGTCTTCCAGGCGCGCGGCCTTGATCGGCTTGAAGCTGAAGACGTTGCCGATGATCGACGCGGTCAGGTTGGCGATCGAGCCTTCCTCGAACAGCGACAGGTCATAGGCCACGTAGCAGAAGAACTGCTCGGGGTTGTTGGGCACCGGATCGACCCGGTAGGCCTTGGCGCGGTACATGTCGCAGGCGGTCAGGCGGTCGGTCCACACCACCGTCCAGGTGGCGGTGGAGGATTCGCCGGCCACCGCGGCAGCGGCCTCGACCGGATCCACGCCGTCTTGCGGCGTGATGCGGAACAGCGCCAGCAGGTCGGTATCCTTGGGCTCGTAGTCGCCGTCCCAGTACCCCATTTCCTTGTACTTCATGACGCCGGCGTCATAGCGCTTGCGCGGCTTGGCTTGGACCGATTCAGGTGCGTTCATGCTTGTCTCCTTGCGTGGTTGAGCGTCGTGGCTGCTGCGTTGATGCAAAGATATAAGCCCACTAACATAAGGTAAATTCAGATATTCTTAGACACCGTATAAGCAATCCCTTAAGTGCGACCCAGACTGCACATCACGGAACCATTCAAAAGCCGCCCCCACTGCTCATGTCCTTCCTGCGCGCCCTCACCCTTCGCCAGTTGCTAGCTTCGTGCGCGCCGCCGAGGAACTGCACCTGACCCAGCCAGCGGTCTCGATGCAGGTCAAGCAGCTCGAATCCGTGGTCGGCCTGGCGCTGTTCGAACGGGTCAAGGGACAGTTCACGCTGCGCCCGGCGACCGCCTGCTGCCACCATGCGTCCCGGATCCTCGGCGAGGTCAAGGACGCCGAGGAATGCCTGCAGGCCGTCAAGGACGTCAGCAGGGGTCGATCACGATCGGGCTGATCAGCACGTCGAAATACTTCGCGCCCAAGCTGCTCGCGCGGTATACGGAACGCTATCCGGGCGTGGATGTCCGCTTCGCCGAAGGCAACCGCGAAACGCTACTGCGCCTGCTGCAGGACAACGCGATCGACCTCGCCCTGATGGGCCGGCCGCCGCGCAAACTCGACGCCGTGTCCGAACCCATCGCCTCGCATCCGCACGTGCTAGTGGCTTCGCCGCGGCATCCGCTGCGTGACGCTGAGCGCTTCGATCTGCAAGAACTACGCCACGAAACCTTCCTGCTGCGCGAGCCGCATTCTGGCACTCGCTCGGTGGCCGAGGAGATGTTCGGGCACCACCTCTTTGCACCGGCCAAAGTGCCCATGCTGGATAGCAATGAAACGATCAAGTAAGCGGTGATGGCCGGCATGGGCATCAGCCTGTTATCACTGCACACGCTGTCGCTGGAATTGCACACACCGGGAGATCGCGCTGCTCGATGCGGCAGGCACGCCAATTGAGCGTGTCTGGCATGTCGTGCACATGGCTAGCAAGCGGCTGTCGCCCGCCAGCGAGCTATGTCGCACCTTCCTGCTGGAACACACGGCGGAATATTTGGAACGGGAATACGGCGGGCTGCTGCCCGGCGGGCTTGTGGCCTAGGGGATTCGGCAAGTCGGGGATCCTGGTAGATGGCGTCGGCCTGCGCATGTGTCATGGCGCCGGTGGCGAGATAAGCATCCGGCACCACGGCAGTTGGGCTTGCGGGCTGGTCTGCAGTAGCTGCGTGGCATTGCTCGGACGACAGACCCGCTCCTGCCGCGCATGCAGCAGGGGTACAGGAAGGCTGCGAGCAGCGCCGGCTCATTGCCTTTCCGTTGGGCGGGGCGAGACGCCGGGGGCGGGGGCTCATCCGAGTTCAACGCCGATCACTGAACTTCCTTCTGATGCATTCAAGCGAAAACCCAGTGAGCATCTGGCGTCGGCTAGCGCCAGGCGACGGTCCACTTCATGACGGATGAAATATTGTCAAATCAGGATCCGGTGTCCTGCGTTGTAGGTTCGCCGAATAGGGCGCTGTCGGGCGGACGCACGAACCTGCGTCACAGATGCTCATACATGCCTTCTCGGTATCAATCTTTTTCTAAACAAGCCATCCAACTCAGGATGGTAGCGGGGGTTTTCCCCAGGTCTTCGGATTCAGGCATAGATCTTGTTTCAACTATGTCGCCAAGCCAGCATTCGTGCGCGAGGGCGGTATCGCTCCCCGGTTGGCGCATCGCGACGAATGCCAATACCAATACAGAAATTAGGAGACAGGTTATGGTCGAAACATTTTATGAAGTCATGCGCAGGCAGGGCATTTCGCGACGAAGTTTCCTGAAGTACTGTTCCCTGACAGCCACATCCTTAGGACTGGGACCTTCCTTTCTGCCGCAGATCGCGCACGCGATGGAAACCAAGCCGCGTACACCAGTACTTTGGCTGCACGGTCTCGAATGTACCTGTTGCTCGGAATCGTTCATTCGCTCGGCCCATCCGCTGGCAAAGGACGTCGTGCTATCGATGATCTCACTGGACTATGACGACACACTGATGGCGGCTGCCGGCCACCAGGCCGAGGCCATCCTCGAGGAGATCATGACGAAGTACAAGGGCAACTATATTCTGGCGGTGGAGGGGAATCCGCCACTCAATCAGGATGGCATGAGCTGCATCATCGGTGGGCGGCCATTCATTGAGCAGCTCAAATACGTGGCCAAGGATGCCAAGGCCATTATCTCCTGGGGTTCCTGCGCATCCTGGGGATGCGTGCAGGCAGCCAAACCTAATCCCACTCAGGCCACACCGGTTCACAAGGTGATCACCGACAAGCCGATTATCAAGGTCACGGGGTGCCCTCCGATTGCCGAAGTGATGACGGGTGTCATTACCTACATGCTCACCTTCGATCGTATTCCCGAACTGGATCGACAGGGTCGGCCGAAGATGTTCTATAGCCAGCGCATCCACGACAAATGCTACCGGCGTCCACACTTCGATGCCGGCCAGTTCGTCGAGGAATGGGACGACGAATCAGCCCGCAAAGGCTTCTGCTTATACAAGATGGGCTGTAAAGGCCCGACCACGTACAACGCCTGCTCCACCACGCGCTGGAACGAGGGGACGAGTTTCCCCATTCAGTCGGGCCACGGTTGCATTGGTTGCTCCGAGGATGGCTTTTGGGACAAAGGCTCATTCTACGATCGTCTGACCGGCATCAGCCAGTTCGGCGTTGAGGCCAACGCCGACAAGATTGGCGGAACGGCCTCCGTCGTGGTGGGGGCGGCCGTGACGGCGCATGCCGCAGCGTCTGCGATCAAGCGTGCGTCGAAGAAGAACGAAACCAGCGGCAGTGAACACTAAGCCGCCGGGGAAACGACTGAATCAGGAAGATCGAAATAATGTCAGCTTACGCAACCCAAGGCTTCAATCTTGACGACCGCGGCCGTCGCATTGTCGTCGATCCCGTCACCCGCATCGAGGGTCATATGCGCTGCGAGGTGAATGTCGATGCCAACAATGTCATTCGCAACGCTGTTTCCACTGGTACCATGTGGCGCGGACTGGAAGTGATTCTCAAGGGCCGCGATCCGCGCGACGCCTGGGCGTTCGTAGAACGCATCTGCGGTGTTTGTACCGGTTGTCACGCGCTTGCGTCGGTGCGTGCCGTGGAAAACGCGCTCGACATCAGAATTCCAAAGAACGCCCATCTGATCCGAGAGATCATGGCCAAGACGTTGCAGGTGCATGACCATGCGGTGCATTTCTATCACCTGCATGCGCTGGATTGGGTGGATGTCATGTCAGCCCTGAAAGCCGACCCGAAGAGGACTTCCGAGTTGCAGCAGTTAGTTTCGCCTGCGCATCCGCTGTCCTCGGCAGGCTATTTCCGCGATATTCAAAATCGACTCAAGCGCTTTGTCGAGAGTGGTCAGCTTGGCCCTTTCATGAATGGGTACTGGGGATCCAAGGCTTATGTGCTGCCGCCGGAGGCCAATCTGATGGCGGTCACGCATTATTTGGAAGCGCTGGACCTACAGAAGGAGTGGGTGAAAATCCACACCATCTTCGGCGGCAAGAATCCGCACCCGAACTACTTGGTCGGTGGCGTGCCGTGCGCGATCAATCTCGATGGTATCGGGGCTGCCAGCGCGCCGGTAAATATGGAGCGCTTGAGCTTCGTTAAGGCGCGCATCGACGAGATCATCGAATTCAATAAGAATGTATACGTGCCAGACGTGCTCGCCATCGGCACACTGTATAAACAGGCCGGGTGGCTGTACGGCGGCGGGCTGGCAGCCACCAACGTGCTTGACTACGGCGAGTACCCGAACGTTGCCTACAACAAGAGCACTGACCAACTGCCCGGCGGCGCGATCCTCAACGGCAACTGGGACGAAGTATTTCCAGTGGATCCGCGCGACTCCCAACAGGTGCAGGAATTCGTGTCGCACAGCTGGTACAAGTATGCCGACGAGAGCGTAGGTCTGCATCCCTGGGACGGCGTGACTGAGCCCAATTACGTGCTCGGTGCAAACACTAAGGGTACACGCACGCGCATCGAGCAAATCGACGAGAGCGCGAAGTACTCGTGGATTAAATCGCCGCGCTGGCGCGGCCACGCGATGGAGGTAGGGCCGCTGTCGCGCTACATCCTTGCCTATGCCCATGCGCGGAGCGGCAACAAGTACGCTGAGCGTCCCAAGGAGCAGCTTGAGTACTCCGCGCAGATGATCAACAGTGCGATACCAAAGGCATTGGGATTGCCAGAAACACAATACACGCTCAAGCAGTTGTTGCCCAGCACGATCGGTCGTACGCTGGCGCGCGCACTCGAGAGCCAATATTGCGGAGAAATGATGCATAGCGACTGGCATGATCTGGTCGCCAACATCCGGGCGGGCGATACGGCAACCGCCAACGTTGACAAGTGGGATCCTGCCACCTGGCCGCTGCAAGCCAAGGGCGTTGGGACCGTCGCTGCGCCGCGCGGCGCTCTCGGACACTGGATTCGTATCAAGGACGGCCGGATCGAGAACTATCAGTGCGTAGTGCCTACCACGTGGAATGGCAGTCCGCGTGATTACAAGGGGCAGATCGGCGCATTTGAGGCTTCGCTGATGAACACCCCGATGGTCAACCCGGAGCAGCCGGTGGAAATCTTGCGCACGCTGCATTCGTTCGATCCCTGTCTGGCGTGTTCGACTCACGTCATGAGCGCGGAAGGCCAGGAACTCACTACAGTCAAGGTGCGATAAAAGGTGCCGGACCGGCGTCTGGCCAGCGAGCGGATATCGGTTCGGCAACGGCACAAGGAGATAGCATGAGCACAAAAATGCAGGCGGATCGCATTGCAGATGCGACCGGGACCGACGAAGGAGCGGTAGCCAGCGGGAAGTCAATCAAGGCCACTTATGTTTATGAGGCGCCAGTGAGGCTGTGGCACTGGGTCAATGCGCTGGCGATCGTAGTGCTGGCAGTGACCGGATTTTTTATCGGCTCGCCGCCCGCGACCAGGCCGGGGGAGGCCAGCGCAAACTTTCTGATGGGCTATATTCGCTTTGCCCACTTTGTCGCAGCTTACATATTCGCGATCGGCATGCTGGGCCGCATCTACTGGGCGACGGCAGGGAATCATCATTCCCGCGAACTCTTCTCCGTGCCGGTGTTCACTCGGGCGTACTGGCAGGAGGTGATTTCGATGCTGCGTTGGTACGCCTTCCTATCTGCGCGTCCAAGCCGGTATGTCGGTCACAATCCGCTGGCCCGTTTCGCGATGTTCTTCATCTTCTTCCTGAGTTCGGTGTTCATGATCCTCACGGGCTTCGCGATGTACGGCGAAGGCGCACAGATGGGCTCGTGGCAGGAGCGCATGTTCGGCTGGGTCATTCCTTTGCTCGGTCAATCTCAGGATGTGCATACCTGGCATCATTTGGGTATGTGGTTCATTGTGGTGTTTGTGATCGTCCATGTCTATGCAGCGATTCGCGAGGACATCATGGGCCGCCAGAGCGTAGTGAGCACGATGGTCTCGGGCTATCGGACCTTTAAGGACTGATGCGCAATGCAACCGAAGCGATCGCAGGCTTTCGTCGATACCATGCACCCGCTACCGGAGGTATTGCCCTCGGTATGGTGGCATCCCGGCGTGTCACGGCGCGTGTCGGTTCATTCGGGCTGTTTTCTGAGTAGTCATTACCTCAAGCCGCTCGGCCTGTCGCAGCCCCACGCCCGCTGTCTGCTCAGGATTGCGAAACGGCGCTTGCATGAAATCATCAATTGGAACAGCCGTCAGGCTTGGAAAGGCGCCTGTTCCTCCTTTCGTGTCTCGGTCGCTCGCCGCACGGTACACGGTTCCCTTTTTCGCTGACCACCGCCATGAGACCAACTCAAACGTCCGATATCGCACCTGGAACCAGCTGTAACCAATCCCGTGACAAGGAGCCGGTGGTAGTTGCAATGGGCATTGGCAATGTGCTCTGGGCGGATGAGGGCTTTGGCGTGCGCTGCATTGAAACCCTCCAGCAGCGCTATCAGTTCGCACCGCAGGTATGCCTGGTCGACGGGGGCACGCAGGGGCTCTATCTGATCCACCACGTGCAGGCTGCGTCGCGCCTGCTGATCTTCGATGCGATCGACTATGGCCTGCCTCCAGGAACGCTGAGAATTATCGAAGACGAGGCGGTGCCGAAATTCCTTGGGGCCAAGAAGATGAGCCTGCACCAGACCGGCTTCCAGGAAGTACTGTTGCTCGCCCAGTTGACGGGACAGTACCCGCAGCAGGTGGTGCTGATCGGCTGTCAGCCGGAGGAGTTGGAGGATTATGGCGGCAGTCTAAGGCGGGTGATGAAGGCTGCGGTGGAGGATGCGGTGGAGAAAGGGGCGGACTTGCTGCGGAGATGGGGCGGGATGCCGGTGCCTCGCACTGCGGAGCTTGCGCCTGCCGAGGCCGTGACCGTGCCGCATCTGGCGCTCGATCGCTACGAAGCCGAACGTCCTTCGCCTCGGGCCGCCTGCCGGATTGGCGATGAACGTTTTATGCCACAGGATTTGTGAGGGGCGAATATGTGTATTGGCATTCCCATGCAGGTCATGGCGATCGAGCCTGGATATGCGGTCTGTGCGGGACGCGGCGAACGACGGAGAGTCTCGAGCGCGCTGGTTGGTGACTGCCAGCAGGGCGACTGGCTGCTGGTCTTCCTGGATTCGGCGCGTGAGCGGATCGATGCGCTCAGGGCGCATGAAATCGATGCCACGCTGGATATGCTGCAAGCGGCCCTGCTGGGTCTTGACGCATCCGAAGCGCAACCACGTTTTGAACTGCCATCGGCGATGGCCCGCGAGGACCTCGCCGTTCTATCCAACTCCAGAGATTCTTCCTCTTACTAAGGTAACTTTCATGTCGACCGAATCAGCGATGTTTCTTGCCCCCATCCCGACGACGGACGCAGTACCGCCGGTGATCGAACGTCTGGTCGAACAGCATCAGGCTGCCTGGGTTGACCAGGATTCCATTGACGACTGGCTGGCTGGCGGCGGCGATTGCGTGCTGTTTATCGCCGGCGACCCGGTGCGCTTTCCCGAGTGCGTGGATGTCGCTGTCGTGTTGCCGGAGTTGCAAAGGGTGTTCTTCAATGGTTTTCGCATTGGCGTGGCGAAACGTGAACGTGAGCACGAAGATGTGCTGGCGAATCGCTTTGGCACGCAGCGTCGACCGTCGCTGGTGTTCTTGCGAGACGGTGCCTATGTGAGCGTAATCGCCGGCATGCGCGACTGGGACGAATACGTGCGCGAGGTCCGGCGGGCGCTCGCGATGCCGACTTCACGGCCGCCATCCATCGGCATTCCAGTGATTTCGGCGGCAGCCGGCGGCAGTTGCCACTGATCCGTCGAACAATGCCTCACAGGACAACGCGATGAATTCATTTCCCATTCCGGTCGTGCTGCTCGGTCCCGGTTCGCAAGCCGAGGATGAAACGCTCGATTACATACACATGCCGCAGGGCATGAGTGTCTATACACCGCCTGTGCTGCCGGAACCCGAGCAGATTGCCTGCCTGACCCAAGCGCAAAGTGTGCTGCGGGCGATTCTCGACGCGCTGGACCGCGCGGACCCGAAACAGCCCAATCCAAGAATCGAATTGTGGGCATTGGACGAAGAAAACCGTCAACTGCTCAAGCAAGTGCTTGGTGAGGGGGAGGTGAGTGCAAGGATTGAGGGCGAGTACCAGGTGTATATCCAGGAAGCTGTATTTGCAGGGGTGTGGCGCGTGGTGTCCACTTGCCCCGATGCGACGACGGACTACATCGAGGTTGGCGCAGCACCGGAAGTGCTGCGCGGCGCGGCGCGTTATGGCGCCAATCAGTGGAGTCTGGATGTCGGGCGGGTGCCCGACGGTGTCATGAACGCGCCCTCGATCCTGGCGGAGATCGATGACCAATTGCTGAGTTGGCATCCCGGCAAGCCGGTGCATGTCGTCAACCTGACATTACTGCCGATGTCGCCGCAAGATATTACGTTTCTCGACGAAACTCTCGGTGCTGCAAGCGTCACCATCCTTTCGCGCGGCTATGGCAACTGTCGCATTAGCAGCACGGCAGTGCCATATTGCTGGCGGGTGGTGTATTTCAATTCGCAGGACACCACCATTCTCAACACCGTCGAGATTACCGATCTGCCGGAAGTGGCCTGCGCGGCCCCGGAAGACCTGCGGGATTCTCACGAACGTCTGACAGAGGTACTGAAATGGGTGGGGAGCATATGAACGACGCAGGTATGGGGCGCTTCGAAGGCAGTTACCTGGGAGATCGGGGGCGCCTGGCGGCCGACGCGCGGCTGGAATGCAAGATCTGCTGGTGGGAGTACGATCCTGAAGTCGGCGATCCAGTTTGGCAGATTGCGCCCGGCACTTCATTTTCGGCGCTCCCGGCGCACTGGCGGTGTCCGAATTGCGACGGTGAAGCCGAGCAATTTATGGTGCTCGGTCCGCAGGCGTGAGAGACTGCAACGATGTTGCTGGCCAACTATGGAGCCTGTGAAGTGGACCGGGTGCGCCATCTGGAAGAGGCTTTCTGCTGCATTGCGGCAACTCGCATGGCCGATATCCCCGTGGTGAACCGCGCGTTGTCGGTGGAAGCATTGGGGTTCGAGCAGTGTGCCGAATCAGCGGGCGGCTCGGATGGCGAAATGGGGATTCTCATTACTCCCTGGTTCATGAACCTGATTTGGCTAGCGCCATACGGCCCATGCCTCGGAGAGCGGGATGCGTCGACGCTGCCGGTGGGAAAGACCTGTATGCGACGATTTGGAAGCCACGACTTCGAATTCATCGGTGCCTCGGAGCCACAGTTTGGTCCCTACCAATTTTGCTCATTATTTTCGCCGATGTTTGAATTCGCCAACCAGGCTAGTGCGCGCGCAACCGCGACGGAAGTATTGCGTCTGTTACGGGCGTCGCCAGATGCGCCTTTACCGCCAACGTGCGCCCCGCACCGAGACAGGCGGGGGTTTCTGTTCGGTAGGCGTCGAATTGAGGGGGAATCGTTATGACTCGGGCCGTCGCGTTGACCGGTCGGCTGACATTTCGCCCAGGGCAGGTGCCAGGCATTGCGGGTGAGCGCCCCCAACTCGCCGAACGATTGCTGCGAGGCCGGCCCGGCGAGGCTGCACCGCACCTCCTGCCGAGGCTCTTTGCTCTGTGCGGCGAGGCGCACGGCGTCACCGCGGCGCTCGCCGTGAACGCTGCGCTTGGTCGTGTCGCCGCGCCCGAACCGGCGCTGTTTCGAAGGCTCGCCCATGAGACGGCATGTGAGCATATCCGCCGCATCTGGCTGGACTGGCCGCTGCATCTGGCCAGCGGGCCGGTGCCGTCCACGTTTAATAGTCGAGTGCCGCAGCGCGAACTGATTGATTGCCCGATGTTGAAGGCGTCGCATTCGGAGTCGGCCGCCATGCTCGCTTGGCTGGAGAGGGCGGTGCTGGGAACCGCACCCCGCCGCTGGCTGGCGCATTGGCATGAAGACCCGGCCGGCTGCCTTTCCACATGGGCGACCAAGATCCACACCTGGCCTGCAATGGCAATGCGTCAGTGCATGCAGGTAGCGCAGGCCATGGCGAGCATGCCTGCCCCCCTGCTGCCGCACGCGTCAACGGACGCCTTGCGCGAACTGGCGCAGTCCTTGGCCGGGGAGGCGGACTTTCCTTGCCGCCCAAGCTGGCAAGGCCGGGTGTTCGAGACTGGCAGTTGGACACGACTGGGGCTGGCGGATTGCAGCGCCTTCGGCAACATGTGGTTGCGGCTGGGCGCGCGCATCGCGGAGTTGGTGTTGCTGTCGCTGCGGGACGGTATGCAGGCATCCGGGGAGGCACATGATTCACCTTGTCTGCAAATGGGCGCATTGGCGCTGGCTCCCGGCCAGGCGTTGGCATGGAGCGAAATGGCCCGTGGCTTGCTGATGCACTGGGTACGTCTGGTGGATACGCCGCAAGGACCGGTGATCGGCGGCTATCGGATCATTGCGCCGACTGAATGGAACTTCCATCCGGACGGGGCGGTGGCGCACATGCTCGCCCACCTCGCGCCGTTCGACGCGGCCGATGTGCGGCGCAGCATCGGCATTCTGGTCGCGGCGTATGATCCTTGCGTCCCCTATACGGTGGAGTTCGCGGAGTCTTTGGGAGATACTGTCCATGCATGAGCTCAGCCTGGCGGGTGGCATCTTGCAGTTGCTCGAAGACGCTGCGCGGCGCGAACGATTTGCTCGGGTCACGCTCTTGCGCCTCGAGGCAGGCAAGTTGTGTGGCGTGGAGGTACGCGCGCTGCGTTTCGCGCTCGAGGCCATTGCTTCGGGAACCTGCCTGGAGGGCGCTTGTATCGAGATCGAGGAACCTGAGGGACAGGCCTGGTGCCTGCAGTGCAATGCAGCGGTTGCTTTGGCGGAGCGTGGCGCACCATGCAGCGGATGCGGCGGCTACCGGCTCCAGCCCACTGCGGGGACCGAGTTGCGTGTTATGGACATGCTGGTCGAAGATCACTGGTGTCCTGAATGAAAAATTCATTGAATCAGGACACCAGGGTGAAGCGATCTGCGAGAAGAAAGGAGTAGGCGAAAATGTGCGTCATATGTGGATGCAATACCAATCACGAGACTGCCCGGCAAGACGAGAATAAGGGCGAACATGCTCCCGGCCGTGGCCTCGTCGATACCGGCACCGAGCCGCCGGGCGCGGCGCATGTACGGATCGATGCGTCCACCGGTGATCTGCACTACGGCGCGGGGCCGGCGCACGTGTCTGTGCCGGGTCTCAGTCAAGCGCGTGCGATCAAACTGGAACAGGACGTGCTGGGTCACAACAATCGCCTTGCTGCACACAACCGTCAGCATTTCGTCGCACATGGTGTGCTTGCACTGAATCTCGTTTCCAGTCCGGGGTCGGGCAAGACGACCTTGCTCTGCACTACCATCGAAGCCTTGCGGCGGTGCCGTGCGGACCTGCAGCTGGCCGTGATCGAGGGCGACCAGCAGACCAGTCATGACGCAGAGCGCATCCGGGCCACGGGTGTACCTGCGATCCAGATCAATACCGGCAAGGGCTGTCATCTCGATGCGCTAATGGTTGCCAATGCGTACGAGCGCCTCCCCTTGCACGCCGCGGCACATGCGCACACCCATGAGCACCGTCAAGAGGACGGACAGCATTCCCACCATCATGACCACGAGCATGCTCGCCACGATCACCACGATCACCGATCCAGCGGCATCGGCAGCGTCTTGTTCATAGAAAACGTCGGCAATCTGGTGTGCCCTGCAATGTGGGATCTGGGCGAATCCGCGAAGGTGGCGATCCTGTCGGTGACCGAGGGCGAGGACAAGCCGCTCAAGTATCCCGACATGTTCGCCGCCGCCAGCCTGATGATCCTGAACAAGATCGACCTGCTGCCACATCTGCGCTTCGATGTAGCACGCTGCATCGAATATGCGCGGCAAGTCAATCCGCACCTTCAGGTGCTGCAGCTGTCGGCCGCGACAGGAGAGGGCGTGGACGAGTGGCTAGACTGGATGCTGGCCGGCGGCGCGGCGGCAGGGGCTGCTGCCGCAACGGATGGCGCGCGCATGCGTATCGCCGCGCCGGAGGCCGGAATCGCTGCCCTCGGAACGCAGTTGGCTCCCGGTCCGGCGGTGTCGAAGGAGATGTGAGATGCGAGCGCAGACCTTGCCAGCCGGCAGCGACCATGCGCCGGTGCTGGCTTGCGGTGCATGGCTGAAGAATGCCGCATGCCTGTTGCGGGGCGCCGAGGTCCTCTGGTCCCCGATACATGGCGATCTTGGAGATCCGGCCAACTGCGATGCGCTTGACCAGTCGGTCGAACAGTTACTTGACAGCGCTCACGGCCAGGTGCAGGCGGTGGCGCATGATCTGCACCCGGATTTCTATAGCACGCAACTCGCGCAACGCCTGGCGGCTCGGCTTTGCGTGCCGGCAGTGGCCGTCCAGCACCATCACGCGCACATCGCCGCGCTGATGGCGGAATACGATCTGAGAGAACCCGTGATCGGCTTGGCGCTGGACGGCGTCGGTCTTGGCACGGATGGTACGGCTTGGGGTGGGGAGTTGCTATGGGTTTCTCCGTCAGAGTGGTGTCGCTTGGGGCATCTCCAGTCGCTGCCGCTGCCTGGCGGCGACGTGGCAGCGCGCGAACCCTGGCGCATGGCAGCCGCAGCGCTACATGTGCTGGACCGTACGGGCGAGATCGGGCGGCGCTACGGCGCCGTTGTAGGTGAGCAGGCGGCCCGTACCGTGGCAGCGATGCTGGAACGGCAACTCAACTGTCCACGATCCAGTAGCGCCGGGCGCTGGTTCGACGCCGCGGCGGGTGCGCTGGGTGTCAGTGTGCGGCAGCAGGCCGAGGCGCAGGCTGCGATCGCCCTGGAGGCGCTTGCGGCCGACTATCTGTCCGCGCTGTCGCCGCCTGAATGCGTCGGTACGTACGTCGTGGATCAGGACGGAGTTCTGGATCTGCGTGGGCTGCTGGAGCAGCTGTTTGCGCTGGCCGATGAGGGTCAGGCGGGGCAAGCGGCGCGGGGCGCGGCGCTGTTCCATGTGGCGCTCGCCGAGGCTCTGGTGGGGTGGGCCGCTGACGCAGCGCAGGGCCACGGACTGAAGACCGTGGCCCTGGGCGGTGGATGTTTCATGAATGGCATTTTGAGCGCCAGCGTGCAAGCCGGATTGGCAGCGCGAGGTTTGCAAGCGTTGCTGCCGCGCGCGGTATCGTGCGGCGATGCAGGGCTCGCGCTGGGGCAAGCCTGGGTCGCGGCCCGCCAGCCTACGGCTGCCCTGGCGCCGCAAACGCATCTACAGGAGGAGGGCGCGCCATGTGCCTAGCGATTCCCGCACGTTTGGTGGAACTGCAAGCGGACCAGCAGGGCGTAGTCGACCTGAGCGGTGTACGTAAGACCATATCTCTCGCGCTGATGGCCGATGCCGTAGTCGGTGACTACGTCATCGTGCATGTCGGCTACGCGATTGGCAAGATCGATCCAGAGGAAGCAGAACGCACGCTGCGTCTGTTCGCGGAATTGGAGCGAGTGCAGCCGCCTGCGTCCGAGCCGATGCATGGGATGAACATTCATCAGGAGCCGGCATGAAATACATCGAAGAATTTCGCGACGGCGAGCTGGCGCAACGCATTGCGGCGCACGTTCGCGCTGAGGCGCGGCCGGGGCAACGCTACAACTTCATGGAGTTCTGCGGCGGACACACGCATGCCATTTCGCGTTACGGCGTGACCGAACTGCTGCCCGAGAACGTGCGGATGATTCACGGGCCGGGCTGCCCAGTGTGCGTGCTGCCGATCGGCCGCATTGACCTAGCGCTGCATCTGGCGCTGGAGCGCGACGCCATCGTCTGCACTTACGGCGACACGATGCGGGTGCCGGCCTCGGGGGGCATGTCGTTGATTCGGGCCAAGGCGCACGGGGCCGACATCCGCATGGTCTACTCGGCCGCTGATGCGCTGAAAATTGCGCAGCGGCATCCACAGCGCGAGGTGGTGTTCCTTGCCATTGGCTTCGAGACTACAACGCCTCCAACTGCGCTGATTATTCGCGAGGCGAAGGCGCGCCAGGTGGATAACTTCAGTGTGTTGTGTTGCCACGTGCTTACGCCGTCGGCCATTACCCACATCCTGGAGTCGCCCGAGGTGCGCGACTATGGCACTGTGCCCATCGACGGATTCGTTGGGCCGGCTCATGTGAGTATCGTGATCGGTACCCGGCCCTATGAGCATTTTTCACGCGAGTACGGTAAGCCGGTGGTGATCGCAGGCTTCGAGCCGCTCGATGTGATGCAAGCCATTCTGATGTTGGTACGACAAGTCAACAGCGGACGCGCAGAGGTGGAAAATGAGTTCGTGCGCGCTGTCACCCGCGATGGCAACGAGAGCGCGCAGGCCATGGTGTCGGAAGTGTTCGAGCTGCGGCCGTCTTTCGAGTGGCGAGGACTCGGCGAGGTGCCATATAGCGCCTTGCGCATCCGCGCGCAGTTTGCGCGTTTCGACGCTGAGCAACGCTTCGATCTGCGCTACCGGCCGGTGCCTGACAATAAGGCTTGCGAATGCGGCGCGATCTTGCGTGGCGTCAAGAAGCCAACCGACTGCAAGCTGTTCGCTACCGTCTGCACCCCGGAGAATCCGATGGGGTCGTGCATGGTATCCAGCGAAGGTGCCTGCGCCGCGCACTATTCGTATGGGCGGTTCAAGGATATCCCCTTGGTGGCAGCATGAGCGGCACCGTTAAACTGGGCTATCAACGGCCCCTGAACATCAAGAGCGGCAGAATCGACATGGGCCACGGCGCGGGGGGGCGCGCAGCCGCACAACTTATCCAGGAACTGTTCGTTGCTGCGTTTGACAATGAGTGGCTGCGCCAGGGCAACGACCAGGCGGCTTTCGCCATGCCTGCCGGGGCCAGAATGGTGATGGCCACCGACGCGCACGTGGTGTCGCCGCTATTCTTCCCCGGGGGTGACATCGGTAGCCTGTCGGTGCACGGCACCATTAACGATGTGGCGATGGCCGGTGCCAAACCGCTGTATCTGGCCGCGAGTTTCATCCTCGAGGAAGGGTTTCCGCTAGCGGATCTTAAGCGCATTGTCGAATCGATGGCCGGGGCTGCGCGTGAGGCTGGCGTGCCTATCGTGACGGGTGACACGAAAGTGGTCGAGCAAGGCAAGGGTGATGGCGTATTCATTACCACTACCGGCGTCGGCGTGGTGCCAGCGGGCATTCTAATCGACGGCGCCGGGGCCAGGCCCGGCGACGCTATTCTGCTCTCTGGCACTATGGGGGAGCATGGCGTAGCGATCCTGTCCAAACGCGAGTCGCTTGAATTTGACACTGAGATCCGCTCGGACAGCGCCGCGCTGCACGACTTGGTGGCACAGATGCTGGCCGTGGTGCCGGGGGTACGAGTGCTGCGGGATCCTACGCGCGGCGGACTGGCGACCACGCTCAACGAAATTTCCAGTCAATCGGGAGTGGGCATGGTGTTGGACGAAGCGGCGATCCCCGTCCTGCCACAGGTGGACGCGGCATGCGAGCTGCTCGGGCTTGATCCGCTGTACGTGGCGAACGAAGGTAAATTGGTTGCCATTTGCGCAGCTGCGGACGCGGATGCCCTGCTTGCCGCCATGCGGGGGCATCCGCTCGGTCGCGAGGCACGGCGCATCGGAGAGGTCATCGAGGACGGGCGCCACTTTGTGCAGATGCGCACAAAATTCGGCGGGATGCGCGTGGTGGACTGGCTGTCCGGCGAGCAGCTTCCGCGCATTTGTTGAGCGAGTCGGCTATGCGCATATTGCTCCTCACCCATAGCTTCAACAGTCTGACGCAGCGACTGTTTGTCGAGTTGCGCCAGCGCGGCCACCTGGTGTCGGTGGAGTTCGATATTGCCGATTCCGTGACCGAGGAGGCCGTGGCGCTGTTCGCCCCCGATCTGGTCATCGCCCCTTTTCTCAAGCGTGCGATTCCGGAACGAATATGGAGTCGACTGGTCTGTCTGGTGGTGCATCCTGGCATTGTCGGCGATCGCGGCCCGAGTGCGCTGGACTGGGCGATCGTTCGAGACGAACGAAGTTGGGGTGTGACGGTGTTGCAGGCCAACGGCGAGATGGATGCAGGTCCGGTATGGGCTAGCGCCACGTTCCCAATGCGCGCGGCACGCAAGAGCAGCCTGTATCGTAACGAGGTGACGGTGGCAGCAGTACAAGCTGTGCTGGAGGCGCTGGCGGCTTTTGAAGCCGGCTGGCGTTCGGCGAATGATGCGCAGAGCGGCCCGGGCACCTGGAATCCTGCAATGCGGCAGGCTGAGCGCGGCATCGACTGGGCGCGTGAGTCGACTGCCGCCGTGCTGGCAAAGCTACATGCGGCCGATAGCTTTCCCGGCGTACCGGATGCCTTGTTCGGCCAGCCGTGCCGGCTGTTCGACGCCCACGCCGCGACCCCGCAGACGGTCGCACGCGCGCCGCGAGGCCAGCCTGGCGATATCGTTGCGCGCCGTGAGCATGCCGTGCTGCGCCTGACGGTGGACGCAGGCGTGTGGATCGGTCACGCCAAGCTGGCCGTGCGCGATGAGTGGGAAAACACAAGCCTGCCATCTCTCAAGCTGCCGGTGGCGCAAGTATTTCATGAGGCGTGGGCGCAATTGCCGGACCTGTCGCTGCCGCTGGAACACGACGCCGGCGAGTGGAGCGAGTTCCGGTACTGGGAAGACGATTCCGGCGCGGGCCTGGTCGGATACCTCGCCTTCGACTGCTATAACGGGGCGATGTCGACCGCGCAATGCCAACGGCTTTGCGCCGCCTTGCGCTACGCGCGCGGTCGCCAGACGCGGGTGCTGGTGCTGCTGGGGGGAGAGGATTTTTTCAGCAATGGTATTCATCTGCACCAAATCGAGGCGGCGGAGCACCGGGGCGCGGAGAGCGCGGCCGATGCCTCCTGGCGCAATATTCAGGCGATGGACGACGTCGCGCTGGAAATCCTTGCGTTTTCCGATCGCATGACGGTGTCGGCGCTGCGCGGCAATGCGGGAGCGGGCGGCGTGTTCTTGGCGCTGGCGGCCGATCAGGTATGGGCGCGCGAAGGTGTACTCGTGAATCCGCACTACAAGAACATGGGCAATCTGTATGGTTCGGAATACTGGACCTATCTGTTGCCGCAACGCGTCGGTGCGCAACGAGCCAGTGATCTGATGGACGGCCGTTTGCCAATGTCGGTCCGGCGGGCGATCGAGATTGGGCTGATCGATGCCAGCTTGGACGGCGACGCGCGCTCGTGCCTTGCCGAGATTGGCCGCCGCGCCGTTGCGCTGGCCCGGGCGCCAGACTATGCTGCGCATATTGACAACAAGCGGCGAAAACGGGCCGCAGACGAAGCGGCAAAGCCGCTGGCCCAGTATCGAGAGGAAGAATTGGTGCATATGCATCGGAATTTCTATGGATTCGATCCGAGCTATCACGTGGCACGCTATCATTTCGTCTACAAATTACCCCATGCACATACGCCTCGCCACCTTGCCATGCACCGGGGTGGCAGCCTGCCGGCGGCACAAGAGTTGCAGGCACTTGCGGGGAAACGATCTTGAGCCATGTCTGACAAGCAGGCCACTGTTCTTGTCGTCGACGACGAAACCCGTTCACAGGATGCTCTCCGGCGCACTCTTGACGAGGAATTCCGTGTACTGACGGTCAGCTCCGCCGACGAGGCACGCGCCTTGTTGCTGCGCCAGCCGGTCTCGGTGATCCTGTGCGATCAACGCATGCCAGGCCTCACGGGGGTGGAATTTCTCAAAGAGGTGCGCGAGCGCTGGCCGGAAATCGTGCGTATCGTCATCTCAGGCTATACCGATTCGGAAGACATCATTGCAGGGGTTAACGAGGCGGGTATCTATCAGTACATCCTCAAGCCCTGGGTACCGGACCATTTGATCGACACCGTGCGCCAGGCAGTCGAGGCACAGGGGCTGCAGGGCGATATGCATCGCCTTGATCTCGAGTTGCGCACCAGCACGCCGGTCTTGCGCCAGCGAAGCAGCCAGAAACTGGCAAGTGCGCAGAGCGCATTCAATTTCGAGCGCATTGTGCGCGCACCGGGCAGCCCATTGGATGCCGTTTGCGAGGTCGCCGCCCGCGTGGCGCGTTATGATTTGCCGGTTATGGTGCTCGGCGAGTCCGGCACCGGCAAGGAGTTGCTGGCGCGCGCCATTCATTACGCCAGCCCACGCGCGGCGCGCGCCTTTGTCAGCGAGAACTGCGCTGCCGTGCCGGACAACCTGCTCGAATCCGAGTTGTTCGGGCACAAGCGCGGCGCCTTCACCGGGGCGTACGAAGATCATGCCGGTCTGTTCCAGCGCGCGAACGGCGGTACCATTTTTCTGGATGAGATTGGCGATACTTCGCCGGCGTTTCAGGTCAAGCTTCTGCGCGTGCTGCAGGAGGGGGAGGTGCGGCCAGTTGGCTCGCCACGTTGGATACCGGTCGATGTCCGTGTCATCGCGGCCACCCACTGTAACCTGGAAAGCGACGTCCATGCCGGACGGTTCCGCGAGGATCTTTATTACCGGATCGCTGGCGTCACCATTTCGATGCCGCCGTTACGGGAGCGTAGTGGGGATTTGCAGCCCATCGCGGCCAAGCTGCTGGAGCAGGTGGCGCAGGAGCTGGCCCGCCCCGGTCTGTATTTCGGTGGGGACGCACTTGCAGCGATGATGGCGTATCCCTGGCCGGGCAACATCCGCGAACTGCGCAATGAGATTTATCGGGCGGTAGCGCTCTCCTCGGGCGAAGAGATTCGCGCGCAACTTTTCTCGCGCAAGGTGCTGCACGGTCAGCCCGGCACCGTCAAGCGTGGGCCGCATGTGCAGACTTTCCCGCAGTCGGGTACGCTGCAGGAGCGACTTGACGCGATCGAGGCGGTGGTGCTGAAGGAGGCGCTCCTGCGCCATCGTTGGAACAAGACCCATGCGGCCAAGGAGTTGGGTCTATCGCGCGTCGGATTACGTCAGAAGCTGTTGCGCTTTGGCTTGGAGGAGAAATGAACGCGCCTGTATGTACCGGTCTTGCCTCAGCAAAACCCGGCGTATTGAATGTGCTCTGGATACAGTCCGGCGGCTGCGGTGGCTGCAGCATGTCCCTGCTTTGCGCGGACACTACCGATTTCACTGGCATGCTCAAGAGTGCGGGAATCCACATGCTTTGGCATCCCTCGCTATCGCTGGAAAGCGGCGTGGAACAGCTGCAAATATTGGAAGACTGCTTGCAAGGCCGCGTCGCACTGCATGCCTTGTGTGTCGAGGGGGCGATGCTGCGCGGTCCGCATGGTACCGGGCGCTTTCATCTCCTCGCCGGCACTGGTGTGCCGATGATCGAATGGGTCAGCCGCCTGGCAGCGGTCGCCGACTACACGCTGGCGGTCGGCACCTGTGCCGCTTATGGCGGCATCACCGCAGGTGGCGGGAACCCGACGGACGCCTGTGGCCTGCAATACGAGGGGGACCAGCCCGGAGGACTGCTCGGCCTCAACTACCGCTCACGCGCCGGCCTGCCGGTGATCAATGTCGCCGGTTGCCCGACGCATCCGGGTTGGGTGACGGATGCACTGGCATTGCTGTCGGCTCGCCTGCTAACCGCGAGCGACCTGGATACCCTGGGCCGGCCTCGATTCTATGCTGATCAGTTGGTGCATCACGGTTGCACGCGCAACGAGTACTATGAATTCAAGGCTAGTGCGGAAAAGCCTTCGGACCTGGGTTGCATGATGGAAAACATGGGATGCAAGGGTACCCAGGCTCACGCCGATTGCAATACCCGCCTATGGAACGGAGAGGGTTCCTGTACCCGCGGGGGGTATGCCTGCATCAGTTGCACTGAACCCGGCTTCGAAGAGCCCGGCCACCCCTTCCACCAAACACCCAAGGTTGCCGGCATCCCGATCGGTTTGCCCACCGATATGCCCAAAGCCTGGTTTGTCGCGCTTGCTTCGTTGTCCAAGTCAGCCACGCCCAAGCGAGTGAAACTTAATGCCACGGCAGATCATCCGCTGATCGCGCCAGCCATTCGCAAGACGCGGCTGAAATAGGAGGCGAGCATGGAACGTTTGGTGGTGGGGCCGTTCAACCGCGTTGAGGGCGACCTCGAGGTGAACCTCGAGGTCGCCAGCGGTCGGGTATGCTCAGCACGTGTGAATGCCACGATGTACCGCGGATTGGAACAGATCCTGCTACACCGGCATCCGCTTGACGCGCTGGTCTATGCGCCGCGTGTGTGCGGTATCTGCTCGGTGTCCCAGTCGGTCGCGGCCAGCCGCGCATTGGCGGATCTTGCCGGCGTGACGGTACCCGCTAACGGTATGCTGGCGATGAACTTGATGCTGGCGACCGAGAATCTGGCCGACCATCTGACGCACTTCTATCTGTTCTTCATGCCGGATTTCACGCGCGAGATATATGCTGGCCGCCCCTGGCACACCGACGCGACGGCACGTTTTTCGCCCACGCATGGTAAGCACCACAGGCTGGCGATTGCCGCAAGGCAGCGATGGTTTACCTTGATGGGCACCCTGGGCGGCAAATGGCCGCACACAGAATCGGTGCAGCCCGGTGGTTCGTCGCGCGCCATCGACGCCGCTGAGCGCGTTCGCCTGCTGGGCCGGGTGCGCGAATTCCGGTGCTTTCTCGAGCAGACACTGTATGCCGCACCGCTCGAGGACGTCGTCGCGCTCGACAGCGAAGTCGCGTTGTGGCGCTGGCATGCGCAGGCGCCGCAGGCCGGAGACCTGCGATGTTTCCTCACGATCGCGCAGGATGCGGCGCTGGACCAGATGGGGCCCGGCCCGGGTACGTATCTGTCATATGGCGCCTACCCCCAGCCCGAAGGCGGTTTTTGCTTCGCACAAGGTGTGTGGCGTAGCGCGCAAGGGCGGCTCGACGCGCTTGATCTTGCCGCGATCAGCGAAGATGCCACCTCCGCCTGGTTAGTCGACCAAGGGGGGGCGCGTCATCCTGCCAATGGCCTGACCGCGCCAGCACCTGACAAGGTGGGCGCCTATACCTGGAACAAGGCCCCTCGATTGGCCGGCGCCGTGCTGGAGACCGGTGCGATCGCCCGGCAGTTGGCCGGCGCACAGCCCTTGGTGCGTGACGCGGTGGCGCGCTGCGGCGCCACCGTCTATACGCGCGTATTGGCGCGACTGGTTGAACTGGCGCGAGTGGTGCCGTTGATGGAAGACTGGTTACAGTCCCTAGAAATCGGGGCCCCATATTGGGCGTCGGCCCACCTGCCGGATCAGGGCGCTGGCGTTGGCCTTACGGAGGCGGCGCGCGGCAGCCTGGGGCACTGGGTGTCGGTGCGCGATGGGCGAATCGACAATTACCAGATCGTCGCACCCACGTCCTGGAACTTCTCGCCGCGCGATATAGCCGGCCAGCCCGGGGCCGTGGAGAAAGCACTCGAGGGTGCGCCTGTGCTGCAAGGCGAAACAACGCCGGTCGCCGTTCAGCACATTGTCCGCTCCTTCGATCCCTGCATGGTGTGCACCGTGCATTGAGCATGCACCTCAATCACCACGATCATATGGCACGGGCAAGCCGAAGCCGACGTGGCAACGTTGCGTCGCATCCTCGGGCACCTGATTGCCATTATCGCCATGTCCAGTAAGAGGACCACTACATCAAGCGGGAGTCACGGCGTCGATCTGGACGCCATGACACCATCGCAACTCGAGGGTATCGACGAAGCGACCTGGCTGGACGTGATCCGCAAAATGGACGAGGTCTACCTGCAATTGATAGAGGACGAAGTAGCGCTGGAGGAAAAGAACGCTCAACTGGAGCAGTCCCAGCAATTCATCTTCAGCCTGCTTTCGGCGATGTCGGACGTACTGGTTGCTTGCAATGCGCGTGGCGAAATAGAGGAGACCAATGTGGCGCTGCGCGAACTGGTAGGCATGCAGGAGAGCGCTCTGCACGGCATGTCGATTTATCAGTTGCTGGCCGACGACGACAGCGCCGCGACGTTGCGCACGGTGATCGACAATGTGGGGCCTGGCCGGAGTTTCAACGTTGTCGAGCTAAATCTGTTCGATGCCGAACGCAGCATCGTGCCGGTGGACGTCAGTTGCACGCCCCGTATCGGTCCGAATGGCAGGCGTGAAGGCTATGTTTTCGTGGGTCGCCCAATGGCCGAGATCAAACGTGCCTATCATCAATTGCGCGAGGCGCACGAGGCACTCAAGCGTACGCAGCAGCAACTGCTGCATGCGGAAAAGATGGCATCACTCGGGCGCCTTGTCGCTGGGGTGGCGCACGAGTTGAACAATCCAATCAGCTTCGTGCTGGGGAATGTGCACGCGCTTAAGCGCTACAGCGAACGCCTCGCAGCCTACGTGGCATTGCTGCATAGCGGAGAGGATGGCGCTGAAGCCGAGCGCCAGCGGATTCGCTTGCGCATCGATCATATTCTGCAGGATATGCCGTCGTTGATAGAAGGGACGCTCGAGGGCGCGCAGCGCACTGCCGACATCGTGCGTGGCCTGACGCGCTTTTCCGCTGTGGATCGTGAAGAGCCAAGCGTGTTCGATTTGAGCGAAGTGGTGAAAAGGGCCATTCACTGGGTGAAGAAAGGAACTGCGCCGACTTTCGAAGTCCATTGGTCACCGCTACCGGGATGCCTGGTGATGGGCAGCGCCGGGCACGTGCAGCAGGTAATGATGAATCTGATTCAGAATGCCTACGATGCGGCGGGGAGCCGTGACGATGCCGTTCCGGCATTGTGGATCGCCTTGGACCGACTCGACGACCGGGTCGTGCTGCGCTTTCGAGACAACGGTCCCGGCATTGCGGCTGAACACCTGGCCCGCGTGTTCGATCCATTCTTCAGCACCAAGCCTGTTGGCAAGGGGACTGGGCTTAGTCTTTCGATCAGCTATGGCATTGTCGAGAGACATGGCGGGCGCTTGCTCGTCCGCAACCACCCGGAGGGCGGCGCGGAGTTCACGGTCGAACTGCCAGCTGCTCACGACAAGGGGTCGTCCGCAGACCGGCGTTGATCGGTTGCCGGGGCCCGGCTCCGCCCGTGTTCCGGGGAACGCCTGTTCGAAATTGGCGGAGGCAGGAGGCTGATGGCCTGATTTCCCTGCTGCACCAGGCTAGAAAGCGCTGCTCCGGCTATTTAGACTCCCATGGAACATGGTATTGCCATCTGGATATGGGCATGTCACCAATGCGATGATCATGCAAACCTGCTTTGCAGTCCTCACGTACGGACTTGCGCAGCAGATACCGCTATTTCGGGAATAGCATAAGCGAACCAAGACCTGAGAGTGAGCTTCTGCCGCATTCGCCAGGAGTTGGCTCGCAGGCGCGGAAATTGCGTTACGGTGCAGTCGAGCCTTACTGGCAAAAGCCGCGGATGACAGCGGCGTCGGAACCGAGACAGGAGACTTCCAGCATGTTCCAATTGCTCGCTGGCGTACGCATGAATTCTACTGGCCGCCCGCGGGCCAAGATCATCTTGCTCTACGCGCTGCTGATTGCATTCAATATCGGCGCCTGGCTCTGCGCGCTCGCCGCGTTTCGCGATCATCCGGTGCTGCTCGGCACCGCACTGCTGGCCTACGGCCTTGGGTTGCGCCACGCGGTAGACGCAGATCATCTCGCGGCAATCGACAATGTCACCCGCAAGTTGATGCAGGACGGCAGGCGGCCCATCACAGCTGGGCTTTGGTTCTCGCTTGGCCATTCAAGTGTGGTAGTGCTTGCTTCGGTGCTGATCGCTGTCATGGCGACCACGCTCCAGGAGCGTCTGGACGCGTTTCATGAAGTCGGCAGCGTTATCGGCACGCTTGCTTCCGCGCTATTTTTGTTCGCCATTGCGGCGATCAATCTGGTGATCCTGCGCTCGGCGTATCGGGCGTTCCGGCGTGTGCGGCGCGGCGGCATCTACGTTGAGGAAGACTTTGACCTTCTGTTCGGCAACCGTGGGTTCCTGGCGCGTATCTTCCGTCCCCTGTTCCGGTTCATCACACGCAGTTGGCATATGTACCCGCTCGGCATGCTCTTTGCGCTCGGGTTCGATACCGCGACCGAGGTCGCCTTGCTCGGCATCTCGACGATGGAGGCTTCGCGTGGCGTTCCGATTTGGTCGATTCTGGTATTTCCGGCGCTGTTCACCGCCGGCATGGCGCTGATCGACACCATCGATAGCATCCTGATGTGTGGCGCCTATGCGTGGGCCTATGCCAAGCCCGTGCGCAAGCTCTATTACAACATGACAATTACCTTCGTATCGGCGATTGTTGCCCTCATCGTCGGTGGCATTGAGACGCTTGGCCTCCTGGCCGACAAGTTCATGTTGAAGGGCGTTTTCTGGAACGCGGTTGGCGCTTTGAACGAGAATTTCTGTCAATTGGGCTTCGTCATTATTGGCATCTTTACCGTGTGTTGGGTCGTGTCGATCGTCGTCTATCGCTTGCGCCGCTACGACGACAGCGAAGTGCGTGCCTGAGGGCCCGCCAAGCTGTCCCAATAGTCCCCACCGGGCGCGCCGGCTCGCAAAACGTGAAACGTCCACGGCCAGGGAAGCGCTTCCTGGCAGATAGGAAGGCTTGCTGCGTGAAGACGTGCAGGCCCCTTCCGACTAGGACTACCACGTCGAGGCGACCCGCCTCGCCTGCGGGATGGCGCACTCGGTCGACGTCTCGGTCAAGGCGCGCGGGGCAACTTGAACTCACTCAAAACCGGTCACGCCGGCGAGTTTGATCTCACTGATGAGGAGAGCGAGCGGTCGAATGCTACCGCGGGCGCGAATATACTGCCGTACCGGCGCAGAGATTGAAATCTCTATCCTGGCGGAAAATGACGTCTCGAAGCGCGATGTCCCGAATCTACAAAGGCGACGCTTCCGAACTCGCCACTGGTCGGGTGCGCTCGGTGTATTGACTCGCTAATGCCCGCTTAGCAGCGAGCATATTAGGGCAATGCTGATTAAGTCTTTCGGTTCGTGAGAGTAAGCGTTATCTGAAGAATCACGAGCGCGAAGAGATGAACATGAAGCAGATGACGTTCGCGGCGGGTGCAGATCAAGAGGCGGGATTCGAGCAATACCGTAAGCCAACGCGACGCGAGACATTTCTGGCGATGATGGAGACGATCGTGCCGTGGGCGGCATTGTGCGCCGTGATCGAGCCGTACTATCCGAAGGCGGGCAACGGCCGGCCGCCCATTGGCCTGGAACGGATGCTGCGCATCCACTTTTTGCAGCACTGGTTCAACCTGGCGGATCTGGCCTGCGAAGAGGCGCTGTATGACAGCGCCAGCCTGCGCCGCTTCGTTGGGATTGACCTGGGTCGTGAACCGGTGCCGGACGCCAGCACGCTGCTGAAGTTTCGCCGGTTACTGGAGAAGCACCAGCTTGCCGAGCGGCTGTTCGCTGAGGTTGGCCGGGTCCTCCAAACCAACGGTGTAAAGCTGAAGACTGGCACCATTGTGGATGCCACCATCATCGGCGCACCGAGTTCGAGGAAGAATGAAGAGAAGTCGCGCGAGCCGGAGATGCACCAGACTCGCAAAGGGAAGCAATGGTGTGTGTCACGAACGCAGGCTTAAGTCTGCGATGCTGTACTGAAGATGGGAGAAGGCCTCCCGGAGTCGGCTTGCAGGAGCAGATTCCAAACCACCCGGTGCTGCTGCGTTCAAAAGGCGTGGTGGTGAGCGACCGGGGACGTCATCCGCAGAGGATGGCGGGTACGTGCTGAGAAAGCAAACCGTCCGATGACGCATCGTTATTGCCAGGGCGCTGTCGAAACTGAGGCCGGCCATTCGCTTCAGGACAAACCGGGACGACACCTGTTTACGGGTCCGGTGGCAGCCGGTGTATAGGCGGCATGATCTCAGCGCAGGCTTTGGTACGGAACGTGAGAATCTTGCTCCAGATGTGAAGGGAAATGACAAATGGCAGACACCATGAGGAAGAATACCGATGCTGGAGTGAGGGGCGGAGCCGCCCGTAGTAGCGTTGAAGTTCCTGTAATGGGAATGGAGCGAAGGGGCGGCGTTATCCTGCTGATGAACGCGGTCAACCTGCGGGGATGAGCGGCGTGAAATCGGCGAAGCCGTACAACATTGCGAAGCGCACGGTATGGGAGGCATACCAGCAGGTCAAGGCCAACCGTGGCGCTGCCGGGATCGACGATGAAGCCATCGCCGAGTTCGAGCAGAACCTGTCGAAGAATCTGTACAAGCTGTGGAACCGGATGCCATCGGGGTCGTATCTCCCGCCACCGGTCAAGCAAGTGGAGATTCCCAAGGCGTCGGGAGGTACGAGAAAGCTGGGGGTGCCCACGGTCGCAGACCGTGTTGCGCAAACCGTGGTCAAACTGGTCATTGAGCCGGGTCTCGACGCGATCTTCCATCCGGACTCCTACGGGTACCGGCCGGGGCGGTCTGCGAAGCAGGCGGTAGCGATCACTCGTGAACGTTGCTGGCGATATGACTGGGTGGTAGAATTTGACATCAAGGCAGCCTTTGATCAGATCGATCATGGACTGCTGATGAAAGCGGTGCGCACCCACATCAGGGAAGACTGGATACTGCTATGCATCGAACGGTGGCGGGTTGCACCGTTCGAGACAGCGGACGGGGTGCGTGTGCCCCGCACGCGGGGAACACCCCAGGGCGGTGTGAGCAGTCCGATCCTGATGAACCTGTTCACGCATTACACATTCGACCGATGGATGCAGCGCACCAGCCCAAACTGTCCGTTTGCCCGCTACGCGGATGATGCGGTGGTTCACTGCAATAGCCGCAGGCAGGCGGAATACGTGATGCGGTCCATTGCAGCACGGCTGGCAGCTTGTGGGCTGACGATGCATCCGGAGAAATCGAAGATCGTGTACTGCAGAGACAGCGCAACCGCAGCGAACGCCATCTGCACGCGAGCTTTACGTTTCTCGGTTTTACGTTTAGGCCGAGGAAAGCGCTCAGCCCGCAAGGGGGGCCTTTTACCAGCTTCCTGCCGGGAGCCAGCGAGAGTGCCTTGAAGCGGATGCGGCAGGCAGTGCGGGGTTGGCGACTCAATCGCCAGACCCATGTAACACTTGCCGATGTGGCGAGACTGTACAACCCAGTGATACAGGGGTGGTGGAATTACTATGGCGCGTTCTACAAGACTGCGATGCTTCACATCTTCCAGCACATCGACTGCGCTCTTGAGCGTTGGGCCCGACGGAAGTACAAGGGTCTGCACAGGCGCAAGCGACGAAGTGCCGAATGGCTGGACAGGATGCGCCGTAACAACCCGATGCTGTTCGCTCACTGGCGTGTGGTTACGCAACCGGCTGGATAACGGGAGCCCTATGACGCGAGAGTGTCACGTACGGTTCTGCGAGAGGCTCGGGGGGCGGTTCCCCGGGTCTACTTACCACTTCGGCATGAAGCTCCACATTGGCGTGGACAGTCAGATTGGGTTGGCCCATTCGGCAGTCGTAACGCCAGCCAATGTTCATGACAAGCATGCAGTGCACCAGCTATTGCATGGGCAGGAGCAGCGAGTCTATGGCGATAGCGCCTACGCCAGTCAGCAGGCGCTGATCGCGTCCAAGGCGCCCCGCGCCAAGGACTTCACCAATCAGCGTACGCGCAAGAGCGGGCAGATTGACGAGGTGCAACGTGGGAAGAACCGCAACAAATCGAAGATCCGTGCTCGGGTCGAGCATGTGTTTGCCGTAGTCAAACGCCTGTGGGGCTTCACTAAAGTACGCTACCGTGGCTTGAAGAAGAATGCCGGCCGGGCCTTCACGGCCCTGGCGCTGGCCAATCTGTACCTCAGCCGAGGGCATTTGATGGGAGCAGTCCGTCCGTAAAGGGCGAATGTGGGGCAAGTGCTCCGCCAACACGCCCCATTTGGGATGCGGCAGGAAAAATTCGCGTCATCAGAGCCGAGTTTTTCGACCGCACACGTTCTTATCAGTCTGAACACACCAATTCACGCGGCTTGTTCAGCATAGCCTTAGTCGCCAGCCGTACTCCGTAGAAGACCAACTTGCCTCAAGCAATCTTTGGAGATGATTCCGATGACTCAGAAATTGACCTTCACCCGATTTGTCATCGCCGAGCAGCATGGCTCGAAGACCGTTGATTCCGATCTGATCGCGCTGTTGCTCGACGTCTCCATTGCTTGCCGGAAGATCGCCAGCTCGATCGCCAAGGGCTCGCCGCTGGCGCTGGGTGGCGAAGCGGCAGGACGGGACGTACCCGGGGAAATCCAGAGCAAGACCGACATGGCCACCCCCTGTTTCTTCGCGCGCTCGGAAGCGCTCGCCCGGCACTTGGCCGGAATGGCGTCGGAAGGCATGGAAGGGGCCTATCCGGTGCCGCTCCGCTCGCCCCAGGGCAGGTACCTGCTGGTTTGCGATCCGCTCGACGGCTCGGCCAACATTGACGTGAACGTCTCTGGGGGGATCATCTTCTCAGTCCTGCGTTGCCCAGAAGGCATATCGGCGCCTGAGGAGCGCGACCTCCTCCAAGCGGGTAGCGCGCAGATGGCCGCGGGATACGCACTGTACGACGCGCCCGCGCTGCTGGTCCTGAAGACCGGCAGCGGGATCCATGGATTTACGCTCGACGCGGATTCTGGCCAATACGTGCTAACCCACCCGAACGCGAAGATCCCGCAGGTACCTGCTGGTTCGCGATCTGCGCTTCGGCCAAGTACTTCTGGGCAGTCTTGAAGGAGGCTCAATGATTCAGTGTGCATTCAAGATTGTGATGAAAGCCGTAGGGAAGAATTGCGCATCGGGTCAAAGGCCGGGTTGTCGTGACGCTCCCCAGGCGCTCGCGCCGCATTGCGGCCCGTGCCTGCGACGGCCCTCGACGCTGGCGATCGGAGTTGCGGTAAGCTGCTGCGCCATCCCTCATGGCGCCTCGATCGCCGGCGGCGTGCAGCAGCCCGAGGCGCAACTCAGGACGGTGACCGTGCAAGGCTCGCAGGCGGAGGCAGATGCGACCGGGGAGGCTGCCAGTCAGGGCTATGTCACGCGCGGGCAGCTCGAAAACCGGCCACTGCTGCGGCCCAGGGAACTGCTTGAAACGGTGCCGGGGCTGATCGTCACGCAACACAGCGGCGACGGCAAGGCTAACCAGTACTTCCTGCGCGGCTTCAACCTCGACCATGGCACCGACCTGGCCACCACCGTGGCAAGCATGCCCGTCAATATGCGCACCCATGTGCATGGCCAGGGCTACACCGACCTCAACTTCGTGATTCCTGAACTGGTGAGTGGCATTGCCTACAAGAAGGGAACCTACTTCGCGGAAGAGGGCGATTTCTCCGCGGCCGGCGCGGTCCGGATAGATTATGTTTCCAGCCTGCCGCAAGGCATCGCGCAGCTGGAGCTGGGCCAGCACGGCTACCGGCGCGCGCTGCTGGCCGACTCTAATCAGGTAGGACCGGGCACGCTGCTCTATGGCTTCGAATGGTTGGGCGAGAACGGCCCTTGGGTGCTGCCGGAAGGCGTGCACAAGCTCAACGGCGTGCTGCGCTACAGCTTGCCGCTGGGCGGCGGCGAGCGCCTAGGCATCACGGCGATGGCTTACAAGAACGCCTGGAACTCGACGGACCAGGTGCCGCAGCGCGCCATCGACCAGGGCCTGATCTCCCGCTTTGGCCATATCGATCCCACCGACGGTGGCGCATCGTCGCGCTACAGCCTTTCCGCCGACTGGCAGCGGCCGCTCCAGGACGGCCAGTTCAAGGCCAATGCCTATATGATCAAGAGCCGCCTGCAACTGTTCTCCAACTTCACCTACGCGCTGAACAACCCCGAGCGCGGCGACCAGTTCGAGCAGTTCGAGAACCGGGTGACCACCGGCGCCAATGCGTCGCGCACCTGGTTCGGCACGCTCGCGGGACGCGACACTGAGTCCGAACTCGGCACGCAGCTGCGCTACGAGCGGCTCGATCCCATTACGCTCAACAACACTGCGGCGCGGCATTCCTACCAGCAAGTCCGCAGCGACCGCGTCAACGAAACCAGCGCCGCGCTGTATCTGCGTAATACCGTCCAATGGCTGCCCTGGCTGCGCACCGTGGCCGGCCTGCGCGCGGACCAGTTCTGGTACGGCGTGTCCAGCGACAATCCCGCCAATTCCGGCAACGGTCGTGATCACATCGTTAGCCCCAAGCTGAGCCTGGTGTTGTCGCCCACGGCCAAGACCGATGTGTTCGTCAACTGGGGGCGCGGATATCACAGCAACGACGTGCGCGGCGCCACCGCCACGGTCGATCCTTCCACGGGAGATCCCGTGCAAAAGGTGAGCGTGCTAGTTCCCGCCACGGGTTGCGAGCTGGGTGTGCGCACAGGGGACGTGTTGCCCGGGCTGCAGTTGTCGGCATCGCTATGGCGCCTCAATATCGGCTCTGAACTGGTGTTCTCGGGCGATACCGGCACTACCGAGCCGAGCCGGCCAAGCCGGCGCACGGGCATCGAGCTGACCGCCTACTATGTGCCCATGGCAGGGCTCATCATCGACGCGGACGCCGCCTTTTCCCGCGCGCGTTTCCGCGATCACGAGAGCATCGGCGACTACATTCCGGAATCCATCCAGACCACCGCGTCGATGGGCTTGTCCGCCAACCGGGGCCGCTGGTCGTTTGGCGCGAGGATGCGCTATTTTGGCCCGCGTCCGCTGATCGAGGACAACAGCGTGCGCTCCGCCTCGTCCTTCCTGGTCAATCTCAAGCTCGGCTACCGCGTGCAAAAGAACGTGCGGATCTTCGCGGAAGTACTGAATGTGCTGGGCAAGCGGGCCAACGATATCGACTACTACTATGCTTCGCTGCTCAAGGGAGAGACATTTCCCCTGGATGCCAGCGGTGCGGCCGCCGGCATCAACGACCACCATATCCATCCGGCTGAGCCGCGCACCTTGCGCGTTGGCATCACCTGGAGTTTTTGATAACGAAGCAAGCGGCCCCGGCTAGGGTGGCCACACTCCTTCGGCCGCTCACCAGGCCTAATCCCATTCGGAACAAGAGTTTTGACGTCCGCATAAATCTCAACTAGCGGTTCTTAGCGGACAGCGCCCAATCGTTCGGATTTTCCGATCCGTGCGTTTCTTCTGCATCGCAACATCCGTGCAGCCGGTCAGCAGCTTTTCATTTTGGGCTGTGTACCGATTAGATTGATCGTCACAACGATGCGTGAAAAGCGATCGCAGCCATGCAACGCGCCAGCAAGCTCCCTTTTCCACTATCTTTTTGATCCCGGTTGTCATGGCACAGAATTTGCCAATTAATAGGGAACTTGTCAGATGATTGTGCGACTGCAGCATCCATCAAAAGAATAATGAAGAGGTGGCTAGGCTCATTTGATTACACACATCTCAGTCGTCAAGTTCACGGGCGTACCGGAGGCCGGCGGCAAAATCCACCACTCGCTGCAGCCCTTGCCAGATGGTCTTGACTCCGGGTTCGCCGTCGCCTTTGCGCGCCAGGAAGCCGCCGAGCATGGCGACCAAGCGCACGACCTCGTTCAGACGCGGTGACGTCTTCGGTGGTTTCTTCTTGTTGAGAATGAATGCCGCGCGCCATTCATCCCGCTCGAACAGCAGCCCTGCATCCAGGTCCGGGCAAGTTCGGCCCAGTCGCATCAACCGAGCGATGCGCCATGCCACCACCATGAACAGCGCCAAGGCACGCTCAAGCCGTGCCATCGATGTGACCTTGCCCCTGTTCCACGAATCCCATAAGCGAGGGAATTAGGCAGCCCGGTGTTGCTGAGCTGCGAACCAGTTTTTCTCGAACGTCATGGGGCTGACGTAGCCCAGCGTCGAGTGGAGCCGGGTGGCATTATAAAAGCCAAGCCAGTCAATTACCTCATCCATTGCGGCGCGGCGGGTAGCGAACTGGCGACCGTGCAGGCGAGCGACCTTCAACGACCCCCACAGACTCTCTGTCGGCGCGTTGTCCCAGCAATCGCCCCTGCGGCTCATTGACGAGCGCATGCCATACGCCTTCAGGGCGTCTTGAAACAGGTGACTGCAATACTGGGCGGATTCAATCGGTCGGTGTGCACAATCAAACCGGCTTCCGGGCGGCGCCGGAACCAGGCCATGCGCAGCGCGTCCGTGACCAATTCGGCCTTCATGTGTGGTTGCATCGACCAGCCAACCACCTGCCGGCTGAACAGGTCGATGATGACCACCAAGTAGAGCCAGCCTTCGGCTGTCGCCACATAGGTGATGTCGCTCGTCCAGACTTGATTGGGTGCTGCAGGACTAAAGTCGCGTTGCAGCAGATTGTGGGCCACCGGCAAATCGTGGTTCGAGTTGGTCGTCGCAATGTACTTGCGCTTGTGGCGGGCGCGAATGCCGTGCAGTGCCATCAGCTTGCGAACACGCTCCTTGCCCACCCGCACACCACGCGCCAGCAGTTCCTTCCACATGCGCGGCCAGCCGTACTCCCCCTTGACCCCGACGTGAATCGCCTTGATGTGGGCCAGCAAGGCATCGTCACTGAGTCGGCCTCTATCGGGCCTGTCGGTGCTTACTGTGCGTTGCTTGCGCTGGTGATAGCCGCTGGGGCTGACCCCCATCAGCTCACACAGGACCGAGACCGGCCAGTAACGTCGGTTTTGCTCGATGAACGCATACTTCACACCGACTCCTTCGCAAAGTATGCCGCGGCTTTTTTTAAAATATCGCGCTCCATCTTCAAGCGCGCCACTTCCGCCCGAAGCCGGGCCAGCTCCATCTGCTCGGGACTAACCGGCTTCATCCCCGCCCCAGTCAGCTTGCCTTCCCGCTCCGCCTTGACCCAGTTATGCAGCGTCTGCGCTCTTATACCCAGGGTCGCGCTAACCACCGCCATGCTTTGCCCGCTCTTCACCAGCCGTACCGCTTCCAGCTTGAATTCCAGCGTGTACTGCGCCCGCTTTGTCTTGCTTGTCATCACATCTCTCCTTGCTTCAGTTTAACCTCAGCAAGGGATTCGTTTTACGGGGGCAAGCTCAATGCGAGTTGCAACGCCTCGACCCGACAGCCGTTCTTAAGCACGTGAAAGAATAGTTCGACCTCCCAACGCGCGCGGTACCAGTCAATAAGCTGCGCCGCTGCGTCAAGGTCGTCCACCTCGCGATTACTCAGCAGTCGCCATTCAATCGGCTTGACGCCTGCCGGCGGGTCGACCTCCCGGGCGACGATGCAAGTGGCGCTCACCACGCCGCCCGCAGCATCAGGCAACGTGACACGTTGCGCCCACACCTGCTGCCGTACCGCGCGCGCCGGCTGAGCCTGACGGGCTGCCAGCGTAAAGTGAATCCTGCCCACTGGCTTACCCGCAGTCACTTGGTCCCACAGCTTGCCGCCGCCAGGCAAGGTGCGATTGTGCTGCGAGCGCAGTAGCCAATCCGCCGGGTGGCCCAACTCCTTTGCCTTGACCATCAGCGCCATGATGTCCGACTCCCGGTCAGCCACATAGACGAGTCGCGTGGCAGGCAGTGCGGCCGCCTGTTCGGCGACCCGCTCATATCCTTCGGTCCAGCGGGTACTTTCCTTGATGCCGGGGCGCACGCCATCCGCACCCTTGGGCTCGCGCGCCCACATGTAGGCGTCAAGCACGCCCAGCGGTTCGCGCGCTGGCGTTACCGCGTAAGTCGGGTGCAGATATAGCCCGCGTTGCGCCTCATACGACAGCGGTCCCAAGCCTGCGATGGCCTGGCCGTTAAAGTCCAACTCTAACGCAGAGTGTATTTTTATGCGGAGCCCCGTTCATGGAGGCCCCGTTGGCGAATGAATTTGACTACTTTTTTCTCTGCATAAGGGAACCCGGTCTTAGAGAGGCGATGAGTTCATCCGTAGCCTTGAAGCGTCCGGAACGCAGATTTGGCGGGACGATTGCTTCGAGCGCTTCCAATTTTACCGATGGGTCCGCACGTGTGTAGATCTCGGTCGTCTGCATGTGTGCGTGGCCGAGCCAAAGCGAAACCTTTCTGAGATCCTTGGTGGCTTGCAGGACGGACAACGCACAAGTGTGCCTCCTATATCGTTCACGATATAGGAGGCACTATGTGCCCTTCCCGACTATGTCTGGTAATCGAACGATAGCCCTATTTCGCGGGCAAACAGATGGCCGCAGATAGAGATAGTCTTGACTCCTTCCTTCAGCCCCAGAGCATTCGGGAAGGAGTCCATCATGAGATACACCATCCATGACCGTGTCGTTCTCGCACGCGCACCAGACGGCCCGCTCGCGTCCCATATCGCCGCCTTTGCAAGCTCGATCGCTGCGCAGGGATACAGCACCCAGTCACTGAAGTATCACGTTCGGCTCGTTGCAGGTTTTAGCCGCTGGCTCGGTCGAAACGGAATTGACTTGCGTAATGTCTGTCCTGATCAAGCGGCGCGTTACTTACGTTAACGCGCGCGGCACGTGCGACCGGGTCCGGGAGATCGTGCTGCGCTCAAGCATCTCATTGCTTTTCTCGATCGTGAGAGGCTGATTCCGGCGCAGAGGACGCCCGCGCGTCGGCTGACCCCGGTTGAGTCCTGTACCCTGGCTTACGTTGAGTATCTTCGCGAGGTGCGCGCCCTGTCCAAGGCGACGATCATCAACTACACGCCGTTCATCAGGGAGTTTCTCGAAGATTGTTTTGGTGACCGGCGCGTCAGGCTTTCGCGTTTGCGTGCCGGCGATGTCGTGAACTTTGTGCAATTTCAGGCACAGCATCTGCATCTGAAGCGCGCGAAGCTCATGACGGCAGCGCTGCGATCCTTCCTACGTTACGCGTGCTATCGGGGCGACATGACGCTCGATCTGGCCGCCGCTGTTCCCGTGGTGGCCAACTGGTCGATGCAGTCCATCCCTCGCGGGATTCCCCCAGAGCAGATACAGGAACTGCTGGTCAGTATCGATCGACGGACTGCCGTTGGTCGTCGTGATTACGCCATCATCCTGCTACTCGCGCGCCTGGGACTGCGTTCTGGGGAAGTGGCATTTCTCGACCTCGACGATATTGACTGGAACACAGGAGTTTTAAGCGTGCGCGGCAAGAGTGGCCTGCGTAACGGGCTGCCTTTGCCCGCCGATGTTGGCAAGGCGATTGCAGCGTACCTTCGCTACGGGCGACCGCAGAGCACGAGTCGCCGTGTATTTTTGCGTGCGAAGGCGCCTTTCACCGGCTTTCGTAGTGCGTGTGGCGTGGGCTCCATCGTTCGGCATTCGCTCCAGCGCGCCGGTATCAACGCCCCAACCACTGGGGCACACCAGTTTCGTCATGCACTGGCCAGCCAGATGCTCCGTCACGGCGCGTCACTCCGTGAGATTGGTGAGTTGTTGGGACACCATCATCCACAGACCACGTCGATCTACACGAAGGTCGACATCAAGGCATTGCGTACGCTGGCCGTACCGTGGCCGGGAGGTGTGCGATGAACACGCTGCGGCAGGCCGTTCAGGAGTATCTGGACCTCAGGCGGAGCCTGGGCTTCAAGCTGAGGGAGGCCGGCAAGGCCTTGCCTGATTTCGTCGCGTTCATGGAGAGGCACCGTGCTTCCTTTATCACCCAGGCGTTGGCGCTCTTGTGGGCCCAGCAACCTTCCAACGTCCAACCCGCCCGCTGGGCGAGCCGACTCAGTATCGTGCGCGAGTTTGCGCGTCATCGTAGTGCGACCGACCCACGCACACAGATTCCTGCACCGGGTCTGCTACCGTTTTCGCCGAAGCGGGCCCGACCATACCTATACTCGAGCGACGAGATTCGCAGACTACTCCATGCTGCGCTTCAGATGCCCTGCCGCTTCGCGCGTGACGAACTGCAACCATGGACCTATTACTGCCTGTTTGGCTTGCTGAGTGTATCGGGAATGCGCCTGGGCGAAGCGCGCAATCTTGAGCTTCAGGACATCGATCTGACAGCGGCAATATTGACGATCCGCGGCGCCAAACTTGGCAAGTCCCGGTTCGTTCCACTGCATGCGTCGACCTGCAACGTGCTCGCGGACTATATTGCACGACGCAAACGTCATTGGGCGGGGCGACCCGTGTCCTCCTACTTGTTCGTGTCTAACCAGGGCAACCGTCTGGATAGTGGCGAGATTCATCGACACTTCTATGCATTGTCCCGGCAGATCGGTCTGCGTGGCGCAGCCGACAGTCACGGCCCACGTCTGCATGACATGAGGCACGTATTTGCGACGAATACGCTTTTACGCTGGTACCGTTCCGGACAGGACCCCGAGCGCCGCCTGCCCATCCTGTCAGCTTACCTCGGTCATGTCCACATCGAGGATACGCAGTGGTATCTGAACGCCTCGCCGGAGCTGATGCGCGAGGCGATGCGCCGGCTCGAACAGCGCTGGGAGATTCAACCATGACTACTACCGCCAGTCTCGCTCCGTTGCTGGAGCGTTTCTTTACGCAACGCCTGATGCAGCAGCGCCAGGCGAGTCCCCACACGATTAGTTCCTATCGCGACACCTTTCGTCAATTCCTGAAGTTCGCGCTGCAACGCCTGCACCGGCAGCCTTCACGCATGAATTTCGAGGAAATCGATGCCCCTTTGATCGTTGCATTTCTCGATGACCTGGAGAAGCGTCAGGGCGTGAGCGTTCGGAGTCGAAATCTTCGCCTTACGGCAATTCATTCATTCTTTCGTTACGCGGCGCTCGAGACGCCGGCTCATTCCGCGCAGATCCAGCGAGTGCTCGCTATCCCCAGCAAGCGCTTTACCCGCACCCTGGTGCAATTCCTGACGCGCCAGGAAGTCGATGCGCTGCTCGCCGCACCGGACCAGCGTACCTGGTCCGGCCGACGCGATCACGCCTTTTTGCTCTTCGCCGTACAAACTGGCCTGCGCCTGTCCGAGATGACTGGACTTAAGCGCGATGACCTCGTCCTCGGAATCGGTGCTCACGTGCGGGTGATCGGCAAGGGTCGGAAAGAGCGTTGTACGCCCATCGTCAGATCCACGCTCGCCGTGCTGAAAGCCTGGCTTCGGGAACCCAAGCGCGGTGAGGGGGACGTGCTTTTTCCGAACGCGAGGGGCGAACGTCTCACCGTTCATGGCGTGCAGTATCTCCTAAACAAGCATCGAGAGACCGCGTCAAAAGTTTGTCCGTCGTTGAAGCACAAACAGGTCACCGTTCACCGTTTGAGGCATACGATGGCCATGGACCTTCTGCAGGCGGGCGTTGATCGTTCCGTGATTGCGCTGTGGCTCGGGCATGAATCGGTGGAAACCACGCAGATTTATCTCGAAGCGACACTTGCGATGAAGGAGCAGGCTCTCGCGAAGACATCTCTGGCTCAAGGCAAGCCAGGACGCTACCGGCCTGCAGACCAACTTCTCGGCTTCCTGAATGGACTGTAAGGCCACGGAACTATGTCGGGTAATGACTGGCGGGATGGCTCCGCGAGAAGTGCGCATCGGACGATCACGGACGCTCATCCTCATTACCCGATATAGTCAGGAAGGGCATATAGTGCCGCAGTGAATGTGGTGTCGGCCTCGGCATCCCAGGGCCACACGGTAGGCCTATCTTCTTCGCGGCAGCGCGAAATGCGATTTCGACATCATTGATAATTAATGGCTTTCTTGCCGTCGAAATGAACACGTGATCGTCGAATGGAGCGTAGGGCCGCCGCCGTTCCAAATACCGCTCCAGCCCGGCCCCAGCGCTGTCGTGCAAGGGAACGAGGCGGCTCTTGTTGCTACGCCGCTAGCGGCGTAGTCGCAACTATGCCGCGTTCACGGCAATGCCGATCAAGCTGGGATCGGATCACGATGATGCTTATAGAGAGCCCAGCAGGAGGTCATTCCCAAAGTCGCCGGATCGGCATAGTTTTAATGGCTAAAGACCCTTGAGAAACGTCGCGAGCTTACTGTCAGGCCGGTATCGTACGGGCTTGCCATCATGTGGTCCGACATTAGCGAGAATCTTTTCCTTCAGCTCCAGACTGGCATCCAGGTAAATCTGGGTTGTCTGGAGCGATTCGTGGCCCATCCACAGGGCAATGTTGAATGGATCCACGCCAGCTTGCAATAATTCCATGGCTGCCGTGTGGCGGCTATATCGTCCACGATATAGGAGGCACTATATGCCCTTCCTGACTATATCGGGTAATGAGGGATTTGCCTCCGTGCTCGTCCGATGCGCACTTGTTGTGGAGCCATCCCCCGTCACTACCCGACATAGTTTCGTGGCCCTACAGTCCATTCAGGAAGCCGAGAAGTTCGTCTGCCGGCCGGTAGCGTCCTGGCTTGCCGTGAGCCAGAGATGTCTTCGCAAGAGCCTGCTCCTTCATCGCAAGTGTCGCTTCGAGATAGATCTGCGTGGTTTCCACCGATTCATGCCCGAGCCACAGTGCAATCACGGAACGATCAACGCCCGCCTGCAGAAGGTCCATGGCCATCGTATGCCTCAAACGGTGAACGGTGACCTGTTTCTGCTTCAACGATGGACAAATTTTTGACGCGGTCTCTCGATGCTTGTTTAGCAGATACTGCACGCCATGAACAGTGAGGCGTTCGCCCCTCGCGCTTGGAAACAGCACGTCGTCCTCACCGCGCTGGGGTTCCCGCAGCCAAGCTTTCAGTACGGCGAGCGTGGATCTGACGATGGGCGTACAACGCTCTTTCCTACCCTTGCCAATCACCCGCACGTGAGCACCGGTTCCGAGAACAAGGTCATCGCGTTTGAGTCCGGTCATCTCGGACAGGCGAAGGCCAGTTTGCACGGCGACCAGCAAAAAGGCGTGATCGCGTCGGCCGGCCCAGGTACGCTGGTCCGGTGCGGCAAGCAGGGCATCGACTTCCTGGCGAGTCAGGAATTGCACCAGGGTGCGGGTAAAGCGCTTGCTGGGGATAGCAAGCACCCGCTGGATCTGAGCGGAATGAGCCGGCGTCTCGAGCGCCGCGTAACGAAAGAAGGAATGAATTGCCGTGAGGCGAAGATTTCGACTGCGAACGCTCACGCCCTGACGCTGCTCCAGGTCATCGAGAAATGCAACGATCAAAGGGGCATCGATTTCCTCGAAATTCATGCGTGAAGGCTGCCGGTGCAGGCGTTGCTGCGCGAACTTCAGGAACTGACGAAAGGTGTCGCGATAGGAACTGATCGTGTGGGGACTCGCCTGGCGCTGCTGCATCAGGCGTTGCGTAAAAAAACGCTCCAGCAACGGAGCGAGACTGGCGGTAGTAGTCATGGTTGAATCTCCCAGCGCTGTTCCAGCCGGCGCATCGCCTCGCGCATCAGCTCCGGCGAGGCGTTCAGATACCACTGCGTATCCGCGATGTGGACGTGACCGAGGTAAGCTGACAGGATGGGCAGGCGGCGCTCGGGGTCCTGTCCGGAACGGTACCAGCGTAAAAGCGTATTCGTCGCAAATACGTGCCTCATGTCATGCAGACGCGGGCCGTGACTGTCGGCTGCGCCACGCAGACCGATCTGCCGGGACAATGCATAGAAGTGTCGATGAATCTCTCCACTATCCAGACGATTGCCCTGGTTAGACACGAACAAGTAGGAGGACACGGGTCGCCCCGCCCAATGACGTTTGCGTCGTGCAATATAGTCCGCGAGCACTTTGCAGGTCGACGCATGCATTGGAACGAACCGGGACTTGCCAAGTTTGGCGCCGCGAATCGTCAATATTGCCGCCGTCAGATCGATGTCCTGAAGCTCAAGATTGCGCGCTTCGCCCAGACGCATGCCCGAAACGCTCAGCAAGCCAAACAGGCAGTAATAGGTCCATGGTTGCAGTTCGTCGCGCGCGTAGCGGCAGGGTATCTGAAGCGCAGCATGGAGTAGTCTGCGAATCTCATCGCTCGAGTATAGGTATGGTCGGGCCCGCTTCGGCGAAAACGGCAGCAGACCCGGTGCAGGAATCTGTGTGCGTGGGTCGGTCGCACTACGATGACGTGCAAACTCGCGCACGATACTGAGTCGTCGCGCCCAGTGCGCGGGTTGGACGTTGGAAGGTTGCTGGGCCCACATAAGAGCCAATGCCTGGGTGATGAAGGAAGCGCGGTGCCTCTCCATAAACGCGACGAAATCAGGCAATGCCTTGCCGGCATCTTTAAGCTTGAAGCCCAAGCTCCGCCTGAGGTCCAGATACTCCTGAACGGCCTGCCGCAGCGTGTTCATCGCACACCTCCCGGCCACGGTACGGCCAGGGTACGCAATGCCTTGATGTCGACCTTCGTGTAGATCTTCGTGGTCTGCGGATGATGATGTCCCAACAACTCACCAATCTCACTGAGTGACGCGCCGTGACTGAGCATCTGGCAGGCCAGTCCATGGCGAAACTGGTGCGCCCCCGTGGTTGGGGCGTCGATGCCGGCGCGCTGGAGCGAGTGCCGAACGATGGAGCCCACGCCACTCGCACCACGAAAGCCGATAACAGGCGCCTTTGCACGCAAAAACACACGGCGACTGGTGCTCTGCGGTCGCCCGTCTCGAAGGTATGCTGCAATCGCCTTTCCAACATCGGCGGGCAAAGGCAGCCCGTTACGCTGGCCACTCTTGCCGCGCACGCTTAAAACTCCTGTGTTCCAGTCAATATCGTCGAGCTCGAGAAATGCCACTTCCCCAGAACGCAGTCCCAGGCGCGCGAGCAGCAGGATGATGGCGTAATCACGACGACCAACGGCAGTCCGTCGATTGATACTGACCAGCAGTTGCTGTATCTGCTCTGGTGGAATCCCGCGAGGGATTGACTGCATCGACCAGTTGGCCACGACGGGAACAGCGGCGGCCAGATCGAGCGTCATGTCGCCCCGATAGCACGCGTAACGTAGGAAGGATCGCAGCGCTGTAGTCATGAGCTTCGCGCGCTTCAGATGCAGACGCAGTGCCTGACATTGCACAAAGTTCACGACATCGCCGGCACGCAAACGCGAAAGCCTGATGCGCCCGTCACCAAAGCAATCTTCGAGAAACTCCCTTATGAACGGCACGTAATTGACGATCGTTGCTTTGGACAGGGCGCGCGCCTCATGCAGATACTCAACGTAAGCCTGTGTACAGGACTCAATAGGGGTCAGCCGACGCTCAGGCATTCTCTGCGCCGAAATCAGCCTCTCACGATCGAGAAAATCAATGAGATGCCTGAGCGCAGCACGGTCTCCCGGACCCGGTCGCACGTGCCGCGCACGATAACGTAAGTATTGCGCACTGTGATCAGGACAGACGTTATGCAAGTCAATTCCGTTTCGGCCAAGCCAGCGGCTAAAACCTGCAACGAGCCTAACGTGGTACTTCAGTGACTGCGTACTGTATCCCTGCACAGCGATCGAGTTCGCAAAGGCGACGATATGGGACGCGAGCGGGCCTTCTGGTGCGTGTGCGAGAACGACACGGTCATGGATGGTGTATCTCATGATGGACTCCTTCCCGGATGCTCTGGGGCTGAAGGAAGGAGTCAAGACTATCTCTATCTCCGTGCATCCGTTTGCCCATGAAATAGAGAGGCCTCTTTTGAATTTCAAGTGGGTGGTATCGTGGCGGGTTTCAGGTAAAGAGCAACAAGAGCGATGCATAGCAAACTGTTTGAAGCAGCCCTTGGCATAAGCGATCCGTGGTTCGTCCGGGAAGTCGACTTCAACGCGCAAACCAAGACGTTGACGATCCAGATTGACTTTGTCGCCGGCAGCCGCTTTTCCCACCCGGAGGTCGCCGGTGGGCACCCGGTTCACGACACGGTGACCAAACGCTATCGGCACCTGAACTTCTTCGAGCACGACTGCTATCTGGAAGTCCGCACGCCACGCGTGAAGCTTCCCGACGGCCGCGTGGTGTTGGTCGAGCCGGACTGGGCTGGCAAGCTCTCTGGCTTCACGTTGCTGTTTGAAGCCATGGTGGTGGCGCTTGCGCAGCAGATGCCGTTTTCTGCTGTAGCCAGAACGGTGGGTGAGTCGTGGCATCGCGTGTACGCTATCTGCGAGCGCTATGTCGACCTCGCGGTGGCCGAACTCGATCTGGCCGGCGTGACCGCTGCCGCCGTTGACGAAACGTCCTACAGGCGCGGTCACAACTACCTGACGCTTGTCGCTGATGCCGACGCGCGTAAGGTCGTGTTTGTGACCGAAGGCAAGGATGCTGCCACGGTTGGCAAGTTCGCTGCACATCTGCGCGAGAACAACGCTGCGCCTGAGCAGATCGGGGTGGTCAGTATCGACATGTCGCCGGCGTTCATCAAGGGCGTCAGCGAGCATTTGCCCAACGCGCGCATCACCTTCGACAAGTTCCATGTCGTGGCTCACGCTTCTGCAGCCGTGGACAAGACCCGGCGTATCGAACAGAAGACCGATCCAAGCCTCAAAGGCCTGCGCTGGACGCTGCTCAAGGATCGCGACGGGTTGCCAGCCGCGCAGCGTGCCGATCTCGACGCGTTGATCGCCAACGTCACGACCAAACGCACTGCCCGTGCCTGGCTGTATCGCGAGCAGTTGCGCGAAATCCTTGAGCGCAAGCAGATCAACGTTGTTTCCGCAATGCTCGAGCAGTGGTGCACGAACGTCATGCGATCCAAGGTCGAGCCAATGAAGGAGGTCGCGCGCATGATCCGCAAGCATTTCGACGGTATCGTTGCATGGACCCAGACGCGCCAGACCAATGGCTTCCTGGAGGCGCTCAACGGCCTGTTCCAAGCCGCCAAGCGCAAGGCCCGCGGTTATGTGAGCTTCAAAACCATGCGCACCGTGATCTTCCTGATCGCCGGAAAGCTCGACTTCTCCGCGATCAACCCGCATGCCGCATAACCCACTCATTTTTCAAAAGAGCCATAGAGAGCTATCTTTCGATTACAAGACATAGTCGGGAAGGGCATATAGTGCCTCAGCACGTGCGGCGTCACTCGTTTCTTTCGCAGCGAAGGACATCCCATGGCAGCCTGGGTAGCGTACTTTTTCAGGAGACGTTGTACCGCGTCCGGACTGAGATGTCCACCTCGAACACTCGGAAATAGCGCGTCGCTGTTGGGTGTGCGAGGCTCTTTCATCCAAGCTTTTAGAATAGCGGCGGTCTCCTTGCTAAAAGGGGTAACGCGCTGTTTTCGACCTTTACCCATAACATCAATGTGCGCGCCTGCGCCGAGGGTCACGTCCTCGCGTGTGAGGCCGGTCATTTCCGACACACGAAGTCCCGTCTCCACACCCAGTCGGAGTAACGCATGATCGCGACGACCACACCAGGTGCGCTTATCGGGTGCAGCGAGCAGCGCCTTGACTTCCGGCCGTGTCAGAAAGTGAATGAGCCTGCGATCGTAGCGTTTGTTGGGCATCGACAGCACGCGCTGGATCTGCGCGGAATACGCGGGCGTCTCGAAGGCCGCGTAACGGAAGAACGAGCGAATCGCTGTCAGTCGCAGATTTCGGGTGCGGACACTGATAGCCCGGGTCTTCTCCAGATCATTCAGAAATGCTGTCACGAGCGGCGCATTGATGTCCTCAAATGCCAGATGATCCGGCGGTTTGTGCAGACGCTTGTAGGCAAAACGAAGCAGCAGCCTGAACGTGTCCCGATAGGAACTGATGGTGTGCGGACTGGCCTGCCGTTGTTGCATGAGACGTTCCGTAAAGAACCGCTGCACTAATGATGGGAAACCGACGGTAGATTTCATGACATATCCTTCCAGCGACGCTCCAGGCGCTTCATCGCCTGCTTCATGAGCTCTGGGTGCTGCTCGACATACCAGTATGTATCTCTCGCCCACTGGTGCCCGAGGAACGTCGACAGCACCGGTAACCAACGCACCGGGTCTTTACCCGACCGGTCTAATCTCGCCAGCGTCGTGACCGCAAATAAATGGCGATAGTCGATCAGGCGGGGAGCGCGCTTTGCTGACGAATCGCGAAGACCGATTTCCCGTGTGAGCGCCGTAAATGTATGAGAAACCATGTCTCCACTGAGTGGCTTGCCTTGCGAAGTGATGAACACATGGGTTTCCGGGCGCCCCGCAAGACATCGCGCGCGACGTCGAAGATAGTCTGCAAGTGCATCTCGAGTGGAGGAATGAATAGGAACCCACCTCGACTTTCCAAATTTGCTTCCCCGCACCGTCAGTACGCATTCTTTCAAGTCAACGTCTTCGAGTTCCAGATTGACCGCTTCGCCGGGGCGCAACCCCGTGACGCTTAGCAGTCCTATCAGCGTAAAATATGTCCACCGCCGCAGTCCCGATTCCGGAGGAAGAGCCAGCGCGGCAGCCAATATCTTCTGGGTTTCCTCATCGGTGTAAAGGTAGGGAGCACGCCGATGATACCGGTGCGGCAACAATTCGGCCCGTGGAATCTCTGTATGCGGATCGAAGGCACTCAGATAGCGTGCAAAGCCACGCACCACACCTAATCGCTGAGCCCAGATCACCGGTTGAACCGACGGGGACTTTTGTGCCCAGGTCAACGCCAGTGACGCGCTGATGTGAGAGGCCCGATGTCGTTCCATAAAGCAGACGAAGTCTTCCAGACGTTGGCCTGCTTCATGGAGTTTGAATCCCAGACGACGACGCATCGTCAGGTATTCTTCCATTGATTTGCGTAACGTACTCATGATCGGGGGCTCGGCCATGGCGGCGCCAAGGTCCGCAGTGAATCCAGATCGACCTTCGCGTATATTCTCGTCGAGTCGGGACTTTTGTGGCGCAAGACTTCGCTAATCTCGGCCAGCGAGGATCCTTGACGCAGCATCTGTGTCGCTAACGCATGCCGGAATTGATGGGTTCCTTTCCTCAACGAATCGATACCAGCCCGCTCTAGAGCGTATCTGACAACATTGCATACCGCTTTTTCCGTCTTGAACCCACGAATCGGCGCGTTTATACGCAGGAAGACACTTCGACTCTCAGAATCCGCGCGACCGTTTTTCAGGTAGTCGGCGATCGCTTCACCCACCGGCGCGAGTAATGGCAACGGCGACTCCTGACCGCCTTTTCCGTGAATGTTCAACGTGCCCGTTTCCCAATCGATGTCATCCAACGTCAAGGAAACCACCTCGCCGCTCCGCAACCCCAGCCGGGCAAGGAGGAGCAGAATCGCATAATCTCGGCGGCCGACGGGGCGACGGCGGTCGCAACTGGCCAACGCTCGCCTAGCATACTCAGGGGATATCGCTTTGGGGATTGATGCCATTGACCAGTGGGCGACCCTGGGGATCGCTGCAGCGAGGTCAAGCTTGATCAAGCCACGATAACGCGCATACTGCAAAAACGAGCGCAAGACCTTTGCGATCGATTGCGCTCGCCCTGGACTTTGAGTGGCCTCATGCTGAACAAAGTCGATGATCTCGCGGGCACTGAGATCCGAGAGCCGCGTCGCCCCATCACCGAATTGCTTTGTTAAAAACAAATGCGCACACCACCGATATTTCCTGATCGTCGTGGCTGCCAAGCCTCGTTCCTGGTGCAGATACAAAGAGTATCCGTTTACCAATTTTTCAACTGGTGTCTGCGCACCGGACGCTTCCTTTGCTACGATTCCATTTTCTTGAAGCAATTGTACAAAGCGTCTTACCGCATATCTCGCGCCGTTCCGATGACAGCGGTGGTGTTCTCGGTAGCGCAGATAACGTTGCGCAGTTTCATGAGTCACTTCCTCGATCGACATTTTCTTGCACTTGAGCCACACGCTGAAATCGGCAACGAGAAGCAAGTGTCTGCGAATAGACTCCTGCGCGTAACCTTGATCATTCAGCAGACCTTCAAATGCACCGAGGTGTTCAGCAAGGGGGCCCTCGGGTGTATCGAGTGAGTGCGACCGCGTTTTTTGGTACAACTTCTCCATGACCTTCGCCTCTTGTAAAAGCGGGTCTAACATCAATCAGACTATGCCGATCATCCTTCGTTCATTGCCTTGAATTTGCGGCTCGCCACGTCCAAATCGAACATAGTTAACTACGCGGCATAGTTGCGAAACTTAGAGGATCGAATCACCAGTCCCTCTGGGGTGATGTCTTCGTAGCGTAGGCCGATGGCTTCCGATACCCTTAGCCCGGTGCAAGCAAGTAATGCGAACAGTGTGCTGTAGGTATATCGCCGCAACGTTTCACGCCCCGACTGGGAGGCTGCCTGAACGAGGTGGCGGACCTCGTCCGTGGAAAAGATATAAGGGATAGGTCGAATCCGTTGGCTGCTGCCGAAGACGGGCGGAGGCACTTCATGGCGAGAATCTTCGGCCCGTGCGTACCGAGCAAATCGAATCACCTCACCGAGTCGGCGAGCTCGTCGAGGTGCCAAGCGTGCCAATCCAGCCCATTCGATGGCGGTATCGGCGCACACGTGGGATTTACCCCTTGCGTCTGAGTAGGCGGCGAAGCTGCGCAACAGATTGCCCTGCGACTTAAGTTCAAATCCACAGGCACGGCGCACTTCCAGATATGACTGCACGGTTTGCTTTAACATGGCAGTTCCTCCGGCCATGGTTGGGCAATCTGCCGCAACGCGGCGATGTCCACTTTTGCATAAATTTGCGTAGTCGCGACAGATTGATGCCGTAGAACGGCCGCAATATCCTGCAGGGACGCACCTTGCCCCAACATCGACGTTGCAACCGAATGGCGCAGCACATGGGCGGCGCCTCGGCTCGAGCAGACAACACCAGCTCGGCGCATTGCCTTCTTAACGATGATGGAGATGGCAGCATGATTTGCAAAGGCTTGAAACGGGGCACACGCGCGGACGAATACCGTATCGGTATCGGTTCGAGGCCGTCCCTGTCGAAGATAATCCACAATGGCCTGCCCGACTTCCTGTGTCAGAGGCAGGAGTGTCTGCCGCCCGTTTTTGCCTGAGACCGAGATCGAGGCATCTTTCCAATCGATATCCCCGATGCGCAGATGCCAAATATCGCCGGCGCGAAGCCCCAAACGCGCCAGCAGCAGCAAAATTGCACGGTCCCTCTGACCGACTGGCGACGCTGTGTCACATGAAGCGATGACGCGTTCGACTTCGTCGAGTTGCAAATATCGCGGCAGCGTTGACAGGCTCCAATGTGCCAAGACGGGTATCGCTGCCTCCAGACCGGCAGCGCACTTGCCTTCGGCTATCAGAAACCGAACGAGCATGCGTAATGCCGTCGTGCAGTGCTTTGCCGCCGCCCATCCCTTCTTCATGCTTTGCTCAAGGATGAACTGGCGCAAGTCCATTGCATTCAGTTTGCCGAGGTCATCCCCTCGTCTGAATAGATCTCGAAGCGCAATACCGTGGTTGTACAAAGTGGCATCACTGGTTCCACGCTGTTGGCGCATCCATTGGCAGAATGCGAAGAACTGAACTGATTCCAGGTCCGCTGCAAGCGCAGTAAAACCGATTGCCCGGGTGCTGATTCCCCCTTGGTACGTCAGGAACATCCGCGCACCCCGTAACGATACGATGCGCCGCTGATGCCCAAAGCCCTGGCATTGGCATCGACTCAAATGTTCAGCGAAACGTTCAAGAGTCAATTCGTTAAAACTGGGAAGCGGTATGCCTTCCCGATTCGCCCAACACAGGAAGTGCGATGCCGCAGCAATACGGGTGCAAATAGAACTCTTCGCGTAACCGAGCTGCTCCAGGTATTGAGAGAAGCCTTCAAGCAGCGGGCCGCCTGGGCGAGAGAGAAGCAGTTGAACGTGCGAAGGGGATTTGAAGTACTGACTAAGCATGACGTCCTCCTTGAGCAGAAGTCTCCAGTCGAGTGGCCAGAAAGACGTCAATATTATGCGGAGCAATGCCGAGCAAACGCGATACTCGATCTGCTTTGAGAGAAGTCCAGTTACATCCGCTTCGGTGAACTACTCCGCATTAAAATACACTCTGCGTTAGAGCTGTAACGCGGTGCACGGCGTTACAGCTCCGTGGTGTCTTGGATGCATAGCACCACTTCGCAAGCTCGCATTCGCTCGGCTGAGCTCTGCCAGTGGGGAGCCAGAATATCGCGCCAGTCCAGTTCATCCTGAGCCAGGAAGCGGTATGCCGCAGCCGTTTCCGCCCAGCCGCCGCATGCGCTGGGGATGCTTGCCGTCGGCTTCTCTGCGAGCCGCTCCGCTAGCAGCACCGCCCGCTTGTTCAGGCGCTGGTCGCCCAAGTCAATGTCCTTGAATTCTGCCGCTGCCCAACTCGTTGCCTCTCGCTTCATGTGCCGCCCAAAATGCAAGAGTGAACGACAATCCGAAAGAGTTTACAACCCCACCCGCTATGTCATTGACCGTAAACGACTTTTCGCGGCACACCATGGGTCACGACTTGTGTGTAATGGGGTGCCTCGAAGGATCGTCTGCCTGCGCAAGGGCAGAGAAAGTTAAATTCTATCAACTCAATCTGGAGGATGCGGATCTAATCAGTCGAAAACAACGGGTGCTGTTCGTCGATGCCTCAAAGGACGCGACATTAGACAGCTTTCGCTTGTATAGGGCGGAGCCGAAGATGGATTTCAGTTTTACCTCGCATGGGCGTTGTTGCACAAATCGAATTTGAAGGCGGAGTTACCCCTGAGTGGCGAAATTCAAGCAATACGGACGGACTGCGGGCGGGCAAGCTCATTCATGTGGTTGAGCACGCCCGCGCGGATTGCCACCTCGGTCGCCTGGGAGCCTACCTTGCGCGCCCACAGAGAATGACCGGTGAGTGTCTTGAGTCGATACATCAGGTTCTCGACCAGCGAGCGACGGTGGTACCCGCTGTCCTTTTTCCATTCGCGTCTGCTGCTCGTTGCAATGGCGTCGATGGCCGCATTGCGCCATGCCGCACCGGGCGTGGTTTCAGGCCACGGCATCGCGCCCTCGCGCGGCGGAATCGACGGTTGCGCGCCTGTGGCGGCAATCACTGCATGGCACGACTTGGTGTCGTACGCGCCATCACCGCGAACGATGTCCACGAGCGTGTCGGGCGGCAACTGGTCGAGCAAATCAGGCAACACGTCGGCATCGCCGACGTCCTGATGGGTCATCAACGCCGCGCATATCTGGCCGCTCTTGGCGTCCATCGCCAGATGGACTTTGCGCCACGTGCGACGCTTGGAATACCCGTGCTTGCGCACCTTCCACTCGCCCTCGCCAATACGCGCAAGAGAGAAAAAATGGACATCAGCCAGAGCCCTGCAAATACTAGAATCAGCAGACTACCGGGTGTCCATAGAGTCAGCAGAAAAAAATGGACACAACGACCGTCAGAATGTCCATTTCCAGTCGCAAGTTTCGCAGCTGATTTCGAGTGAAGATGCACGCCGCAATCTAGCGTAGCTGCAAGGGCAGGACGCTACCGCCACGCAGCGCGGCCAGTTCCTTGCGCAGGCGGAACACCTGATGGAGCAGGGCAAGTTCACGAGCCAGCGATTCGTCAAGCTGTGCCTGCAGATCCTTCGCGTCGCCCTTTGCGCGGTTCAGACGCTCGGTGAGTTCGAGCTTCGGGCGCCCGGCCACTGCATTGGCCGCGTCGATCGCTGCGATCAGTTCGGTGAACTGTGGGCGCGACTTCTTGATGCTGCCCTTCTTGCGGCCCGCCTCGATCGCCACGGTGTCGTTGTTGATACGCGCACCCTTGCGGTTCTTCAGCCGCTCAAGAGCGGCATAGTAGTCGGTCATGGCGCCGCTCATGCTGCCTCCGATTTGATCAGTTTCTCCTGCGCGTCAAGCAGTCGTTGCAGCGCCTGCGCCTCGATACGGTATTCGACGCTCGTCTCATCGACCGCGCGCAGCTTCGCGACCGTAACCTGCTGCGCGTTGATCACGCGACGAAGCTTCGATGGCACGACCACGAGGTTACGGCAGTCCGATTCAAGACAATCCAGACGCATCCAGTCGAGTGGCGTCGACTTGCACTGCTCGACACTGGCGCAGCCGCCCAGCACCGTCTCGCGGTACGCGAGCTCGCCCTTCACGAACATCCTCATCGTCTGCTCGCGTGAGTAGACCGACACAGGCGAGGCCTGCACGGCACGGCTCTGCGTCCACGCTGCGTGGCCGCCGAACAGCCGCACGTCAGAGAACAGCACCTGCTCGGCGTACGCAAGGTACTCGGACAGGCCCTGTGCCCCGGCCCATTCGTTCGCGAAGTGGGTCCTATCAGTGTCGATGAAGCCCTTCGCGAATGCCGAGCCACGAGCGTAGTACATGCTCATCTCCTGCGTGATGTGCTGCAGCTGACGTTTGAGCGTCGGCAGCGTCACCAGTCCGCTGCGGTGCGCGTATAACGCGAGCGTCCTCCGAAGCTGGTGCCGCGTGAACGGCCACTGCCGCCCGACCGCGTACTTCGGCTCGTCTTCCCACGCGCGGTGCATGTCGACACGCTTTAGTTCAGCGATGTCCTCGACCGTGATCGTCGGGAAAACGCGCTCACGAAAGGCTTCGATATCGTTATGAACGGTACTCGCCGCCCGGTTTGCTACGTATCCCATATGCAGTCCCATCCGGCAGAACAGCAGGTGCGAACCGTCCGTCGATTCGGCGTAGCCCTGCGCGCCGTGTGCACGGTGTGCCTCTCCCGATAGCCGTTGTGCGAGCCCGACAGCACGGGCGGCGAGCGGGCTGGTCACCCAGCGTGCGCGCCTGGGACGCCCGCCCGACAGCTTGGTCGTGATGCCCTCGATGGTGTAGTGGGTTACGCCATCCAGACGGGTCTCGCTCAGGCAGTCGTATGGGAGGCTCTCTGCTTCTGTCGCACGCATGCCGGTGAACGACAGGATGACAAGCTGGCATAGCGCCCTGATCGACGCCACAAGCGACGACGCGACGTAAGGGACTGCCTTGTACCCGAAGTGTGCAGCTACCCTTACCAGTTCTGAAGGGACGGACGGACTCTCGCCGGCATACAGTCGTGCGAGGTAGTCTGACAGCACGTCGACGATCCCTTCAGCGACGCCGAGGTCATGTTCACAGGCCAACAGGAAGTGCTGGTAGATCCGCGTCGGGACGACAGGGTGTTGTGAGTTTCCAGCACGTTGCGCGAAGCGTTCGAGCAGAGGCTTGTGCAGTTGTGCCAGTGGTACGCGCAGCCCTGTGGTCCCGACGCCCAGACGGTGAAGCTTCACCAGAACTGAATGAAGGCGCTGGGCCTTCCTCTCCATCCCGGGTTGCGCCACATAGTCGAGGACAATAGCGACGCTGGACAGCCCCTCGTAGAGAGTAAGCTCACGTTCGGCGGCAAAGAACGCGAATCCCTTCAGGCAGGCTGAGCCAGAGTTAAGCGTACTGGACGCCGGTACCGTGTCGGTCGCTTCGTGCATCAGAAAGTAGATCACCTGCTTCCACTGTCGCGTAGTCGCTTCTGAAAGGGCTCGACTTGCGCCGTCAGGCAGGTGGCCCCTGAAGTAGATATGGGTGCGCGGCCCAATCGTATATGCCCGGATGTCCCAGGCAGCGTCACTAAACAGCGAAACAGCGTTCGCAGCCTTGTCGCGCGTAGCCACTGTATCGTCCTCGACACGATACCAGTCGGGGCGCTCAGCGATCGGCGCGATCAGCGTGTTGTTCATGCCACCCCCAATTCGTAAAGCTGGTCGAGCTTGGCCGACCAGAAAGCGTCCAGATTCCCATCGACATCAACGTCCTGCTCGATCTGATCGACCAGCGCGGCGTCGCGCTTACGCAGTTCATCCAGCAGGAAGTCAATGCGGCGCAGCACCGCGCCGAACGAACTGTCGTATTGCTCGATCGAGTCGGCACGTCCGCTCACGAGCCTGACGCAATGACGGCAGCCCAGCAGCTTGTGGATGTCGGCGGCGTCAGCGTGCACGCGATACTGGTCGCAGAAGAGACATCCTTCGGTCGAGCGGCAGTCCGGCTTCACGGTGGCTGAAGCGGCGATCGGCACTGGCTTGCGGAATTCGATGCAGACGCCCACCGCGCTCCTGATGCTGCCAGCCGGGTCGTCGCCGGTCTTCAGCACAGCCTTCTCGACCGAAGCGAGGAACACGCCCATCTCAGCCTTGTGCGCGGCGTCCGTGCCGTTCGAGTACGAACGCAACGCTGTTTCCACCGAGTGCCCCATCAGCCTGGCTGCGATGACAGGGCCGTGGTTACTTACCGCCCAATCCTGCTTTGCCGCACGCCACTGACGTGCGCTAATGCGCGGCAGCACGATCCCGAGCGTGTCGAGTCGATCATAAAGAAGGGTCAGAAATTGGGTTGGGAGAGGCATGGGCCGTCGTCGCTGCGGGCTATGTCCGACTACGATGAACAACGCGTCGCAGCCTGCGTCCTGCACCAGATACTCGCGCAATGCGAGATACGCCTTGAGCTTCGGCATGAAGCCCAGCGAGACGGTGAACGTAATCTCTTTAGCCCCTGCACGATACTTGACCTCGCGAAACTTCTGACGCACAACCGACGCATCCTGCAGGCTCGCGGCAAGCTCCAGACTCCACTTCATGGCCAGCAGCTGTGCGAGGTTGACGCCCGTTTCGGCCAGAAACAGCGCGGCAAAGCAAAAGACGGCCATCGAAGCGTGTGAGCGCCGGATCTCTGACTGCGCGTCCTCGTTCGCCGCCGCAAGATGTTTAGCCGCACTTCTGGCGATGTCCCCCGAACGCTTAGAAGGGTTCTTGGCTTCAGCCTCAGCCATGCGCATCGTGAGTTCTTCCCGGGTGCGCGGCTCTCCCGTTTCCAGATTCCAGCCAGCCAGGCCGTGAGAGCCGTCGCCTCCGCGACGATGGTGTCTGCGCGGAACAAGGCAAAGACTCTCACCGCGCGCTGTGGTCACGTGTACCGGGTACGGCTTGAAGTCGAGCACCAGCGTGCTGATACCGCTGAAGAGCGCGTCAGCCCACGCGAGCAGGGTGGCCTGGGCTTCGGCGTCAGGCACCGCCGTCGGCACCGAAGCATCCCGTTGGCGGCCCAGCACCCTCGCGTCGGCGCAGAAGTCGTCGTTTCGGAATAACTCACGTAGCATCGACAACAGACGGCGCTGACTGATGTCGACGGAATTGCGCTTCAGGTTGCCCAGCGAGACCTGTTCGCGCCTCTCACGGAAGTAGCGATGAACCGCTTCCGCCGTAGTCTTCTCGTCACAGAGCACCTGATGCAAGCCCTGCCTGTCGGCCCAGTTAACGAACTCAAGCACGACGCGCAAAGCACCGTCGACCGTCCTTGGACGCATCGCGCCAAGGGTCATGCGCCCGGAAAGCTGCGTCACCAGCAGGCGTACGACCCTGGCGCGTTCACTGCTGAAGCTTGTGGGGTCGAAAGTGCGTCGCGTACACCGCAGGCTCGACGCGTCACGCTTCAAGTAGCAAATCTGCCCGATATCGGAACGTCCGCTCATGCCTTCCCACCTGAGCAGCGCGCGCTCGGGATGTAGCAGTGTTGTACCCTCCGCGAGCGGCATGCGCACTTCTTCGTACTGGCGGCTCATGCAGCCACCGCCGTGTCAAGGGTGCGCGCGACCAGCGTCGACAGGTGCACGCCCCAGCCATCCTGGACAGCGTCGAACAGCTTGCAATTCTCGCGGTAACCGAGGTAGCGCAAATGTGCTGCAGCACATTTGCGCTATTACCGGCCGTAGATCTTTATGTAGAGTAGCAACGTCAAACGCTTCGTGAAGCAAGGCGTCTTGTTTGAACTACTGCACATAAAGTTTCATGATGGGCTCCTGGCGGCCATCGGGATCGCCTTTGTGAGGAGTTCGATCATGGAGAAGTCAACCCGTCAAGTTTCAAGCCACCTGCCGTTGCAGCAGTTCGTCGCTGGCGCCGTGAGCGAGCTGGAGAGGCTAGGCTACAGCAGGAAATCGCTTTGGCGCTATCGCGTCGCCTGGCGTCATCTCATTGAGTTTTGTCATGAGATGAGCCTGGGCGATAAGTACTCCCTGGAGCTGGCGAAACGGTTTTGCTCTACGTATCAAGTTCGTGCTGACGAATGCCTGAACTCTGGCCAGGGGTGGCGGCGGAATATCGTGTTTGCCCTCAAGGTTCTCGATGGCTTTGCGCATGAGGGGCATATTGTGCGCACCGTCACCGATATCAAGACGATACAAGTTCCCGAACCCATGAGCACGGCATTGCGCGACTATGAACTGTACTGCCGGGATCGCCGTCATCTTCGTACAACGACCCTTCGCGCGCGGATGCGGGTGATAGCGTTATTCGCGGATTTCCTTGGTTCAAGGAACATCACGTTTTTTGATCAGGTGCAGCCGGCCGATCTCTGCGCATTTGTGACCGCGCAACATCGTCTGTCGGCGAAGTCAGTCTCGCGCATCGTTTCCGATGTGCGTTGCTTTCTGCGCTTTCTTCTCATGCGAGGAATTCTGCAGCAGGATCTCAGCCATGTATTGCCGGTGGTCCACGTTCCACGCGATGCGACTATTCCATCGGTCTGGGACCCGGAAGTCCTGACCAAGCTGCTCGAAGCCGTTGATAGAACCTCACCCAAAGGCAAGCGCGATTACGCCATCTTTCTGCTTGCCTGTCGCCTCGGATTGAGAGTGGGCGATATTCGCGCACTCTCCCTCGACGATCTGAAGTGGGAAACGGCCACAATAGAGGTTAGGCAGTCGAAGACCCTCACACCTCTTTGTTTGCCATTGACGGAGGAAGTTGGCGAAGCGCTGATTGACTATCTGAGATCGGGCCGTCCTCAATCGGATCATCGAGAAGTGTTCCTCACGTTGAACGCTCCCTTCCTACCCTTCCGCGAGGCCGACAGCCTATATTGGATCGTCCGTCATTGGAAGGCCATCGCGGGGATTCACTTCAGGACTCCACAACGCCATGGTTTGCACTCTCTACGCCACACACTCGCGACACGATTGCTCCATGAACAGACGCCGTTTCAAGTCATCAGCGACATCCTGGGGCATGCGACGACAGCCTCGACGTTGATCTACGCGAAGACCGACGTGGAAACCCTGCGCACTGCCGCGTTGAACACCGAGAAGATGCGCCATGTCTAGTAGCAAATTCAAGGGGCATTTCCAGAGCGCTGTCGGCCCACTCATGGAACAGTTCGTCCAGGAGAAACAGGCCTGTGGGTACCGATATAATGCGCAAGCCCGCTTGCTGGCATGCTTTGACCGCTTCCTGAGCGATGAAGCGCTATCGGCATGCGAGCTACCGCGCTCAATCAGCCGAAAGTGGACCGCCAAGCGGCCCCACGAGAGCAAGAGCACCCACGATCAGCGTATCGGCGCAGTTCGCCAATTTGCCCTGTTCATGTGCCGGCTGGGGTATGCCGCTGATGTGCCGGATCGGTCCCTGACGGCAAGGCGTACGAGCAGCTTCTCTCCGCGCATCCTGACCCACGCTGAGATTCAGCGGCTGTTCCGCGCGGCTGACCAGCTCACGCCGACCGCACTTTCGCCAATGCGGCATCTCGTTATGCCGGAAGTATTGCGACTACTGTATGGCTGCGGCCTGAGGGTGGGCGAGGTGCTTCACCTGCGCGTGGCCGATGTGGACCTCGAACGGGGAATCCTGACGGTGCGTGATGGCAAATTTCGAAAGGACAGGCTCGTGCCACCAGCCTTGCCCCTGGTACAGCGCCTTCGAGTCTACGCACAAGTCATGGGCGATCGCCCGTCCGATGCCTACTTCTTCCCTTCGCCATCAGACGGCCCGTTGAGCCACTCGTCCATCTACTGGCTGTACCGGGAGCTGCTGTTGCGCTCTGGGATCCCGCACGCCGGTAGAGGCAAGGGTCCGCGCGTACATGATCTACGCCACGCGTATGCCGTGCATGCGTTGCTTCGGTGGTGCCAGGATGGAGCTGACCTCGATGCGAAGCTCCCGGTACTGGCGACCTACATGGGACATCAGTCCCTAGCCGGAACGCAGCGCTACCTGCATCTGATTGCCGAACTGTTTCCGGAGATCACGGCACGTACCGGCGCCGCCTTTGGTGATGTCATCCCGCGGAGGAACGGATCATGAAACCGACGGATTTCTCCATGCTCGTGACCAGCTTCCTGACGCACCATCTGGCCGCACAGCGCAACCTGAGCCCCAACACGATCAAGGCCTATCGCGACGTGTTCACCCTGCTGCTGCGATACTGTCGTGACGTGCGGGGAATCGCACTGGAGCGTCTGTCTCTGGCACAGATCGACGTAGGCCTGGTCGAGGCATTCCTTGATCACCTGGCCAACGACCGGCATGTTTCGGTCAGCACGCAGAATCATCGCCTCGCGGCATTGCACGCGTTCTTCCGCTACGTACAGTCGGAAGTACCCGAGCGCCTGCTGCAGTGTCAGCAGGTCCTCGCGATTCCGCTGCGGCGACAGCCGCGCGCCAGCGTCGGTTATCTCCCCAAGGAATACCTTGCACAGCTTCTCGCACAACCGGACCTGCGTACGTCTGAGGGCTGCCGCGATGCAGTGATGTTGAGCGTACTCTATGACACCGGCGCCCGGGTACAGGAGTTGATTGACCTGAACGCCGGGGACGTGCGGCTGGATCCTCCAGCGCAGGTGCGGCTCATGGGAAAGGGTCGAAAGCCGCGCGCCGTGCCCTTGATGGACTCGACAGTCGAACTGCTGCTCCAGTATCGACGCGATAATCACCTCGATCGTCCTGAATACGCCGACAAGCCACTCTTCCAGAACCGGCAAGGTACACGGTTATCGCGCTCGGGTGTTCGCTATCTCCTGCAAAAGTATGTGATTCCCGTACGGCGAAGTCACCCCGACTTCACGCAGCGGGTAAGTCCTCACAGTTTGAGGCACACCAAGGGAATGCACCTGCTGCAGAGTGGCGTACCGCTCGAGATCATCCGCGACTTCCTCGGTCACGTCGATGTGAAGACAACCGAGATTTATGCTCGCGCAAATCTTGAGATGAAGCGCAAGGCCCTCGAAAAAGCCACCGACGGTGCGTCGCTTCCAAAGATCCCGTCCTGGCAGCAGAACAAAGCGCTTCTCGAGTGGCTGCATTCACTGTAGGACTGCGGAGGTTGCGCACGCTGTTTGTTGGCTGCGGGCCTCCCCATCTTGCCCAACTTTTATGTAGAGTTTCTACGAGCGGAGACCTTTGCTATCGCGGGGCTGGATCCGATACTGCACATAAAAACTTTCGGCCGGTAATAGCGCTCGGTCGTAGACGGTTGTACGTGCCACATCAACTGCCGCAACTGATCGAGCGCCCGCGTGTACTTCGTCTCATTCGCTGTCATCGTGTCGACCATGTTCAGCCCGTAGGTCGCGCGCAGATCGTGGAAACTGAACTCGTACCTGGGGTTGCCAAGCTGCACGCGCATCATGGGTAACAGTTCGTCCCTGATGAACTGGCGCACGGCCTGCCCTGTCTTGACGTGGCGGCGTACCTGCGGGCCAGTGCTGACCGGGCGGCGCGACGCGCGATCCTCGTAGAGCGGCGCACCGCGATAGCTGAGAAAGAGCGGCTGGACGGGATGATCGCCGCCGTCTGCCAGCTGGCGACGCTTGCGCGCGCGATCGCTGTGCACATAGGTGTAGAGCCGTTCATAGAAACTGCGCGGCAGGTGCAGCACGCCCTTGACCCCGCCCTTCGTGTCGATGCCCGTACCCGGCCCGCAGGCGAGACGGATGTCGTCGCCGTGAAACTCGCCCGGTTTGCGCATCACGTGTCTCGCGCGCACGGTCAGTACCGTCTGAATGCGAGCGCCCGTCAACAGCGCGAACAGATGAACGAGCGTCATCTCGGTATTGCCGAGAGTGGCCAACGATTCAAGCAGCACCGACTGCTCGGCAGAGGGCAGCGGGCGCAAGCGACCACCGTCCTGGATGTGATCGTCCCACGGGTCATCTGCGCGCCGGCCACTGATCGACAGGTCGGTGGTCTTGACCTCGATCGCGCGGCTGAAGCCCTTATGGTCTCTGAACTCGATGAAGCGGCCAGATTCGGCCCACGGCGCGTTCGCGGGCCTGAAGCCTGCCTCGGTCATGAGCCAGCGATAAAAGCGCACTACGGCGCCCATACGACGCCTGGCGACGCCCGGAGACAGTTCGCCTGCCTGCACGGCCAGCCTGATCGAGGCACTGTAGCGGTAGGTTGGACGTTGCCGCTTGTTCGCGGGAAATGCCAGCCAGTCAACGCCCTCGTTATCCAGATAACGACGGAACGCCACCAGGTCGTCAGCAATGCTGGCGAACGTCAGCATGTTGGGCGACGGCTTCGACTCAATCATGTCGATGAGCCACAGGTTCGCCTCAGCCCACGGTGCGCCGTCAGCGAGCCGGACAACAGGAAAGAGAGGAAAGGTGCCTGTGATCCACTGCGGGCGGTCGTCGCGCCGCTTGCCGGTGTCAGGGTCTGCGAGTGGGACCGTGTGATAGATCGTGCCGCCCTCGGGCGTGGTAATGCTGACCGGCGTCGCGCCGGATGTGTTGCGGTCAACGACCTCGGTCAACGGCAGATGCCGGATGGTCGTTCGTCTTGCTGTCATCGCCCAGATCCTCATGCTGTGTTTGAGTGGGCGTCCTCATTAACACAACGTGCGAGTATCAAGAAATCGTTCCTGGCTTGCGCATACGCCAAATACCTTCAGGCCGGTGCTGTCGACGACCAGATGCAGCGACTGACTGGCGCGCTGCACCGGCAGCACCACGTTCAGATCCTGTGCGCGACGGCTCAGGGTCGAGTAGTTCGGCACCGGCAAATCGGCGAAGGCAAGCTTGCGCAGGCTCATGGCAAAGCCTTGCAGCGCGCGCAACGGCAGGCGGAACACTTGCTTGAGGCCAAGCAGCATCTGAATGACAGCATCCGAATAGACGCACGGGCGGCCGCGCTTGGATACACCCACGCCGGGCGACGCCAACACGCTTTGGTCTATCCACATCGTGACGTCTCCCCTTGCAATCAGACCGGCGTTGTATTGCGCCCAGTTCTTGACGCGATAGGTGCCCTTGGGCTCGGCTTGCTTCTGTGTGTCCCTGCGCATCTTCCCGGCAAAAGACGAGAATCTACGCACCCGGCCCGATTGTTTACAGCGCTATCTGCTCAGACCGTTGCGCGTAAACGTCAACTCGCCGTGCGCCGGGCGGATTTGTGCAACAACGCCCCTCGCATGCCATGTCGATCGAAACTTGCATGGCAACCTGTTGGTAGTGTTTTGGAAAGCTACCTGAAGTCCATGTGCTGGCCATTAGGGGCTACGAATGGGAGTTGCAAATCGGCTTGACAGAGCACGCCAAAAATAATCTCCATTCTGCAACAAGTTACTTCGATTACGCTGCAACGCGGCGTTAATGGGATGGACGCCCCTACCCCTAACGGTATCGATATGCCAAAGTGGGAGCGCATAGCAACCCCTTGACACAAGCAGGAGCGTTCACCATGAAGACTTGTTGACGGCGGTCTAATCGCGACAGTAAACGGCGGCGCAAGGTTGGTAAAAGCGTCAACAGCAAGGGGCCTAGAGCGGCCCCTTGCTGTTCGGGTTGGCGAATCCTGATCAGAACGGTTCGTCCATGTCGTCGGGGGGATGGTCCGAGCAGGGCGAACGCTCGTCGCGCAGCAGGTCCTCTAGTCCGAACTTTGACTTCCCAAATAGCCGGAACCCACCTCGGCGCTGGGTTTCGGCTATTTTTGAGACTATTATGTAACCATGTAAGTTAGTATTGATATATTGCGGGTCAGTAGTTTTGTGCTTGAATAAGTGTTCATGTATATCGAACACGTCCCGAACCGCAACTCGCCCCCCGCCATCCTGCCGCGCGAGTCCTATCGCGACGGCAACACGGTCAAGAGGCGCACCCTCGCCAATCTCTCGTCGCTGCCTGCCGAGGTCATTGAAGGCTTGAAGGTGCTGCTACGCGGTGGCGTCGCGGTGTCGTCCGCCGATGAGGCCTTCGTGATCGAGCGCAGCCTGCCACACGGACACGTGGCCGCCGTGCTTGGCGCGGCGCGCGCCTGCGGCGCCGAGCAGTGGTTTGCATCGGCACCGGCCGCGCTGCGCTCGGTGGTGATCACAGGAAGGTTGATTCCACCTCGTATTTCGCCGGCTTCACGGACTTGCCTTGCATCTCGTCGCGCTTGTCCACGCCCGTGTAGCCCGCATCACCAAATGCATGGTCTTCGTGGCCATGCAGCAAGGCATGCGCCTGCGATACATCCGAGTCGTTCGCTGCTGTGCCCACCACGCTGTGCACTAGCCCAGAAGCCGCATCCACGCCGAGGTGGGCCGTCATGCCAAAGTGCCATGCATTACCCTTCTTGGCCTGGTGCATCTCCGGGTCGCGGCTCTTCTCCGTTCTTGGTCGAGGGTGGCGCCTCGATAATGGTGGCATCGACAATCGTGCCTTCCTTCATCATCAGCCCCCGCTCGCACAGCATGATGCCGATCTCTTCGAACAGCTTTCGCGTCAGTTCATGCTCGACGAGCAGGCGGCGAAACTTCAGCAGCGTGGTCGCGTCTGGCACCGCTTCGACGGCCAGGTCGATCCCGGCAAAGGCCCGCATCGCCATGCTGTCGTACAGCGCGTCTTCCAGCGCCTCGTCCGACAGCCCATACCACTGCTGAAGGAAGTAAATGCGCAGCATCCGCTCCAGTCCGATCGGTGGCCGCTCACGTTTGCCCTTGGGGTAGTACGGCTCGACCGCCGCAATCAGGCCCGACCACGGCACCACGCTTACCATCTCCGTCAGGAAGCGCTGGCGGCGCGTCACCCGCTTCTTGCCGTGGCCTTCCGCTTCCACAAAACTGATCTGTCGCTTCATCTCCGGCTCATCTCTTGGGCGTGCGCATGACAACGCTTACAAGCCACTCATCAATGAATGCCCGCGCTAAATCAGTTTTTCCTTAGTGGTGAGGTCAGGTAACGTGCCAACGTCCGCCGCAGCGATCAATCGGCCGGCTGTAGCTTGTGCGCCAGAGCGGACATGCTCCATACCAGGATGAACGTGCCCATGATGACCAGTCCGGCCAGGCCGAATTCGTCGTTCGCCTTGCCCAATTGCAGCCAGAAGGCACTGCCCGATTCGAGGCGGGCCGCCACGCCTGTCACCTGTACGACACCAACCACGATCGCGATGATCACCGACAGGAACGTGACACTCATGTTGTAGTACAGCTTGCGGACGGGCTGGTCCAGCGCCCAGCCGTACGCACCGAGCATCAGGATGCCGTCGGTCGTATCGACCAGCGCCATGCCGGCGGCAAACAGCAGCGGGAACAGCAGGATCGATGCGAGGGGCAGGTCCTTCGACGCCTCCGTCGCGGCAATGCCGAGCAGGCCGATCTCCGTGGCGGTATCGAAACCGAGCCCGAACAGCAAGCCAAGCGGATACATGTGCCAGCTGCGCGTGACCATCCGGAACATCGGCCGGTACAGGCGCGCCAGCAGGCCGCGGCCATTGAGCAGGCGGTCCGGCTCCTCGGCGGCGCCGGCCTTGCCGGTGTGCAACTGCCACCAGGTCCGGCACAGCGAGCGCAGCACCACGAGGTTCATCAGGGCGATGGCAATCAGGAAGCCGGCCGACACCCCTATACCGATCATGCCGCCGATTTCGCGGAACGGACCGGTGCGCTGGTGCAGCGCGGAGGCCGCCATGACGATCGCGATGGAGCCGAACAGCACGACCGTCGAATGCCCCAGCGAGAACATGAAGCCCACCGCCAACGGTGTCTTGTGCTCCTGCATCAATTTGCGCGCGACGTTGTCGATGGCGGCGAGGTGGTCCGTATCGACGGCATGGCGCAGGCCCAGCGTGTAGGCCAGCAGCGCGGTCCCCAGCAGCATCGGGTTGCGGTGAAAGGCGAAGATGGCCAGGCCCCAGGCGCCAACGTTGACTGCCAGCAGGACCGCGTAGATGTCCCGTGTCCTGGACCGCGCGTCGACCTGGGAGTCGTCTAGCAGGCATGACAGGATTGGTCTCATAGGGGGGGCCTTATTACCGTGGCAATTCCCTTAAGTTAGGCGCTTTTGCCCCAACCTTCGACGCGGATATTGCGATGCAGCATGGCGGCCCGCTGCAGGCGGGACACGGTTGCACCGTGGCTCCCCGGATCGAGATCGCTGTCCTATACTCGTGAGGTATTTATAGGCCCATCACGGTGGGCAAGAGTTACTGTCCCCGCAGCAAACGTGACTTTCTGCGCCATGGTTGGCGGCGCTTCGCTCGCTTGCTGGATCCGTGGATGCCGTGCATCGATCCCACGGGTCATTGAGAGTCAAAGAACGCGGTCAGCAGTGCGAGGCAGATCATGGCAGAACAGGCCGTTCCCTATGGGCGCAAGACTCAGCACACGCCCGCCCTCAAGGAAGTCCATATCCTCTGGATCACCGCCGGTCTTGGCTGCGACGGCGATTCCGTTTCCATTACGGCAGCAAGCCAGCCCAGCGTCGAGGACGTGGTGCTTGGCGCGATTCCCGGCCTGCCGAAGGTGCATCTGCATAACCCGGTCCTGGCCTATGAAAACGGCGACGAATTCATGGCGCCGTTCCACAAGGCCGCCCGCGGCGAAATCGATAACTTCGTGCTGGTGCTTGAAGGGTCCATTCCCAATGAGCGCATCAACGGCGAGGGCTATTGGGCGGCGATGGGCACCGACCCCCAGACCCACCAGCCCATCACGATTCCCGAATGGCTGGACCGGCTCGCGCCCAAGGCGCTGGCCGTGGTGGGGGCGGGCACTTGCGCCACCTATGGCGGCATCCACGCCATGGAAGGCAATCCAACCGGCTGCATGGGCCTGGCGGACTACCTCGGCTGGCAGTGGAAATCCCGTGCCGGCCTGCCCATCGTGAACGTCCCGGGCTGCCCCGTGCAGCCTGATAACTTCATGGAAACGCTGCTGTACCTCTTGTACCAGCTGGCGGGCCTCGCGCCGATGATCCCGCTGGACGAGGCGCTGCGCCCGAAATGGCTCTTCACGCGCACCGTGCACGATGGCTGCGATCGCGCCGGCTCGTACGAGCAGGCCATCTTCGCCACCGAGTACGGCAACCCGAACTGCATTGTCAAGCTTGGCTGCTGGGGGCCGGTGGTGCAATGCAACGTACCAAAGCGGGGCTGGATCGCCGGCGTCGGCGGGTGTCCCAACGTGGGCGGGATCTGCATCGGCTGCACCATGCCGGGCTTCCCGGACAAGTTCATGCCGTTCATGGATGCGCCGCCTGGAGCCGTGCTGTCGTCGAACCTGATCAAGAGCTACGGCCCGCTGATTCGCAGCCTGCGCAAGCTGACCAAGGACACGCTCAACGATGAGCCGAAGTGGCGGCACAACCAGCCAGTTCTCACTACCGGCTACCGCGGATAAGCGGCGGGAACGCGCATTCTAAGATTTGGAGGTGGTCATGGCCACAATCGCTGCTCCTGGTGCCAGGCCGCGCGCCCAAGCCGCGCCGGGCAAGCTGGTCGAGATGAACTGGGATCCGATCACCCGGATCGTCGGCAGCCTCGGCATCTATACCAAGATTGATTTCGAGAACCGCCGCGTGGCCGAATGCTACAGCACGTCGTCCATCTTCCGCGGCTACAGCATCTTCATGAAGGGCAAGGATCCGCGCGATTCCCACTTCATCACCAGCCGCATCTGCGGCATCTGCGGCGACAACCACGCCACCTGCTCGGTCTACGCGCAGAACATGGCCTATGGGGTGAAGCCGCCGCCCATCGCGGATTGGATCATCAACCTGGGCGAGGCGGCCGAATACATGTTCGACCACAACATCTTTCAGGACAACCTGGTCGGCGTGGATTTCTGCGAGCAAATGGTCCGCGAGACCAACCCCGGCGTGTGGGAGAAGGCGAAGACCGCAGAGGCGCCGCACGCGGCCGAGCATGGCTATCGCACTATTGCGGACATCATGACGGCGCTCAACCCGTTTACCGGGGAGTTCTACCGCGAGACATTGCTGGTCAGCCGGTATACGCGCGAGATGTTCTGCCTGATGGAAGGACGCCACGTGCACCCGTCCACGCTCTATCCCGGCGGGGTGGGCACCGTGCCGACCATCCAGCTGTTTACCGACTACATCACGCGCCTGATGAAGTACGTTGAATTCATGAAAAAGGTGGTGCCGCTGCACGACGACCTGTTCGACTTCTTCTATGAAGCACTGCCGGGCTACGAGGAGGTGGGCCGGCGCCGAATCCTGCTCGGCTGCTGGGGATCGTTCCAGGATCCGAACGTCTGCGACTACAACTACCGCACCATGACCAAATGGGGGCGCGGGATGTTCGTCACGCCCGGCGTGGTGGTCGACGGCGAACTCCTCACGACGGACCTGGTCGACATCAACCTTAATATCCGCATCCTGCTCGGCAGTTCGTTTTACCAGGACTGGGATCATGAGGAAACCTCCGTCAAGAACGACCCGCTCGGTAACGCGGTGGACCGCAAGCACCCGTGGAACCAGACCACGCTGCCGCGCCCGCAGAAGCGCAACTTCGGCGGCAACTACACCTGGGTGATGTCGCCGCGGTGGCTGGACAAGCGCACCGGCGACCATCTCGCGCTGGATACCGGCGGCGGGCCGATCGCGCGGCTATGGGCCACCGCGCTGGCGGGGCTGGTCGATATCGGATACATCAAGTCCACCGGCCACAGTGTCAAGATCTACCTGCCGAGGACCGCGCTTAAGCCGGAAGCCGAGTTCGAGTGGAAGATCCCGATGTGGAGCAACGCCATCGAGCGCGATCGGGCTCGCACCTACTTCCAGGCTTACTCGGCGGCGGCTGCGCTGTACTTCGCGGAACAGGCCCTGGCCGAGCTGCATGCAGGCCGCACCCGCACGTTCACCGATTTCAAGGTGCCCGACGAGGCAATCGGCTGCGGCTTCCATGAGGCGGTACGCGGCGTGCTCTCGCACCACCTGGTCATCCGCGACGGCAAGATCGCCAATTATCATCCGTATCCGCCGACCCCATGGAACGCGAGCCCGCGCGACATCTACGGCACGCCCGGTCCCTACGAGGACGCGGTGCAGAACACGCCGATCTTCGAAGAGAACGGGCCCGAGAAGTTCAAGGGTATCGACATCATGCGCGCGGTGCGCAGCTTCGACCCTTGCCTGCCGTGTGGCGTGCATATGTACGTGGGCAACGGCAAGACCATCGAGCAGTCGCATTCTCCGACCTTCGGCGTGATGGCGGGGGCGCACTGATGAGCGGTGCCCGCACGGTCCAGGCGCAGCAGCAGCGCATCGAGGCGATGATCGCGGCACTGGAGAGCGTGGACGACAACCAGGCCAGCGCACTCGCGAGGGAACTGCTGCGGGTGGTGCTTGATCTGCATGCGGGCGGGCTCGCGCGGGTGATGGAGATCGTTTCCATGGCGGGCATCCAGGACAATCCGGTCGTCGAAGCACTGGTACGGGACCCTGCAGTCTGCGCACTGCTCAACCTGCACGGCCTGCATCCGCACGACCTGCCCACACGCGTGGCGCGCGCGGTGGAGCACATGCGGGCCGCGCTGGGCACCCAGGGCGTGACGATCGAACTGCGCGATGCCGCCGAGGAAGCCGTGCGCGTGCAGGTGTCAGGGCGGCTGCAAGGCAAGCACGCGTCGCCCGAGTCGCTGCGGCAAGAGATCGAGCAGGCCATCTTCGAGCAGGCGCCGGAAGTGGTGCGTGTCGAGATCGCCGGATTGGCCGACATCGACGTGCACGAACTGCGCTTTGTCCCGGCCAGGGAGATGCGCGGCCCGGACAGGCAAGGCCGGGTCGGGGGTGGCCAGCCATGAGCGCGGGACCGTTCCCCGAGGCGCGGACCGGCGTACAGGGGTGCGGCGGCTGGGTGGCGCGCCTGCGCCAGTTCACGCGCAAGGCCGACTACGCGCAATGCGAGCTGTGCGGCGCGTCCATCGTCGCGGACCATGCCCATCTGTTCGACACCACGCGGCGCCAATTGCACTGCTGCTGCCGGGCATGCGCGCTGCTGTTCGGCAGCCAGCAGGGATCCCGCTATCGCCCGGTGCCACGAGCAGGCCGCTATCTGGATGGGTTCCGGATGAGCGACGCACAGTGGGACGCGCTGGCGATCCCCATCGACGTGGCGTTCTTCTTCGTTGACTCGGGGGCCGCGCACGTCGTCGCGCTCTATCCGGGGCCGGCCGGTGGCACGCGCTCGCAGCTCGGCCTGGCGGCCTGGGACGACCTCGTTGCCGACAATCCCGACCTCACGCGCATGCGTCCCGACGTGGAAGCGCTGCTCGTCTATCGCGCGCAAGGCGCCAGGGACTATTTCCTCGCGCCCATCGACCAGTGCTATGCGCTGACCGGGCTGATCCGCGCGCGCTGGCGCGGCCTGTCGGGGGGCAAGCCGGCGTGGGAGGCGATCCGGGGCTTCGTTGCCGCGCTCAAGGCAACGGGCCGCGTGCCGGAGGGCCTGCTCCATGCCTGACCTAACGTTCAGCATCAGCGCGGCCGAGGTGGCGCCGTTCGCCGCCGTGCCGCTGCTGCTGTTCAAGCTGCAGATCGCGAACGCGCCCGCCGGCGAGGAGATCGCCAGCATCACGCTGCAATGCCAGATCCAGATCGAGGCGACCCGGCGCCGCTATGCGCCCGCCGAGCACGATGGCCTGCAAGACCTGTTCGGCGTGCCGCAACGCTGGACGCAGACCCTGCGCACGATGCTGTGGACGCATGCAACCGTGATCGTGCCAGCGTTCTCGGGCACCTGCGTCATCGACCTGCTCGTGCCGTGCAGCTTCGACTTCAACATCGCGGCGACCAAGTACTGCCATGCGCTGCAGGACGGCGAGATCCCGCTAATGCTGCAGTTCAGCGGCACCGTCTTCTATCGCAACGCGGACGACGCGCTGCAGGCGGCGCCCGTGCCCTGGCACAAAGAGGCCGCGTTCCGGCTGCCGGTGGCGGTGTGGCACGACATGATGGCGCGCTATTACCCGAACGGCGCCTGGCTGTGCCTGCAGCGCGAAGTCTTCGACCGGCTCGGCCGCTACAAGGCGCAGCAGGGCCTGGCGACCTGGGAGCGGGCGCTGGACGCGCTGCTCGACGGCGCCGAGGAGAAGGCATCGTGAACCAGGTCGACAGCGTGATCCAGGCGGTGCTCTACGAGGGCTACATGCTGTATCCCTACCGGGCGTCGGCGGTCAAGAACCGCCAGCGCTGGACGTTCGGCGGCGTCTATCCGCGCGCGTATTCGGTGGCGTCGGGCAGCGATCCCTGGATGACGCAGACCGAATGCCTGCTGTGCGGCGACGCCGATGCACGTGTCACGGTGGCACCCGGGTTCCTGCAGGTCGCCGACCGGACCGTGCTGGCCGCGTCGGAGGACCTCTCGGAAGGCGGCACCGGAAACACAACTCCGTGGCGGGTGGTGCCGGTGCTGGACGTCGACGATCGCCGCTTTCATCCGTGGCAGGAAGCCGTCGAGCGGCGGCTTGCGCTGCCGTCCATGCGGCTGGGCGAGCTGCTGGATGCGTCTCGGATCGAACCGTTCGCCTTTGCCGGGAGCGCCGAGATCGAGTTGCTGGCCGATCGCGAAGGCGTGGCACGCGGCGCGCTGCGCCGCACGCATGCCGCGCTCGTCGGCCATGTGGGGGTGGGCGCCGAGCGGGTCGATGACCGCGTGTGCAGGCTCACCGCCCGCATCGTCAACCTGACGCCGCTGGCGGACGCAGGGGCGCTCACGCGGGACGCCGCGTCGGTGTATGCGCTGGTATCGTGCCACATGGTACTGTCCCTGGAGCAAGGCTGGTTCCTGTCGTCGATGGATCCGCCTCGCGCGCTCGCCGAGGCGTCGGCAGCGTGCCGCAACATCGGCACATGGCCCGTGCTGGTCGGTCAGGACGGGGAAGAGGGCGAGGGCGGGCATCGCACGATGCTGGCGTCGCCGATCATCCTCTACGATTTCCCGCAGATCGCGCCCGAGAGTGCCGGCGACCTGTTCGACGCCACCGAGATCGACGAAATCCTGACGCTGCGCATCCTCGCCATGACCGACGACGAGAAGCGCGAGATGGCCGCCACCGACGAGCGCGCGCGCGCGCTGCTGGCGCGCACCGAGCAGCTCGGGACGCAGCAGTTGCAGAAGCTGCACGGCGCCATGCGCCACATCCGCGGGGGCGCGGAATTGACCGAGGTGCCGGACCTGTCCGGCGATCCCGGCGCGCTGAACGAATCCGGCACGCCTTCTTCGCCATGGGCTGGCCTTGATGCAGGCCCGCGCCTGGCCTGCCTGCGGGTCGGTGGCATGGAGATTCGGGTGGGCGACCACGTTCGGCTCCGGCCGCGCTCGCGTGCGGACATCTTCGACATGGCCCTGAACGGCCAGTTGGCCACCATCGAATCCATCGAGCGCGATCTCGAAGATCGCGTGCACGTGGCCGTGACCGTCGACTGTGACCCCGGCAAGGACTTTGGGCTCGCGCGCATGCCGGGACATCGCTTCTTCTTCCGCCCGGACGAGATAGAGCCGCTGGGCGGTGCGGAGGCACAGGCATGAGCGGCATCCTGGTCGCGGGCATCGGCAATGTATTCCTCGGCGACGACGGCTTTGGGGTCGAAGTGGTGCAGCGCCTCGGCGCCCGCCAGGCCGCGCATGCCTTGCCGCCGTTTCCCGAAGGCGTAGTGGTGGCCGACTTCGGCATCCGCGGCATCGACCTGTGCTACGCGTTGCTCGACGGGGTGGACGCCGCCATCCTGGTCGATGCCACGCAACGCGGCGGGGCGCCCGGCAGCCTCTATGTGATCGAGTTGCCGATGGACGCGCAGGACGGCGACGGCGCTGGCGATCCGTACGCGTCACCTGTGCTGATGTCGCCGCATGAGATGAATCCGGCCCTCGTGCTGCGGGCGCTGCGGATGATGGGCGGCACTTGCGCGGACGTTGTGGTGATCGGCTGCGAGCCCGCCGACTTCGGGCTCGGCGAGGGCGAAGAGGGCCGGCTCGGCCTGAGCGAGCCGGTGGCGGCAGCGGTGGACCGCGCCGTTGCAATGGTCGAGGCAATGGTCGGGCGCAAGGCCGAGCAATTGTATGGACGGCCGGCGTAGGCGCGGTGGTCGTGTTCCTTGTGCAGGAGGCATCATGAAAGGCTTTCTCAAGTACCTGGTCCTGCCGGCGCTGGTGGTCGCGCTGTTGGCCAATATAAAGGACATCCGGCGTTATATCCGGATACGCAGCATGTAGCTGCGCATCGCGCAGACCAAAGGCACGCCATGCAAGCCTGTGCACTGCCAGTCCGGGACCGGTCCGCCGCGGTACGGCCACGCGGCGAGGAGATCCGCGTGCGCGGCATGGTGCAGGGGGTCGGGTTCCGGCCCACCGTATGGCGGCTCGCACACGATTGCGGGCTGTCCGGCTCCGTGCGCAACGACAGCGATGGCGTGCAGATCCGCGCCTGGGGCGACGCCGTGGCGCTGGACCGCTTCATTGCGCGGCTGCGGGACGAGTGCCCGCCCCTCGCGCGCATCGACGCCATCGAGCGCCGCGTCCTGGCGCAGGATGCCGAGGGCGCGGACCTGGGTGGCTTTCGCATTGTTGCCAGCGTGGGCGGGCCGGTGCGGACCGGCGTGGTACCGGACGCCGTGGTCTGTAGTGCCTGCATCGCCGATATCGGCGACCCGCTGAACCGGCGCTATCGCTATCCGTTTGCCAACTGCACGCATTGCGGCCCGCGCCTGTCGATCGTGCGCGCGATTCCCTACGACCGCGCCAACACGGCCATGGCCGCGTTCCCGATGTGCCCGGCGTGCCTTGCCGAGTATGAAGACCCGGCCGACCGCCGCTTCCACGCGCAGCCGCTGGCCTGCGCGGCCTGCGGACCCCACGTGTGGCTCGAGCACACAGGCGGGCCGCTGGCCGCCGGCCCAGACGACGCGATCCGCGCGGCGTGGGCGCTCCTGCGCGACGGCGGGATCGTCGCCATCAAGGGCATCGGCGGGTTCCAGTTGGCCTGCGATGCCTGCAACCCCGTGGCGGTGGCGCGCCTGCGCCAGCGCAAGCGGCGCGAGCGCAAGCCGTTCGCACTGATGGCGCGCGACCTGGCGGTGATCCGCCAATACAGCGAGCCGACCGCGGCCGAATGTGGGTTGCTGCAAAGCCCGGCGGCACCCATCGTGATCGTCCAGACGCGCAGCGACCGGCAGGGTGCGCCCCTGGCGCCCGACGTCGCGCCCGGCATCGCCGCGCTGGGGTTCATGCTGCCGGGCACACCGCTGCACTGGCTGCTGATGGCGATGGCCGACCGCCCGATCGTGCTGACCAGCGGCAACGCCAGCGACGAGCCCCAGTGCACGGAGAACGCCGACGCGCGCATGCGCCTCGGCGCGATCGCCGATGCGTTCCTGATGCATGACCGTGACGTGGTCCGGCGCGTGGATGACTCAGTCGCGCGCGTCGTGCTGGACGTGCCCCGGGTGATGCGGCGCTCACGCGGATATGCGCCCGCGCCGCTGCCGTTGCCGCCGGGCTTCGCTGCCGCGGCGCCGGTGCTGGCCATGGGCGGCGAGCTCAAGAACACGTTCTGCCTGATGCGCGCGGGCGAGGCCATCTTGTCCCACCATATGGGCGACCTGGAAGACGCGCTGACCCATGCCGACTACCGCCGCGCGCTGACGCAATACATGGCGTTGTTCGAGCATGGCCCGCATCTGGTCGCGGTGGACATGCATCCCGAATACCTGTCCGGCAAGATCGGCCGCGACCTGGCACGGCAGGGGCAGCTGCCGGTTGCGCAGGTGCAGCATCATCACGCGCATATCGCCGCGTGCATGGCGGAGAACCGCGTGGCCCTGGCCGCCGGCCCCGTACTGGGCGTGGCGCTGGATGGCATCGGGTACGGTGTCGATGGCAGTCTATGGGGTGGCGAATTCCTGTTGGCGGACTACCGGGACTTCACGCGGCTGGCCTGCTTCAAGCCCGTGGGGATGCCCGGCGGTGAGCGCGCGATCCACCAGCCGTGGCGCAATACCTACGCACATCTGGCCGCCGCGGTCGGGTGGGATACCCTGATCGCCCGGCATGCCAGCCTGGCGCTTGTACGCTTCCTGGCAACGCGCCCGCGCGAGGTACTGGACGCCATGCTTACGCGCAGCATCAACAGCCCGCTGGCCAGCTCGGCCGGGCGGCTGTTCGATGCGGTGGCGGCGGCCGCTGGCGTCTGTCCCGAGCGGGCATGCTACGAGGGGCAGGCCGCCATGGAGTTCGAAGCGCTGGCCGATCGCCGCACGCTGAGCGAGGAAGACGATGGCCGTGCCTATCCGTTCGCCATCGTGCCGGGCACGCCGGCCTGCCTGGAGCCGGGCCCGATGTGGGTGGCCCTGCTGGCTGACCTGGCGCGCGCTACGCCGGCGCCGCTGATCAGCGCGCGCTTCCACAAGGGGCTGGCGATCGCCATCGCGAGCATGGTCGCGTACCTGGCGGACTGCCCGGGCGCGGGGTGCCGCGCGGTGCCGGTGGCCCTGTCCGGCGGTGTGTTCCAGAACCGCATCCTGCTCGAACAGGTCGCCACGCGGCTTTCCGCGCAAGGCCGCCGCGTGCTGACGCACAGCCAGGTACCCGCCAATGACGGCGGCCTCTCGTTCGGGCAGGCGGCCATCGCCGCCGCGCGGTCCCTGGGAGGCGCAGACGTTGCAGGCCAGGCAAACGCGGGCTATCGGAGTACAACATGTGCCTAGGTATCCCCGGACAGATCCTGGAAGTGCGCGACGCCGCCAATGCCTTGGCGATGGTCGAGGTCGGCGGCGTGCGGCGCCTGATCAATATCGCCTTCATCGTGGACGACGACCACAAGGCCGAGGCTTGTGTGGGTGAATGGGTGCTGGTCCACGTGGGCTTTGCCATGAGCCGCCTGGACGAGGCGGAGGCGGCGCGCACGCTGGCGCTGCTGCATGAGCTCGGGATTGCGCAGGCCGAGTTCGACGAGATGCGCGCGGGGTCGCCGGCCCCGCCATAGCGGGCGGGGGCAGGAGAACAGGGCGGGAGCAAGGCTGGGACGGCAGGAATCACGTAGCAAGGAGACGCGGCATGCCCGGGGAAACACCACTGCAAGGGCTGTATCCATTCCTGCACGGGGAGCGGCAGGACGGCGCCAGGCTTGACGCAGCCTTACTCGCTTCCGTGCAGCAGAAGGCCAGCGACAGCATTGACGCCAAGCGCCGCTTCTTCGAGCAGAACGGGCCCGTGGTGGTGGCGGTGGCCCAGGCAATTGCCTTGACCTACCGCAACGGCGGCCGGCTGTTTGCCATGGGCAACGGCGGGTCGAGCTGCGACGCGGCGCATATCGCGGTGGAGTTCCTGCATCCCGTCACGGCGGGTCGGCCGGCGCTCGCGGCCGTCAACCTCGTCGCGGATACGGCGATGATGACCGCAGTTGGGAACGACGTGGGCTTCGCCCACGTCTTCGTGCGCCAGCTGGTGGCGCAGGCGAGGCGCGGCGACGCGCTGATCGGTGTCTCGACCAGCGGCAACTCGGAAAATCTGCTCGCGGCCTTCGCCAAGGGCAAGGAGATGGGTCTGGCGACCATCGGCCTGTCTGGTCACGACGGCGGCCGCATGGCGGCGAGCGCGGACCTCGATCACTGCCTGGTGGTGGACAGCGACAGCATTCACCGGGTGCAGGAAACCCATGTTGCGATCTACCACATCCTGTGGGATCTGGTGCACACGTTGCTCGCCGAGGACCGCGGCGGGCTGGCCGCAGGAGGCGCGCGATGAAGTACGTCGACGAATTCCGCGATCCCGCCAAGGCGCAGGCGCTGGCGCGGGAAATCCGTGATCTGGTGGCAGGCATGGGCCGCGCCAGGCGGCGCCCGCTGCAGATCATGGAGGTGTGCGGCGGCCATACGCATACGATTTTCCGCTACGGCATCCAGCAACTCTTGCCCGACGAGGTGGAGTTCGTGCATGGCCCGGGGTGCCCGGTATGCGTGCTGCCGATGGGGCGCGTCGACGACTGCGTGGCGCTGGCCGAGCGCCCCGAAGTGATATTCACAACGTTCGGCGACGCCATGCGCGTGCCCGGCTCCCGCAAAAGCCTGCTCAAGGCCAAGGCGGATGGCGCCGATGTGCGGATGGTCTACTCGCCGATCGACGCGCTGGCGCTCGCGCGCAACCATCCGGACCGCGAAGTGATCTTCTTCGGCCTGGGCTTCGAGACCACCATGCCGAGCACCGCCATGACCGTTCTGCGCGCGCGGGCCGAGGGCGTGCGCAACTTCTCGCTGTTCTGCAACCACATCACGATCATCCCGACCATCAAGGCCATTCTCGATTCACCTGACCTGCAGATCGACGGCTTCCTCGGTCCGGGCCATGTCAGCATGGTGATCGGCACGCAACCGTACGAGTTTATCGCCCGGCACTACCGCAAGCCGATCACCGTGGCGGGCTTCGAGCCGCTGGACGTGCTGCAGTCGATGTGGATGGTCCTCAGGCAGATCGCGCAGGGCCGCTGCGAAGTGGAGAACCAGTACGGACGGATCGTGCCGGCAGCGGGCAATGCGCAGGCGCTGGCGGCGATTCAGGAAGTGTTCGAGCTGCGCGAGTTCTTCGAATGGCGCGGACTGGGCTCGATCGACTTCTCGGGTGTGCGGATGCGCGAGGCATTCTCCGCGTTCGACGCCGAGCGCAAGTTCACCGTGCCCGACGTCAAGATCGCCGACCCCAAGGCCTGCCAGTGCGGCGAGGTGCTCAAGGGCGTGATCAAGCCCCATCAATGCAAGGTGTTCGGCACCGCCTGCACGCCGGAGTCGCCGCTGGGGTCGCTGATGGTCTCGAGCGAGGGCGCCTGCGCGGCGTACTACCATTACTGCCGCATCGACACCTCCCGGCTCGGGCGACATGGCGCGCGAGCGGCCGGGCAAACGGCAACCAGGGATGCGGTTGCCAACGAGCGGGCCGCAGCCGGAGCCGGCCATGAATGACCGTGTTCCGGTCCCGCCGGCACGCGCGGCGCGCGTGCGGGACACGACCATCAACCTGACCCACGGAAGCGGCGGCCGAGCGATGCGAGACCTGATCGAAGACGTGTTCGTGAGCACCTTCGACAATCCCGCGCTGGCCGCGCTAGAGGACCAGGCTGTGTTCCCGCTGGTCAGCCTGGCAGCCCACGGCGACCGGCTGGCCTTTACCACCGACAGCTACGTGGTAGATCCGCTGTTCTTTCCCGGCGGCGACATCGGTACGCTTGCCGCGGCGGGAACCGTGAACGACCTCGCGGTGTGCGGCGCGACGCCGCTGTTCCTGTCGTGCGGCGTGGTGCTGGAGGAAGGCTTGCCGGTCGACACCTTGCGCCGGGTCGCGGCCAGCATGCAGCGCGTCGCGCGGGCAGCCGGCGTCGCGATCGTCACGGGCGACACCAAGGTGGTCGAGCGCGGCAGCGCGGACAAGCTGTTTATCAATACGGCCGGGATCGGCGTGGTGCGCGCGGGGCTATCGATCTCCGCGCGCCATGCGCGTGCGGGAGACGTGGTTCTCGTCAATGGCTATCTTGGCGACCATGGCGCGGCGATCCTGGTGGCCCGCCAGCAACTCGCACTTGAGGCCGACCTGCAAAGCGACTGCCGCCCGCTCAACGGGCTGGTCGCCGCGATGCTCGACGCCTGCCCCGATATCCACTGCTTGCGCGACGCCACGCGCGGCGGCGTGGCGACAGTGCTCAACGAGTTCGCGCAGGCCTCCGGCGTGGCCATCCGCATCCGCGAGGTGGACGTGCCGCTGCGCGAGGCTGTCAAGGGAGCGTGCGAGATCCTCGGGCTGGATCCGCTGTACCTGGCCAACGAAGGCATCCTGGTGGCCATAGTGCCGCCGGAGGATGCCGCGCGCGTGCTGGCGGCCATGCGCGCGCATCCTGATGGCAGGCAGGCGGCGGCCATCGGCGAAGTGGAGCCGGGGCCGGCGGGGCTGGTGGTTCTGCACACCGGCTTTGGCGGGCAGCGGGTTGTGGACATGCTGGTGGGCGAGCAGCTGCCGCGGATCTGCTGAGTGGCCGCACCCGGTGGACAGCAAGCGAAGGCCGACATGCACGAACTAAGTATCGCGAACAGCGTGGTCGAGATCTGTGCCGAGCAGGCGCGGGGCGCGCGCGTGCTCTGGGTGCAGCTCGAGATCGGCCGGCTATGTGCGGTGATGCCGGATGCTATCCGGTTCTGCTTCGACGTGTGTGCGAAGGATACGGCGGTGGAAGGCGCGGAGCTGGAGATCGTGGAGACTCCCGGCGTGGCGCGCTGCTTGGCCTGCGGCGCCGAGTTGGAGATCGCGGTGCCGTTCGGGCAGTGCGCGTGCGGCAGCGAGAACCTGGAGTTGATCTCCGGGCAGCAGTTGAAGATCCGGCGCATGGAGGTGGCGTGATGTGCACGACTTGCGGTTGCGGCGATACGACGGGCGCAGTGGTCTCGGGCCCGGCAGCAGAAGGTGAACCGGCGCCAACAGCCGGCGCGGGACAGGACGTGGTGCATGCGCATCCGTATCCGGATGCCATGTCACCCGGGCCCGCGCAGGAGGCCGGCGGCATGGTGTTGCGCAAGCATCCCGCCGACGATCATGCCGGCCACGCGGGTGCCCTCCTGCATGCGCCCATGCATCGGCGTGCCATGCATTACCACGACCATCCGCTCGAGCATGCGCACGCTCATTCCCACGAACACGCCCACGAACATGCTCACGAACATGCTCACATCCACGGCACCTCCGTCGTCATCGAGCAGGACATCCTCGCCAAGAACCAGTGGATCGCGCAGCGCAATCGCGGCTGGCTGGCGGGGCGCTCCATTGTTGCGCTGAACCTCGTCAGTTCGCCAGGGGCCGGCAAGACCACGCTGCTGGAACGCACCATCCGCGACCTGGGCCCGACGCTGGAGTTGACGGTGATCGAAGGGGATCAGGCCACGCTGAACGACGCGCAGCGCATCCGCGCGGCCGGCTGCCGTGCGATCCAGGTCAATACCGGCACGGGCTGCCACCTGGATGCAGACATGATCTCGCGCGCGCTGACCGCTCTCGATCCGCCGCCGCATTCAGTTGTCATGATCGAGAATGTGGGCAACCTTATCTGTCCGGCCCTGTTCGACCTTGGGGAGCAGGCCAAGGTGGTGATCCTCTCCGTGACCGAAGGCGAAGACAAGCCGCTTAAGTATCCACACATGTTCCGTGCCAGCAGCCTGATGCTGATGACCAAGACGGACCTGCTGCCGTACGTGAGCTTCGACGTGGCACGCTGCCTCGCCTGTGCGCGCCAGGTCAATCCGGACATCGCGATCCTACAGGTGTCGGCGCTGTCCGGCGCGGGAATGGATGACTGGTATCTCTGGCTTCGTACCGCCTGCGCAGGGCGTATCGCGCCGCCTGAGGACTCGTTTCCGGCGTGACCAGGGCATCGCTGGGCGGCACGTACCGGGTCGTGACTGTACAAATGGAGTGATCCATCTGTCAGAAATGCCAGGTTCATGGTGTAGCGCGCCACGCCGTCGCGGCGCTCACGCGCTTCCGTGTGAAGCATCATGAGGTGATGCCTTGCCTACCTGCGCTAGCGAGCATATCGGGACATACCCCAGAGTCATGACGATTGAAAGCTGGCTGAAAGATCGGCTCACTACGGTTCGACCCATCCCTGCCAGCATGCGTCTGCATGCCAGGAACACCCTGCGCCTGAGGCTGCGCGCAGTGCCGCATTTCAAGTACTTTGAGGAGTATCGTTTTGCGCCTACGCAGCCCAAAGGATTAGCCTCCGGCCTGATGTTCATCCTGGTCGGGTTGGACTGTGGCCGGCTTTCATTACTGGTTAAGGAGTCGGCCAAAAAATGGAACTATTCGAACACCTGGCCCTTGGATTCTCCACGGCGCTAACGCTGCAGAACCTGGCCAACTGCTTCCTCGGCTGCGTGCTCGGTACGCGTGCTGCCGGGCATCGGTCCGCTGGCCACCATCGCCATGCTGCTGCCGGTGACCTACACGCTGCCGCCGGTGGCCGCGCTGATCATGCTGGCCGGTATCTACTACGGCGCGCAATATGGCGGCTCCACTACCGCCATCCTGGTCAACCTGCCGGGCGAGTCGTCATCGGTGGTGACCACCATCGATGGCTACCAGATGGCGCGGCGGGGACGAGCGGGGGTGGCGCTGGCCACCGCCGGCATCGGCTCCTTCTTCGCCGGCTGCGTGTCTACACTGATCCTGGCAGCGTTTGCCACGCCGCTGTCGGAACTGGCGTTCAAGTTCGGCCCCGCCGAGTACTTCTCGCTGATGTGCCTGGGCCTGATCGGCGCCGTAGTGCTGGCCTCCGGTTCGCTCCCGGAGGCGGTGGCAATGATCGTGCTGGGGCTTCTGCTGGGCCTGGTCGGCACCGACGTGAACTCGGGCGCCGCGCGTTTCTCCTTTGATGTCCCTGAACTGACCGATGGCATCGACTTCGTCGCGCTGGCCATGGGCATGTTCGGCTTTGCCGAGATCATCGCCAACCTCGAACAGAAAGAACACCGCGAGACCTTTACCGATCACGTCACCAATCTATGGCCCTCCAAGGCGGACTTCAGGCGCATGGCACCCGCCGCTGCGCGGTACCGCGCTAGGCTCCATTCTGGGCATCCTGCCCGGCGGCGGTGCGGCGCTGGCTTCGTTCGCAGCTTACTCGCTGGAAAAGAAGACCTCGAAGTACTCGCAAGAGTTCGGCAAGGGCGCCATCGAAGGCGTGGCAGGTCCGGAGTCGGCCAATAACGCCGCGGCGCAGACCTCCTTTATCCCGCTGCTGACGCTGGGCATTCCGCCCAACGCCGTGATGGCGCTGATGGTGGGCGCGATGGCCATCCACAACATCCAGCCCGGCCCGCAGGTGATGACCAGCAACCCCGCGCTATTCTGGGGCCTGATCGCCTCGATGTGGATCGGCAACCTGATGCTGATCATCCTGAACCTGCCGCTGATCGGGATCTGGGTGAAGCTGCTGCAAGTGCCTTACCGCTACCTGTACCCGGCCATCCTGGTGTTCTGCTGCATCGGCGTCTTCTCGGTCAACAACCAGACCTTCGACGTCTTCACCGCGGCTGGCTTCGGTGTGATCGGCTACCTGTTCATCAAGCTCCAGTGCGAGCCGGCACCACTGCTGCTGGGCTTTGTGCTGGGACCGATGATGGAGGAGAACTTCCGCCGGACGCTGTTGCTGTCGCGCGGGACGTTCACTGTGTTCGTGACCGGTCCGCTGTCGCTCAGCCTGCTGATTGCCGCCGCGCTGCTGGTTGGCATCGTTGCCCTGCCATCGATCAAGGCCAAGCGCGAGGAAGCGTTCCAGGAAGAGTAGTGCCCAAGCGCGAAGGACCTGCGCCGGCCTTCGTGCCGGCGTATGCAGCGTGTTTGGCAAGCCGCTGATGAGCCGCTGAACGACGCGGGGCGAAGCGGTGCTGGCTATGCGGCCAGTGGCACCCTCAGCGAGAACACCGCGCCACTGCCGGGCACGTTGCCGGCCTCGATGTGGCCACCATAGGCGCGTATGACCTCTTGTGAAAGAGCCAGGCCCAGCCCCACGCCCTCCGCTGTCCCGGCCCGCGCGCCGGCGCCCCGGTAGAACCGGTCAAACAGATAGGGCAGCTCGCTTTCCAGTATGCCGGGGCCCTCGTCCGCCACGCTGAGGACGGCATCCAACTGGTCGGTGGCACAGTCGACTATGATCTTGCCGCCCGGCGGCGAGAACTTTAGCGCGTTGTCCAGAAGATTGGCCAGCACCAGGCTGACCGGCCCTCGTGCGACTTTTCCGTCAACGGGCGATGTTGCATTGACGACGAGCGTTATCTGCCGCTCGCGGGCACTGGGTTCCACACGGCGCAGCGTCTCCTGGACCACGGCGTTGAGCGCGACAGTCTGCCCGCTGGGATGCTCCTGGCCCGCGTCGAGTCTGGCCAGCATCAGCAGGTCCTCCACCAGCAGGGTCAGGCGTCCCACTTCGTCCAGGCACGACCGCAAGGTGTCCACATACTCCTGGCTGTCGCGCTGGCGCCGCAGTGTGACCTCAATCTCCGTACGAAGCCGGTGACCTGATGCGGCAAGTGAGGCATTTATCGATTCGAGAGCAAGCTGACAAGCTCAATCGGGTATTACGCGGCCTACGCGTACTATGGCATTGTGGGGAACTTCCGGGCGTTGCAGAAGGTACATAGAGCGGTGGAGCGTTACTGGCGCAAAATGCTGAGTAGCCGGAGTCGTTCAGGCGGCGTCACCTGGGAGGCATTCCAGGAAATCAAGAAGCGGTTCCCATTAATGCGACCAAAGCTGCATCTTCCCTATCGGGCGTTGCAAGCTATCGCGGTGCTGTGAATCAACTGCTGAAGAGCGTAGTGCGATATGTGGTGTTGGCTCAAATGTGGTCTTGCGGCGCCCGTGCCGCGATCCTGACGGGATCCGGCCGGCCGAACGCCACATAAAAAGCCTGCTACAAGGACCGGAGAAACGCCATCAACGCGGGATCTTTGGCCCACCGCCTAATCGCCTCTCGATCGCTAGCGATAGTAAGCCGCGCCAGGGCGTTAGCCTTCATCTCCAAATCAATTTCGGCGTAAACGTTGGTCGTATCGATAGAGACATGACCAAGCCACGCCCGTACTGTGTTGATATCGACGCCGGATCGAAGCAGGTGGGTCGCTGTTGAATGTCTAATGCTGTGCGGGCTGACGCGCTTGGATGCGAGCGAGGGCATATTGGCTCGCGCCTTGACAGCGTAGCGCTCTACGACCGCGTGAATACCGAAACGCGTCAGGGGTTGCCCACAGCGATTGAGGAATACCCGTTCCTGCGGTGGTCGTTGGCCAGCGAGGTTGCACAACTCTTGCACGGTGTCGGGCCATAGCGGACACTGGCGCTGTTTCTTATCTTGCCGAGAACGCTCACGCTGCTGGAGATCGCATCGACGTTGCCGATGGTCAGGTGGGCTGCCTCGTCCGCCCGCACACCGGCATTGTAGAGAAACAGCAGCAGGGCGTAGTCACGTCGACCTTGAGATGTACGTCGATCTGGGCAAGCAAGGAGCGCATCCATTTCAGCCTTGTCGAGATAGGGCACCACCGCTCTTGTAGTCTTCTTGTACGGGATGCAGCGCAACTGGGTGCACCATTGGATATGTTCCGGGCTGTGCTCGCCAACGAATCGAGCCAAAGCATGGATAGCAGCCAGACGCTGATTCCGCGTCGCGACGCTGCATCCGCGACGGACTTCGATATCTGAGAGGAAGTCCCGGACGATCTCGGCCGACATATCTGTCATTGCCAGCCGGTCGACCGGTTTGTGGGCTTGACCTGAAACGAAAGGGATCAGTTGGCACAGCGTGTCGCGGTAGCTCTGCTGGGTGTTGCGAGCGAGGTTCCATCTGCTCAGGCGTGACGGTCACCGGCTTGCCAATCGTCCCTGCCGCCAGTTCTCCCTTTTCACTCTGACGCATCCAAGCCCCAAGGCTACCCTTGGGAATGCCGAGAACCTTGGCCGTGACCGCAATCGATTGGCCGGCCCTCACTTGGCGAACCGCCTCCAATTTGTATTCCTGTGTGTATTTCGCTCGCGTTTGCTTGCCTGACATGTCTTAGCTCCTTGCTCGTATTTGAACACAGGGCTAAGAACTCCACTCTTCGGGGGCTAGATCACCGACATCCAGCGTCATGGTCTTGTAGCGGGTGCGCCCTTTGGCCCGGTAGTCCTTCCAGCGGAAGGTCACGCCACGCTCGTCCAGGGCGAGCAGGCGCTGGTTGGAGATCGCCACGCGGTGGGTATAGCGCGACAGGTAGGCCAGTACCGCCTCGGGCCCGGCGAAGGTCGCGTGGCATAGACCACCCATTCGCGAAGCGGCGCGATCCACTGCGCGAAGGCGGCTGGATCGGCGAGCGTGGCGTAGTCACCGAAGAACCGCAATTGCCCCCGACCATGCGCGGCCTGGAGGGCCTCGAGGAAGCGGCGTCGGAACAGGCGGGAGAGCACGCGCACCGGCAGGAAGAAGCCGGGGCGGCAAGCCACCCACCGTTCGCCGTCCAGTGACAGGCCGCCGCCGGGGACGATGCCGTGCACGTGCGGATGATGCGTGAGTGCCGATCCCCAGGTGTGCAGCACCAGGGTGGCGCCAATCTGCGCGCCGAGGTGCTTCGGGTCGGCGGCGATGGTGCGCAGGGTGTCGGCGGCGACATCAAACAACAGGCCGTAGATCACCGCCTTGTTGTACCACGCGATGGCGCTGATGGGCGCGGGCAGCGTGAACACGACGTGGTAGTACTCCACGGGCAGCAGATCGTCACTGCGCGCTTCGAGCCAGCGACGTGCCGCGCTGGCTTGGCACTTGGGGCAATGCCGGTTGCGGCAGGTAATGGAGAGCAACCCATTACCTGCCGGCATCGCGCCTGCCCGAAGTGCCAGTCGCTCGCCCGCGCGCAATGGCTCGAACACCGGCAGGCTGAGCTGCTGCCCGAGGTCGAGTATTTCCATGTGGTCTTCACGGTGCCCGACCCCATCGCGGCGCTCGCCTATCAAAACAAGAATCTCTATGACATCCTGTTCCGCACCAGCGCCGAAACCCTGCGCACGATCGCCGCCGATCCGAAACACCTGGGCGCCGAGATCGGCGGCCAGACCTCATCGGGTCCTGCTCATAGGTTCGTAGCCGCGATCGCCAACCAAAAAAACCCTCTCCTGCGGGAAATCCGCACGCTACGTTCTGTGGGAACCGGAGGCGGGTGACTGCCTCCGGTCACCCGGTGCTCGGGGTGCGATTCCCCGGGTCTACTTACCAAATCGGCCGCGCACCCAATGAGAGGCGCTGGCACAAGCTTGCACAGACTTGCCCGCCAAGCGGAAGCAGCCTTGCCACATCGGCCGACCCAATGGCAATGCCGCTGCCACCCGCCGGATGGCCGTTCTGGAAACGGCTTGAGCGACGTCAAGAATTTCCTTTCTCGACAAGCACTTAGCCGGGCCTCCTGGTGGTTTCCCTTAGGCCCTGCGAAATTGGCGCACATCCTGCGTTCCACCTGCGCATCGAAGTGACGCACCAAGCAAGGGGCGAACATTAGTAAGGAGGAGACAACATGGATAGTCGTATCACGACAATACTCGAGCGCTACCGCTCAGACCGTACACGGCTGATCGACATACTTTGGGATGTTCAGCATGAGTATGGGCACATTCCCGATGCGGTACTGCCGCAACTGGGGGCTGGGTTGAAGCTGTCCCCGCTGGACATTCGCGAAACGGCGTCGTTCTACCACTTTTTCCTTGACAAGCCGTCGGGCAAGTATCGGATTTACTTGTGCAATTCCGTGATTGCCAAGATCAACGGCTATCAGGCGGTGCGTGAGGCGCTCGAACGCGAGACTGGGATTCGCTTCGGCGAAACCGACCCGAATGGGATGTTTGGCCTGTTCGACACCCCCTGTATCGGACTCAGCGATCAGGAACCGGCGATGCTGATCGATAAGGTGGTATTCACCCGCCTGCGACCCGGAAAGATCACGGACATCATCGCGCAGTTGAAACAAGGACGATCGCCGGCCGAGATCGCGAACCCGGCCGGTTTGCCCAGTCAGGACATCGCCTATGTCGATGCCATGGTCGAGTCCAATGTCCGCACCAAGGGGCCGGTGTTCTTCCGTGGCCGGACGGATTTGAGATCTTTGCTCGACCAATGCCTGCTGCTCAAGCCCGAACAAGTGATTGAGACCATCGTCGACTCCAGGCTGCGCGGACGTGGCGGCGCAGGGTTCTCGACCGGGCTGAAGTGGCGGCTGTGTCGGGATGCCGAAAGCGAGCAGAAGTATGTAATCTGCAACGCCGACGAAGGTGAGCCCGGCACGTTCAAGGATAGGGTCCTCCTGACACGCGCTCCCAAGAAGGTTTTCGTCGGAATGGTTATCGCCGCGTATGCGATCGGCTGCCGCAAGGGTATCGTCTATCTGCGGGGGGAATACTTCTACCTCAAGGATTATCTGGAGCGACAGCTTCAGGAACTTCGGGAGGACGGGTTGCTGGGGCGCGCTATCGGTGGCCGGGCGGGCTTTGATTTCGATATCCGTATTCAGATGGGGGCCGGCGCTTATATCTGCGGCGACGAATCGGCGCTCATCGAGTCCTGCGAGGGGAAACGGGGCACGCCACGGGTGAAACCTCCGTTCCCGGTGCAGCAAGGGTATCTGGGCAAGCCCACCAGCGTCAACAACGTTGAGACCTTTGCCGCCGTGTCGCGGATCATGGAGGAAGGCGCGGACTGGTTCCGGGCGATGGGAACGCCAGACTCGGCCGGCACCCGGCTGCTGAGCGTGGCTGGCGATTGCAGCAAGCCTGGCATCTACGAGGTGGAATGGGGGGTCACCCTCAACGAAGTGCTGGCGATGGTCGGAGCGCGGGACGCGCGGGCCGTCCAGATCAGCGGTCCTTCCGGTGAATGCGTGTCGGTGGCAAAGGACGGTGAGCGCAAGCTCGCGTACGAAGATCTTTCGTGCAATGGCGCCTTCACCATTTTCAACTGCAAGCGCGACCTGCTGGAAATCGTGCGTGACCACATGCAGTTCTTCGTCGAAGAGTCCTGCGGCATTTGTGTGCCATGTCGCGCCGGCAACGTTGATCTGCACCGGAAGGTCGAATGGGTCATCGCGGGCAAGGCCTGCCAGAAGGATCTGGACGATATGGTCAGTTGGGGAGCGCTGGTGCGGAGGACCAGTCGATGTGGCCTTGGGGCCACATCGCCCAAGCCCATCCTGACGACGCTGGAGAAATTCCCCGAGATCTATCAGAACAAGCTGGTGAGGCACGAGGGCCCGCTGCTGCCATCGTTCGATCTCGATACCGCCTTGGGCGGGTATGAGAAGGCGCTGAAGGATCTGGAAGAGGTGACAAGATGAGCATTCAAATTACGATCGACGGCAAGACGCTCACGACCGAGGAAGGACGAACGCTGGTGGATGTTGCCGCAGAGAACGGCGTTTACATCCCGACGCTGTGCTACCTCAAGGACAAGCCCTGCCTCGGCACCTGCCGGGTGTGTTCGGTCAAGGTGAATGGCAATGTCGCCGCGGCATGTACGGTGCGGGTCTCGAAGGGCCTGAATGTCGAGGTCAACGACCCCGAATTGGTCGACATGCGCAAGGCGCTGGTCGAATTCCTGTTCGCGGAAGGCAACCACAACTGCCCGAGTTGCGAGAAGAGCGGCCGTTGCCAGTTGCAGGCGGTCGGCTACGAGGTGGACATGATGGTCTCGCGCTTTCCGTACCGGTTCCCGGTCCGCGTGGTGGACCACGCGTCCGAAAAGATCTGGCTCGAGCGGGATCGGTGCATCTTCTGTCAGCGCTGTGTCGAGTTCATCCGCGACAAGGCAAGCGGCCGGAAGATCTTCAGCATCAGCCATCGGGGTCCCGAGTCGCGCATCGAGATCGATGCCGAACTGGCGAACGCCATGCCGCCGGAGCAAGTCAAAGAGGCGGTTGCGATCTGCCCGGTGGGCACCATTCTCGAGAAACGGGTCGGTTATGACGATCCCATCGGACGACGCAAGTACGAAATCCAGTCGGTGCGCGCACGCGCGCTGGAAGGAGAAGACAAATGAGAGCCCCCCACAAAGACGAGATTGCGTCGCACGAATTGCCTGCGACGCCGATGGATCCGGCGCTGGCCGCGAACCGTGAAGGCAAGATCAAGGTGGCCACGATCGGTCTGTGCGGCTGCTGGGGGTGTACCTTGTCCTTTCTCGACATGGACGAGCGGCTCCTGCCGCTGTTGGAGAAAGTCACCCTCCTCCGCTCGTCGCTGACCGATATCAAACGAATTCCGGAGCGCTGTGCGATCGGCTTCGTGGAAGGTGGCGTCTCGAGCGAGGAGAACATCGAAACGCTGGAGCACTTTCGCGAGAACTGCGACATCCTGATTTCGGTCGGGGCGTGCGCGGTGTGGGGCGGTGTGCCGGCGATGCGCAACGTCTTCGAGCTGAAAGATTGTCTGGCAGAGGCTTATGTCAACTCGGCGACTGCCGTCCCGGGCGCCAAGGCCGTCGTTCCATTCCATCCCGATATCCCGAGGATCACCACCAAGGTCTACCCTTGTCATGAGGTGGTCAAGATGGATTATTTCATTCCGGGTTGTCCCCCGGATGGAGATGCCATCTTCAAGGTGCTGGACGATCTGGTGAATGGACGGCCATTCGATTTGCCGAGCTCGATCAATCGCTACGATTGATTAACGGAGGGTTTGTTATGAGCAGAAAACTGGTTATCGACCCGGTGACCCGCATCGAGGGTCACGGCAAGGTGGTGGTGCACCTGGATGACGACAACAAGGTCGTCGACGCAAAGCTGCACGTCGTGGAGTTCCGGGGCTTTGAAAAGTTCGTTCAGGGCCATCCCTTCTGGGAGGCGCCGATGTTCCTGCAGCGCATCTGCGGCATCTGTTTCGTCAGTCACCATCTGTGCGGGGCCAAGGCGCTGGATGACATGGTCGGCGTCGGCTTGAAGTCCGGCATCCATGTCACCCCGACGGCGGAGAAAATGCGCCGGCTCGGCCACTACGCGCAGATGCTCCAGTCCCATACGACCGCCTATTTCTACCTGATCGTGCCGGAGATGCTGTTTGGCATGGACGCGCCGCCCGCACAGCGCAACGTGCTCGGCCTGATCGAGGCCAATCCCGACTTGGTGAAGCGCGTCGTGATGTTGCGCAAATGGGGACAGGAAGTCATCAAGGCGGTGTTCGGCAAGAAGATGCACGGCATCAATTCGGTGCCGGGAGGCGTCAACAACAACCTGAGCATCGCCGAGCGCGACCGTTTCCTGAACGGGGAGGAGGGCCTTCTGTCGGTGGATCAGGTCATCGATTACGCGCAGGATGGCCTGCGCCTGTTCTACGACTTCCATCAGAAACACCGGGCGCAGGTCGATAGTTTCGCGGACGTGCCCGCGCTCAGCATGTGCCTGGTCGGCGACGACGACAACGTGGACTACTACCACGGCAGGCTGAGGATCATCGACGACGACAAGCACATCGTCCGTGAATTCGACTATCACGACTATCTGGATCATTTCTCCGAAGCGGTGGAGGAATGGAGCTACATGAAGTTCCCCTACCTCAAGGAGCTTGGGAGAGAGCAGGGATCGGTGCGCGTGGGGCCGCTTGGCCGCATGAACGTGACGAAGTCGCTCCCGACACCGCTCGCGCAGGAGGCGCTGGAACGGTTCCACGCCTACACGAAGGGGCGGACGAACAACATGACGCTGCATACTAACTGGGCACGGGCCATCGAGATCCTCCACGCCGCGGAGGTGGTCAAAGAACTGCTGCATGACCCGGACCTGCAGAAGGATCAGCTGGTGTTGACACCGCCCCCCAATGCGTGGACAGGTGAAGGCGTCGGCGTGGTCGAAGCGCCACGCGGTACCTTGCTTCACCATTATCGTGCCGATGAGCGCGGCAATATCACGTTCGCCAACCTGGTCGTCGCCACCACCCAGAACAACCAGGTCATGAATCGCACGGTGCGCAGCGTCGCCGAGGACTACCTGGGCGGACATGGCGAAATCACCGAGGGCATGATGAATGCCATCGAGGTGGGTATTCGCGCCTACGATCCATGCCTGAGCTGCGCGACACACGCCCTGGGGCAGATGCCGCTGGTGGTCTCGGTCTTTGACGCGGCGGGGCGCCTGATCGATGAACGCGCCCGCTGAGTTTCCCTATGTGACCCTTGCCGATTTCGATGATCCGTCGACGCTGATCTACGGAATCGGCAACGTGGGTCGGCAGGACGACGGATTGGGGTGGGCTTTCATCGACCGACTGGAAGCGGAGTCCCTCTGCTCCGGGGCGGAGGTTCAGCGGCATTATCAGCTTCACCTCGAGGATGCCGACCTGATCAGCCGCAAGAGAAAGGTGTTGTTCATCGATGCCACGAAAGATGCGTCGGTGGCGTCATTCAGCCTGGAGCGCGCGGAACCACGGATGGACTTCAGCTTTACGTCGCACGCGATCTCGATTCCGTCGATCATGGCGACCTGCCAAAGGTGCTTTCAGTGCTTGCCGGAAGTCTATGTGCTGGCGATCCGGGGCTACGAGTGGGAGCTCCGCATGGGGCTGACACCGCAGGCACGGCATAACCTGGACGATGCGATCGCCCATTTCTCGATGCGGGCCGAGCGTCAAACCTCGTGAAATCAGGCTCTTTTGAAAAATGAGTGGGTTATGCGGCATGCGGGTTGATCGCGGAGAAGTCGAGCTTTCCGGCGATCAGGAAGATCACGGTGCGCATGGTTTTGAAGCTCACATAACCGCGGGCCTTGCGCTTGGCGGCTTGGAACAGGCCGTTGAGCGCCTCCAGGAAGCCATTGGTCTGGCGCGTCTGGGTCCATGCAACGATACCGTCGAAATGCTTGCGGATCATGCGCGCGACCTCCTTCATTGGCTCGACCTTGGATCGCATGACGTTCGTGCACCACTGCTCGAGCATTGCGGAAACAACGTTGATCTGCTTGCGCTCAAGGATTTCGCGCAACTGCTCGCGATACAGCCAGGCACGGGCAGTGCGTTTGGTCGTGACGTTGGCGATCAACGCGTCGAGATCGGCACGCTGCGCGGCTGGCAACCCGTCGCGATCCTTGAGCAGCGTCCAGCGCAGGCCTTTGAGGCTTGGATCGGTCTTCTGTTCGATACGCCGGGTCTTGTCCACGGCTGCAGAAGCGTGAGCCACGACATGGAACTTGTCGAAGGTGATGCGCGCGTTGGGCAAATGCTCGCTGACGCCCTTGATGAACGCCGGCGACATGTCGATACTGACCACCCCGATCTGCTCAGGCGCAGCGTTGTTCTCGCGCAGATGTGCAGCGAACTTGCCAACCGTGGCAGCATCCTTGCCTTCGGTCACAAACACGACCTTACGCGCGTCGGCATCAGCGACAAGCGTCAGGTAGTTGTGACCGCGCCTGTAGGACGTTTCGTCAACGGCGGCAGCGGTCACGCCGGCCAGATCGAGTTCGGCCACCGCGAGGTCGACATAGCGCTCGCAGATAGCGTACACGCGATGCCACGACTCACCCACCGTTCTGGCTACAGCAGAAAACGGCATCTGCTGCGCAAGCGCCACCACCATGGCTTCAAACAGCAACGTGAAGCCAGAGAGCTTGCCAGCCCAGTCCGGCTCGACCAACACCACGCGGCCGTCGGGAAGCTTCACGCGTGGCGTGCGGACTTCCAGATAGCAGTCGTGCTCGAAGAAGTTCAGGTGCCGATAGCGTTTGGTCACCGTGTCGTGAACCGGGTGCCCACCGGCGACCTCCGGGTGGGAAAAGCGGCTGCCGGCGACAAAGTCAATCTGGATCGTCAACGTCTTGGTTTGCGCGTTGAAGTCGACTTCCCGGACGAACCACGGATCGCTTATGCCAAGGGCTGCTTCAAACAGTTTGCTATGCATCGCTCTTGTTGCTCTTTACCTGAAACCCGCCACGATACCACCCACTTGAAATTCAAAAGAGGCTGAAATCAGTTAGAAGGAGAACGCGATGAAAGAGCAGGAAATCGACAGGATCGCAACGATGATCTACGAGGCGCCTTTGGGCGAGTATATCGGCCGGGATGGCGCTGCCATTCTTGCCGAACACGCCGCGGAAGCACGCCTCCTCAAGGGCGATGAGTTTCTCTACCGGAGAGGAGATGTCACAAGCAGCTTTTATATCGTGACCGATGGGCGTTTGGCGCTGGTCAGGGAAAAAACCAATGAGCGCACCGCGCCCATCGTGCATGTGCTGGAAAAGGGGGACCTGGTTGGCGAGCTGGGTTTTATCGATCAGACGCCGCATTCCTTATCGGTTCGTGCTCTGGGCGACGCCGCCGTGCTCAGCTTCAGCGCGGAAAGCATCAAACCGCTGATCACCGAGCATCCGGAACTCATTTTCAACTTCATGCGCGCGGTGATCAAGCGCGTTCACCATGTCGTGGTGACTGTCGGGGAGCACGAGAGGGAGTTGCAAGAGTACATCTCGACGGGGGGGAGGGGACGGGGTTAGTCACTCTCCGCGTCCAGCTGAAATGCAAAAAAGCATATCCCTCGAGCGCCAGCGACGTGCGTCCCGTCGAGTGGTACCTCAGCGCGTGACCGACATGGTAGGAGCCGATCATGCATGAGATGTCGCTGGCCGTGGGTGTGCTGCAGATCGTCGAGGACGTGGCGCAGCGCGACGGTTTTTCCCGCGTAACGGCAGTACGGCTGGAGATCGGCCGGCTGTCCAGTATCGAGCCGGAAGCGCTGCGCTTCTGCTTCGAGGAGGTAGTGCGCGGCAGTGTGGCTGACGGCGCGCGGCTGGAGATCGTGGACACCCCCGGTGCCGGCTGGTGCCTGCACTGCAGCGAGACGGTGGCGATCGGAGCGCTGTACGATCCCTGCCCGCAGTGCGGCGGCTACCAGGTGCAGCCCACTGGCGGCACGGAAATGCGCGTCATGGATCTGGAAGTGGCGTGACGGAAAGCGGAAGTCACGCGGAATAGAAGACGAGGAGACAGGATCATGTGCACCAACTGTGGCTGCGCCGCCGGCGAAACCCGCATCGAAGGCCAGGAGCTGGAGCATGTCGACGAGCATGCGCATGCCGACGGCACCGTCCATGGCCACGCCCCCCATCATCACGGCGAGCACGATCACGACCACGGCCCTGCCTACCGTGCCGTGCGCGGTACTGACCATCTGCATTACGGTCACGGACCCGCTGGTGCCCATGCCCCAGGCATGAGCCAGGCGCGCATGGTGAAGATCGAGCAGGACATCCTGGGCAAGAACAACGCCTACGCGGCGCAGAACCGCCGCTGGTTCGACGAGCACGGCGTGTTCGCGCTGAACTTCGTCTCGAGCCCCGGCTCCGGGAAGACCACCCTGCTGGTGCGCACCATCGAGGCGCTGAAGTCCACCTCCAGGCTGGCCGTCATCGAAGGCGACCAGCAGACTTCCTTCGATGCCGAGCGCATCCGCGCCACCGGCGTGCAGGCGCTGCAGATCAACACCGGCAAGGGCTGCCACCTGGATGCCCACATGGTGGGCCACGCGCTGGAGAAACTGCGGCCGGAGGACGAGAGCGTGCTGCTGATCGAGAACGTGGGCAACCTGGTCTGCCCTTCGGCCTTCGACCTGGGCGAAGCCCACAAGGTGGTGATCCTTTCGGTCACCGAAGGGGAGGACAAGCCCCTGAAATATCCTGACATGTTCCGCGCCGCCAGCCTGATGCTGCTCAACAAGTGCGACCTGCTGCCGCACCTGTCCTTCGACGTGGAGAGGGCCATCGAGTATGCGAAGCGGGTGAATCCGGACCTGCACGTGATCCGGACCTCGTCCGCCACCGGTGAAGGCTTCGACGCATGGCTGACGTGGATTGCCGATGGCCTGGCCGGCCAGGCCGCCAGGCGCAGCCAGAGCATGGAGCTACTGCGCAGCCGCATCGCCGGGCTGGAAGCGCAACTGGCGGCGCTCAAGGTGTAGCGGCCATGCTGATGCCGCGCCGTCCTCGCAATCCGCGCACCGTCCGCATCCGCATCCGCGTGCGCGGCGTCGTGCAGGGCGTGGGCTTCCGGCCCTTCGTCTATCGCCTGGCGCGGGAGCTGGGCCTCGCCGGCTGGGTGCGCAACGACGGCGCCGGCGTGGACATCGAGGCCCAAGGGAGCGCCGCGGCCCTCGTCGAGCTGCGCGAGCGCCTGCGCCGCGACGCGCCGCCCCTGGCGCGGGTGGATGAGATCGGTGAGGAACGCTGTGCGGCACAGGTTGACGCCGACGGCTTTGCCATCCTCGAGAGCAGCCGTTCCGATGCCGCCGTGCACACCGCCATCGGCCACGACACGGCCGTATGCCCCGACTGCCTGGCGGAGCTGTTCGACCCCGCGAACCGGCGCTACCGCTACGCCTTCATCAACTGCACCCAGTGCGGCCCGCGCTACACCCTGACGTGGGCGCTGCCCTACGACCGCGCCACCACCAGCATGGCGCCGTTCCCCCAGTGCCGGCCCTGTCTCGACGAGTATAACGCACCCGAGCATCGCCGCTTCCACGCCGAGCCCAACGCCTGTCCGGACTGTGGCCCCAGCCTGGCGCTGCTCAATGCCCAGGGCATGCCGGTCGAGGACGTTGATCCGATCGCCGAGACGGTGGCGCGCCTGCAGCGGGGCGAGATCGTCGCCATCAAGGGCCTTGGGGGCTTCCATCTCGCCTGTGACGCGCACAATGCCGACGCGGTGGCGCGGCTGCGCAGCCGCAAGCAGCGCGAGGAGAAGCCCTTCGCCGTCATGGTCGCGAACCTGGCGACGGCGGCGCAGTGGGGCGACATCGGCAGCGGTGAAGCGGCCCTGCTCACGGCGTCGGAGCGGCCCATCGTTCTGCTGCGCAAGCGCAGCGGCGTCGATGGGCGGTTCGCGGGCGTGGCGCCGGGACTGGTCTGGCTGGGCGTCATGCTGCCGTACACGCCGCTCCAGTATCTGCTGTTCCACGAGGCCGCTGGCCGCCCCGAGGGCCTCGGCTGGCTCGCCCAGCCGCAGTCGCTGGTGCTGGTGATGACCAGCGCCAACCCCGGCGGCGAGCCCTTGGTCACCGGCAACGACGAGGCGGCGCAGCGGCTCACTGGCATCGCCGACGCTTTCCTGCTCCACGATCGCGAGATCCTGGTGCGTTGTGACGATTCGGTGGTGAGGGGCGACGGCGAACCAGCGCCTCACGTCCAGTTCATTCGCCGCGCGCGGGGTTACACGCCGCGGGCGATCAAGCTGGCGCGCAGCGGCCCCTCGGTGCTGGCGCTGGGCGGCTCCTTCAAGAACACGGTGTGCCTGACGCGCGGCGACGAGGCCTTCGTCTCTCAGCATGTGGGCGATCTCGGCAACGCTGCCACCTGCGAGGCCCTGATCGAGGCGGTGGCCCATCTGCAGCGGGTGCTGGAGATCCGGCCGCAGCTCGTCGCCCACGATCTGCATCCGGACTTCTTCAGCACACGCCACGCAGCGGAGCTGGCGGCGCAATGGGGGGTGCCTGCCGTCGCCGTGCAGCACCATCATGCCCATATTGCGGCGGTGCTGGCCGAGCACGGCTCGGACGAACCCGCCATCGGCCTGGCGCTGGACGGCGTCGGCCTGGGCGACGACGGGCAGGCGTGGGGTGGCGAACTGCTGCTGGTGGACGGCGGCGCCTGTAAGCGCCTCGGTCACTTGCGCGAGCTGCCGCTACCTGGCGGCGATCGCGCCGCGCGGGAGCCCTGGCGCATGGCCGCTGCGGCGCTGCATGCGATGGGCCGCGGCGAGGAGATCGAGGGGCGCTTCCCGCGGCAGCCGGGGGCGCCGATGGTGAACCGCATGCTGGCCCAGCGGCTTAACGCGCCCCTCTCCTCCAGCATGGGCCGCTGGTTCGACGCCGCCGCCGGCCTGCTCGGCACACGGGAAACCATGGCCTACGAGGGGCAGGCGGCGATGCTGCTGGAAGGGTTGGCCGAGAGCTGGGGCGAGCAACCGTCGCCGGGCCGCCCCAAGACGGTTGCTCACTCCCTCGGGGGGGTGCCGCGCAGCGGCGGGGGTACATACAAGGCGCTGGCGCTGCCCGATGCCTGGCGCATCGATGCGGGCAACACCCTGGATCTGCTGCCGCTGCTCGAGGCGCTGTCCGCCGAAACGAATGCCGCGCGCGGCGCGGCACAGTTCCACGCCACCCTGGTGGCGGCGCTGGAAGCCTGGACCGTCGCGACCGTCCAGGTCACCGGCGTGCGCACGGTCGTCTTCGGCGGCGGCTGCTTCCTCAACCACATCCTCGCCCGCAACCTGTGCCGGCGCCTGGCGGCGCGGGGACTGACCGTGCTGACAGCGCGCCAGCTGCCGCCCAATGACGGAGGCATTGCCCTCGGTCAGGTCTGGGTGGCGCTGCAGCGGGCGCCCAACTGACGAGAGGGTAGAACATGTGCCTGGCCATACCTGCACGCATCGCGAAAAAATTTGACAACGACATGGCCCTCATCGACCTGGGCGGCGTGGGGAGTGGCCAAAAACGGGGGGCAAATCCGTCAGGAAAGGGGTCTATTGTGTACTGAGACTACCGGAGACCGCCATGCGCATCTCGATCCAAGCCTGTATTGAGCGGGCGGGCGAACAGCCCTCTAAGGTGATTGAAGTTGCGGTGATCGAGCGCAATGCCGATGTCGCTCCGGCCTCAGGACTGGGCCTGTTCATTCGCGAGTCACAAGAGATCCTGCGACAGCTTCAGACTGTGGTCTTGACCGAGCAGGTGGACCAGTTCATCCGGATTACCGGTCGCTGTCAACTGTGCGGAGGCAGGCTTGTCATCAAGGACACAAAATCCTTGGTCTATCGCACCGCTTTTGGCAAGGCGAGGCTGCGAAGCCCGCGCTTTTACTCTTACTGCAGCGCATGCGGTTACTGCTCAAGTAACAAGGGCACGCTTTCCCCGCTGGCACAGGCGTTACCAGAACGCGTACATCCCCAGTGGACCTGGCTGCAGTGCCGATATGCAAGCGTGATGTCTTATCGTTTGGCACAGATCTTTCTACGCGACGCGTTTGCCGGCGGACGGGAACTCCCATGCTCGAGCGTTAAGTTGAATGTAGGCCGGGTCGGGCAGCGGCTGGAGCAAGAGGCGCAACGTGCAACGATGGTGATGTCGGCTGTGACCGCGCCACCGCGAAGCTCGCCATTAACCGGGACGCCGATTGGTCTGCAGATCGATGCAGGTTATATCAAGACGCCGCGGCAGCAGGATGGTAAGCGATGGACTCCCGTGGTCGCCTCCAAGCTGATTTGGCCCAAGACTCCTCGTACCCATGCGCATGCCTACGCAGTAGGGCATGACCCTAGCCAAGGGCTGCGTCAGCAGGCGTTCTTACAGTCTGTTGGCATCGGGCCCCAGGCCCCGGTCACAGTCATCAGTGATGGCGGCGATGATATTAGTTTCGCGTGCAAGTTGCCATCGGCAACGGCCCGCGTGCTGGACTGGTATCACATTGGCATGCACAAAGCGAAATGGCTGTTGTGGCACGGTGAGTCGAAGCGGTGCTTGGAGAGGCTGGAGTCGCTGCGACGGGACACAGGTTGGGTTGGCGCTCGCAATCCACTAGGACGCGTGATTCGTTACCTTCGCTGTTGCTCTCGCTATCTCGCAAACTATCAGCAGCGGCGGGCTCAGGGGCTGCCGATTTCAAGCGCGGGAGCAGAATCGGTGGTCGACTATGTCATTGGCCAGCGCATGAAAAGGAACGGGCACATGCGATGGACGATTCTTTGAGCACGCGTTCACGCAGCCGGTTCTTCGAGTATGCATCAGTGCCACGCAGACCTCGGAGTGCCATGAGGAGGTTCTCGAATCGTCCTCGCCGTTGAGAACGGCACATCGAACCTGCAGTAGTCCATTGGCTCCACACATGCCATATGCGGTTGTGGACTGTACGGTATAAACCGCGCCCCCGCGTTTGGCCACTCCCATTTCGATATTGGCGGAAACTGTGACCGCCATTGGCGGAAATATCGATCTGCAACAGAAAGTTCCGGTTCCTGAAAGGTAAAAATCCCACACTCTGGGGAAGTGTGGGGTTCGGGGAGGTGAATCAGGTTGGGGGAGGTCTCTGCGCTCGGACTTGCAGCCCTTAGAGGGCGGCGCGGTCGGATGCAATGTAGTACCTGGCGCCGTCCGTATAAGTGTCGAATTTGCCGCTTTTTGCGCCGTCAGTGTAAACATCGTACTTACCAGACCGCGCGCCGTCAGTGTAAGTATCGAATTTGCCACTCTTGGCAAACACCGGAGCGGCCGCCAGGGTGGCAGCGAGTGTGGTGACAGCGACTAGGGCCCGGCGATTGGTATTCATGGCTTACCTCTTTCTTTAAACTGGTGAATGCCATTCCCTTTGGTTTAGTGCTTGTTGCACTGCGGCATTCGATGAGCGCCATATTAGGGATTTCCCTTGTGGCGGTAAACCCTTACGCTCGCAACGATCGGTTTCAAAATCCACAATAGTCTGCCCTGAACCGAAAAAATTCGGGCAGAACGCGACCGACATGTGTGTTGGGGCCGAGCCCTAGCAATTTGCCTTCGCTATCCTTTAGATCGATCAACAACACGTCGAATCGACCGCACCATCACATGTCGTTGTCCATCCGAGCGCGCCCGGCCCGAAGGACGAAGCGGGCGCGCGGCACGCGCCCGAGCCAGCGCCCAGGTCCTACGTCAGTTGTTGCTGCACCACCCGATCCGATGCCGCTCCTGCGTGGCCTCATGCCGCGCATCCTCCTCGCTGTGCAGATAACCGCTCGTCGTTGACAGCGAGCTGTGCCCGAAGTTGTCGCGCACAAAACGCAGGTCGACCTGCTGGTCGGTCATGTGCGAGCCGGCGGTGTGGCGCAGCCAGTGCGCCGAGGCGCTGGCCAGCACCGCTGCTTGTGGTTCCCATTCGGGCCCGCGCGCCCGCAGGCGCGCGGCCGCCTGGCCGAACACCTCTTTGAGAATCAGGTGCAGCGCGCCGCGCGACAGCGCTTTCTCGCTGCCTGCTTTTCCAATTACCGGCAGCACCAGTGGACGCGTCTCCCCGAACTGCGGGGTAGGCGGCAACGCGTAGGCGCGGCGGTAGCGCGCCAGTTCGGCAATCAGCTCATCGGTCGCCGGCACCAGCCGAATCTTGTTGCCTTTGCCGTTCACCTCCAGCCACCAGCGCTCGGTTCCGTGGGAATCGCGTCGGCAGAAGAACGCGCCCATGGTGGTGGCCGTCAGTTCGGAGGCACGCAGGCCGCCCAGATAGAGCACGGTTAATACCCAGCGGCAGCGCGCCGCGTGCAGGCGTTCCCGCGCCGTCTCGGTCGGCATTGCCGCGACGGCGTCCTTGACCGTATCCCACAGGTCGTGGCTCAGATAGCGGGTGATGCGCGCCTGAGTGGGCGCGCGGCGGCGGCGGGCGAGGGCGAGCGGGTTGCCGCCCAGGTAACCCGCCTCGGTCAGCCAGGCGAACAGCGCGTTCAGGATCACCAGCGCCTGGCGCACGCTGCCGGGTGACAGTGGCCCGGCAAACGGGCGCCAGTCCGGATGGTTGCGTGCGAGTTTCTTGCTACCGGCCAGCACCCAGCGCGCGGCCGGTTGCGGATCGGCAAGGAAGCGCTCGTAGACGAGCAGGTCTTCATGGGTCAGCGAGGACAAGGGTTTGCCCAACTGGAGCACGGCCCACAGGATTAGCCGTTCAACCTCGCGGCGATAGGTGGCGACCGTCGCCACGCTGTCGGCATAGCGCGCGAGCCAGGCGGTCACGGCGGCTAGGTCGTCGCCCGCGGCGATTCGCGTGCCGGTGGTGGGCGCGCGGTTGCGGCCGTCGCGCCCGGACAGCGCCGACGGCAGCCGCAACTGCTCCAGCGGCGTGGGCAGGGCGGCGAGAGGGCGGGACGCAGGCGGGTAGGGTGGATGTGCGGGTGATTCCAAAATCAGGCGTTAGTTTGCACAATTTTGTATCCGAGACGTGGCCGTGAAATCGACGCAGCCCGGGCGTGCGAGAACAAATTTACTTCACGAAATTCTGCACCATTTTGTTCCCCCGGCGAACATTCGAAGCAATTTTGTATCTTCGCCAACGTTTGTTCCATTCTCGTCGTGCGATTTTTCCCGAAGGTGCCCTAAGGTTTATAACCGTCGCCTCTTAGGCGATCGGCCCATTTTGGAGCGTCGCATGGAAGACGGCATTGACGACAATTCCGGCTCTTTTGAAAAATGAGTGGGTTATGCGGCATGCGGGTTGATCGCGGAGAAGTCGAGCTTTCCGGCGATCAGGAAGATCACGGTGCGCATGGTTTTGAAGCTCACATAACCGCGGGCCTTGCGCTTGGCGGCTTGGAACAGGCCGTTGAGCGCCTCCAGGAAGCCATTGGTCTGGCGCGTCTGGGTCCATGCAACGATACCGTCGAAATGCTTGCGGATCATGCGCGCGACCTCCTTCATTGGCTCGACCTTGGATCGCATGACGTTCGTGCACCACTGCTCGAGCATTGCGGAAACAACGTTGATCTGCTTGCGCTCAAGGATTTCGCGCAACTGCTCGCGATACAGCCAGGCACGGGCAGTGCGTTTGGTCGTGACGTTGGCGATCAACGCGTCGAGATCGGCACGCTGCGCGGCTGGCAACCCGTCGCGATCCTTGAGCAGCGTCCAGCGCAGGCCTTTGAGGCTTGGATCGGTCTTCTGTTCGATACGCCGGGTCTTGTCCACGGCTGCAGAAGCGTGAGCCACGACATGGAACTTGTCGAAGGTGATGCGCGCGTTGGGCAAATGCTCGCTGACGCCCTTGATGAACGCCGGCGACATGTCGATACTGACCACCCCGATCTGCTCAGGCGCAGCGTTGTTCTCGCGCAGATGTGCAGCGAACTTGCCAACCGTGGCAGCATCCTTGCCTTCGGTCACAAACACGACCTTACGCGCGTCGGCATCAGCGACAAGCGTCAGGTAGTTGTGACCGCGCCTGTAGGACGTTTCGTCAACGGCGGCAGCGGTCACGCCGGCCAGATCGAGTTCGGCCACCGCGAGGTCGACATAGCGCTCGCAGATAGCGTACACGCGATGCCACGACTCACCCACCGTTCTGGCTACAGCAGAAAACGGCATCTGCTGCGCAAGCGCCACCACCATGGCTTCAAACAGCAACGTGAAGCCAGAGAGCTTGCCAGCCCAGTCCGGCTCGACCAACACCACGCGGCCGTCGGGAAGCTTCACGCGTGGCGTGCGGACTTCCAGATAGCAGTCGTGCTCGAAGAAGTTCAGGTGCCGATAGCGTTTGGTCACCGTGTCGTGAACCGGGTGCCCACCGGCGACCTCCGGGTGGGAAAAGCGGCTGCCGGCGACAAAGTCAATCTGGATCGTCAACGTCTTGGTTTGCGCGTTGAAGTCGACTTCCCGGACGAACCACGGATCGCTTATGCCAAGGGCTGCTTCAAACAGTTTGCTATGCATCGCTCTTGTTGCTCTTTACCTGAAACCCGCCACGATACCACCCACTTGAAATTCAAAAGAGGCACAATTCCTATTACTCCCGCCGGATGATAGACGGGCGAACCGTCGACACTGCCCACTGGGCCAGCCCCGACGAGGGAGCGCTTACTGGTGACCGACGCGTCCTGTACCTTGCGAGAAAGCAGGCGGTTTCGCTGTATCTTTTCGGTGCCTCGGGCGAAAGCATCAGGCGGCTGACGTCAATTGGCGCAAGACAGGCCTATCGTCTCATCCGGGAGCGCTGCCTTGAGACGCATCCCGACGGGCGTCCTTATGGCTGGCGCGGACTTGTGCCATGGCTCCGAGTCAAGCCATACCGTCGTAGCAGGAAGGTCCATGTCGACCCGTTCGGCCGCGGCGCTGCGGGCGCGATGCAGGCGCTGCTGGACTGCCAGCCGGCGCTTCGTCAGGCATTTGAGGCGCGTATCCTCACGAGCGCCTCAGCCAAGCGGCTAGTCGAAACTAAACAGTCGAGAAGGCGTCATTGCGCGTGGTTTCTGGACCAATTGCGTAGCTTCGGGTACGAAGCGCGAAACGAATGGCCGTTCAACACATCGAGCCTTGGCTACTCTTCGATCTGTCGGTATATCGACAAGGTGCTGTCGGCCCACCCAAGGGCGCTGGCCGCGGCGAGTGGCGGGCCGAATTTGGCTTTGAAGCTGAGGTCCGGTGACGGAACCGGGCGGCCGGTGCTGAGGTTCATGCAACGCGTCGAGATGGACGCGCACAAGCTAGACGGACGTTTCTGCGTGTCGCTTCCCCTCATGGGGGGCGGTTTCAAGGAGAAGATCGTTCATCGTCTCTGGGTCGTTGTGATCCTGGAGGTCGTTTCGCGCGCGGTGCTAGGGTACTACTTCAGCGTGAGACGGGAAGTATCGAAAGATGACGTCATGCGCGCGCTGAAGCGGGCATTGGGCAGATGGTGCCTGCGCCCGGTCAGTTTTTGCGATACGCCGTATCTGCCTGAAGCCGGGCTTCTTTCCGCTTTGGGTAGCGATTTCGTCGGGCTATGCTGGGACGAGACCAGCGTAGATGGTGCGCTTGCCGAGACTTGTCAGCACGTGCGGGATGCGCTGCGCGACAGCGTCGGCTCCACGCTACTGGACCCGAAGACCTCGTTCTCGAAACGTCGAAGCAAGGATGACCGCCCGTTCATCGAGTCGTTTTTCCGCAATCTGGCCGGACAGGGATTTCAGCGTCTTTCCAACACCACCGGCGCCAATTTCCAGGACCGCAAGGGAAGACAGCCGGAAGAGGTCGCCCTGGCGAGTCGATTCCAGTACGAATATGCGGAAGAGTTGCTGGACGTGCTCATTGCCAACTACAACGCGACACCGCACAGCGGGATTGGTAACCGCACGCCGCTCGCGTATGCGAAGTTCTTGTACCACCATTCCCAGCAGAGCTTCCGGCGAGCCGACCCCGCTATCGTGGACACGCTATTCAGCATCCGCAAGCGCTGCATCGTGCGCGGGGGCGCTAAAAGCGGGCGTGCCCCGTTCGTTGAGTTCCATTACGGCCGTTATACCAACGACGTGCTGCATAACCGGCACGACCTTGTCGGATCCGAGATCTGGGTGGTCTGCCACAAGGAGGATGACTGCCGGGTGGCGCTTGCCTCCACGCTGGACGGTATGTCACTCGGCGTTTTGCGGGCAGCACCGCCTTGGAACATGTCGCCGCACAGCCTGTCGCTACGTGCTGCAATTTGCCAGGCGTGTACTCACGGAAAGTTTGCGATTCCGGCAGGCGTCGACGCCATCGATGTCTTCATGCGCTACGTGGAGAGTCAGGCGCACAACCGCTTGCCGGTCCATCCGGCCTACCTCGAGGCACGGCGCATACTGGCAGCCGCAGCCGAATCATCAATCGGGCCTTCCATGCTGGATGCAGCAATGGCTCGGACCAAGGCAGGCAGCAGTTCTTCGAACGGTAGCAAGGGGGCCGCGCCGGAGCCGACGGCAAGACGCGCGCAGTCTGGCGCCTCGGACCCGCTGAAGCCTTCTGCGGGTTCCACGCTGCCTCCGCGTCGAATGGCGCAGTCGAGGTAAGCCATGTCCTTCTCACTACCCGAGCGCATCGATCCGCGGCACTGCATCGTGACGAAGCAGTACGCGGTGTATACACCGCCCATGCACGAAATGATCGAGCAAATCGGCGAATGGATCGACCAGCAGCGCCCCGGCGGCTATATCTATGGCGCGTCCCGCCTAGGCAAGTCCCGCTGTGTGCAGTGGTACGTTGCAAACGAATTGCAGGAGCGCTTCAAGGCCGTCATGCCCCTGGTGGTGTGGAATCGCCGCCCCGACAGTCAGAGTAGTGAAGCGGGATTCTGGCACCAGCTCCTACTCGCCTCGCGCTTCGAATTCGCCAACCCGGCAAAGCCACCGAAGAAAGCCGAAGGCATATACCTGTGCAAGCAACGCTTCATCGCCATTGCGAACAACGCGCAACGGAACTACGTGGTGCTGCTTATCGATGAAGCGCAGGATCTGACGTTGCGGGAGTGGAAATGGCTGGTCGGCCTGCAAAATGAGCTCGATTACGAGGGCTATTTACTCAGCGTATTTTCAGTCGGCTCACACCAGTTGAACTATCGCCACGAATATATGGCCATCACGGGCAACGCTCACGTCGCCGCGCGCTTTATGGCAGCGCATGCGCGCTTCCACGGCCTGCGCTCGCCCGAGGAGATCGGGTACGTGCTCAACGGCTACGATAGCGACTCCGAGTGGCCGCCAAGCAGCGGCGTTCCGTACCTGGAGCACTTCGCACCGGCGGATTATGCGGCAGGGCGCCGGCTCGCCCAATGCGCGGCGCAGCTGTGGAAAGCGCTGATGGAGCTTTCGCCCGAATCTGCGCGCCGGCATTTCGAGTTTCCAATGCAGCATGTCGCGAAAGCGACCGAGGCGATACTCTTCCAACTGGCGCGGGGCGAAGACTGGGCCGACGTGACCTCCTACGAGAGCTGGTTGCGAGAACTCGCCAAAGCGAACTTCCCGGACCACATGAGGATCATCTCGACGGGTGGTTGACATGGCGGCCTACCCATCGGTGAACTGGTGGCCGGGAAACCTCCGTCCGTACGAGTCGAGGCTGTCGTTCGTCGCCCGCTTCTGCGCACTGAATGGCATCAACGTCCGAAAATGCGCGGAGTTTTTGAGGGTGGAGCCCGATGGCTGCACGCCGCTTCCGATCGACGAAATCAAGCGCCTGGCGTCCGTGCTCGGTGAGGCCGCGCCGCTTGTCGAAGACGTTTTCTCGCCTTCCATACGGTTCATCGATGTCGGCCGTTATGGCCCGCCTCCCGATAGTCGCGAGCGACGTGCCATCCGCTATTGCGAGACCTGTATGCAGCACGGCTACCACAGCTACCTGCATCAGCTTGGGTGGCTTTCGCGGTGCCCATTTCACCTGAGCGAGCTGAAAACGACCTGGGCGCAGAAGCACACCGCCAGCTTCGTGTCGCAGCGTGTGGGCGCGTTGGAGTTCGTGATGCGGCAACGCTGCAGGACATGGCCGCACGGCATTGATGCCGGCTTTCCCGCCCGAGAGCAGGGGCGTGTTGCGTCGCTCGCCGGCTGGGTCGCACGGGCGAGCGTCGCTGCCGCGCGCATGTCGCTCGGCGAGATCTGGTCGTCGGGCAACGATGGCATGCCGGGGGCTGTCTCCCTCGACCAAGCGTTCGCTCAGCTGCGCACGCTTGAGCCCCCGCCCGAGGACATCGAGCAGCTCCTTATCGAAGCCGGTGATCGGTGGACTCTGGAAAGCCACGTGTTTGCGCGGCAAGCGAAAATCCAACTCGGCCACCTCAGGTTGTGCCACCTCAGCTTTGCCGACGTTCTTCACTTCTATATACGCATCAACGCCGCTTCGGCGAATCCGTCTTCGTTTGTCACGCGCCTGAATGCCATCCAGGACCGGCAGGCTCGCCATGGCACCTGTCGCTGTCGGTGGAGGCTGACCAAGGAGGGACGGCTCTCGCGCTGGGTCAGCGTGCGTCCAGAGGAGGGGCCCCGCTGGGGCCTGATCTGTCCATACGATATCGCGCTCAACGAACTTCAACTCGGCTGGGGCCGTTCGGACCTGGCGCTCTCCAATCGGCCGGCGGAGCAGGAACGGCGGCGCTTTTGCAGCGTTTCTCACGCGATGCGCGACTTGGGCCTCATCCGGTATACGCGGGATGCAGCGGTAGCGCCGGCGGGCTATCTATATGCCGATCAGGACGTCTGGACCTGCTGCGAGTGGGTTCGGGAGTCGCCGCTAACCGCAGTGCTCGATATGGCGGTCGCGTGGGAAACCGAGCTGACGTTCGACGCGTTGACCACTTGGCTAGATGACATCGATCGGGGTGTCGCTCCGCTTGAGCGCGACGATTCCAAGTCTTGCGTCCGCCTGCGCGAAACCGACGATGGCCTCTTGCTGATCAAGTGGACGAGGGCAGAAGCGAATGTGCGTCGGGGGCTATCCCGGATCTGAACACGACGTACCGTGAGCAACGTGAAGCCGTTGGCTTGCGGCGCGCCAGAGTTTCGGCCCAGGGGGCTCGGAACAAAATTGTGCAGACAACGGTAACAAAATTGTGCAAACCAACGCGAGCCTCGAGAGTCACACTCAATCTCAATATTATAAACATAAGCGCAGTTATGTCTAAAGTTATACGGCAAACGTTAGCTATTAAACGTAATACGTAGTAATATATATAGTCACATAACTCGCTTTTTCGCGATGCCGGCTGTCGACCTCGATCTGACCGACGCCACGCTGCAGGCTGATTTGGCCGAGCTGCGCGGGCGCTTTCCCGAGACCCGCGCGCTGTATCGCGAGGTCTGCGGCCTGCTGTTCTTCCGCTATGGCGTCACGCCCACCGCCAACAAGCTCTACAGCCTGGTGCGCAGGGGCAGCATGGGCACGCCCGCCGAGGTGCTGCAGGCGTTCTGGCAGGAATTGCGCGGGCGCACGCGCGTCACCATCGACCATCCCGACTTGCCGGAGGCGTTGAAGGACATCGCGGCCGGGGCGGTCCAGACCATCTGGCAGGCGGCCAACGAGGCCGCCACCGGCGAGCTGGCCACGCTGCGCGCCGAGGCCCGCCATGCGGCCAGCGCCGCCGAGGCCGAGCGTGATGCCGCGCGGACCGAGACCGCGGCGGCCCGGGAGGAGGTGGCCGCAGTCTCGGCGCAGCTGGCCGAGGCGCGCGACGCGCACGCTGCCGTGCAGGCGGAGCTGGCCGCGCAGCGGCAGGCGCACGCGGCGACTCAGGCCCGGTTGGAAGCGGGGCGGGAGGAACTGGACGCCGCCGGGCGGCAGCTGGCGGAGCTGCGCACCCAATTCTCGACCGAGCTCGAGCGCGCCCGCGAGGCGGTGGCCCTCGCGCAAGAACGGGCCGAGGCCAGCGAGCGGCGGAGCCTGCGTGAGCTGGACGCGGAGCGTACCGCGCGCCAGCAGAGCGAGCGCACGGCCGAAGCGTTGCGCGGCGAACTGGTGGCGGCGCGCAGCGAGGCCCGCGACGCGGCCGTGGCGCAGGCCGAAGTCCGCGCCCGGCTCGAAGCCCAGGCCGCGGCGCTCGCCGATCGGCTCGCCAGCGCCGAGCAGGCGCAGCGCAAAGTGGCGCACGACCTGGACGCGGTGCAGGCGGCGTTGGCCGCAGCGCAGCGCCGGGCCGAACGGGCCGAGGCCGAAGCGGCGCTGGCGCGCCAGCTGCTGGCAGAATTGCGGGTGACGCCACCCGGGCGGGGGGACGGTGGTGGCGGGCGGCGGCGCAAGGCCGGCAGCCCGGCGCCGACCGAACAGGCGGCGCCACGCGAAAAACTGGACGACAAGCAGGACGGACAGCAAGAAAATGACAGGCAGGGCGTGCCGACGGCCGCTTCCAACCCGGATGACGGCAGCGACAGCAGTGACGACAGCAACGACAGCGCCAATGACAGAAATCAATGAGCGGGCCGCGGCGATCCGCTGGATCCAGGCGGAGATGGCCGACTACGGGCTGACCATGGAGGAGCTGGCAGCGGCGGGGTGCTTCGATCCGCCGCCCCCTCCGCCGCCGCCGCTACCCGCACCAGCGCCACCGCCAGTGGTGTGCTACCGCAACGCCGCGGGGCAGACTTGGGACGGGCAGGGCGACATGCCCGACTGGCTGCAGCGGGCGGCCAATGCGGGGCAGTCGGTGGAGTTTTACCGGGCCGGATAGGACTTAATATTATCCCCGCTTCAACAGCAGACCGGTCTGGGGCCGTACTCCTTTTGATAGCGGATTCCCCTTATCTTGGCTTGGCCCAAACTACTCGCAGCTTCTTGGTCGTATCGGACAAATATCACAATCTCTTAGCAATATTGTGACAGAATCCCACTGTCGCTGACAGTGACGTCCGTGCTAATTATTTGGAGATCGATGAATGGTAGTCGCTGGTGTCTTTTTGAAGGCAAACCTCGCTCGAATCGTTGCGCTCACCGGTACTCGAGAGTCGCATACATTAGTTGGCAGTCGATTCAATAAACTCGAACTCATCAAAAATCCGTCACAAGATGATGTCGAGGTCTTCGTGCAGGCGCTCAGAGCTTTTTGTGCTGAGCATTAAATAGACAAAATTGTGGTAAATCGTAGGGCAACTTCCGGGCAAGGCGCAGGTGGGGCAGGAACATTTCTGATTGAGGGCGTTCTGCTTGCCACGTCGCCCGCGCCGCTAACCTTTGCCCACAATGCGACCATTGCGGCGACTGAGCGGAGGGAGAATGGACGTAAAACTAACCGCCCCGCTACGGCAGATATTGGTAAGGCGTATGACCTGGCTTACGAGGGGTTGAATTGATCCATGGCTCTTGATATTTCAAATTTGCCACAAGAAGCCATCAGCGCACTAAAGCAATTTCCAGAGTTTGAGATCGCTTCATTCAACGACTCTGGAGCGAACGGATATGTACTTATTGGCCGGCATAGCGTGCTCCAAAAGGAAGTTGCTATAAAGATATATTTCCACGGGGAGAGTGATATTGATCAAGAGCCAACGATTATTGCAAAGATAAATCACGAAAATGTCCTGAAAGTATACGACGCAAGAAAAGTGGGAAAAGATTGCTCATATTTCATGACGCCAGCGGCCAGTGAAGGTGATCTCGCAAATTTCCTAGATACGTATTTTATTTCACTTCCTCTGGCTCATAAGCTGCTATGCCAACTTTTATCTGGAATTGCGGCATTGCATATGAGTCCGAATTTGCTTGTGCATCGGGATTTGAAGCCCGAAAATCTGTTGGTTCATAACGACAATCTCTTGATTGCTGATTTTGGTTCAGTTCGGCGAATCGATGAGAAAACGGGTAGTGCACCGGCATCGAAGCACAGCATTTTGTATAGACCGCCTGAAGCTTTTGGTGAGGACTCATTCTTTAATTTTTCCTCAGATATCTACCAAGCCGGACTTATTGGATTTTTGTTATTTGGTGGGTCCTTGAGCAATGATTTGCTTAGTTATTTGACAAAAAAACAAAAATCGGAGCTTACTGGTATTCAGGGTGGGTATGAGCTATCCATTTATGTGGATTCTTGCATCGAAAAAAAAGTTTCACGCGGAAATTTGGCTGACTTTTCTACTCTTCCTTTTTACATTCCAGCGGCCATTAAGCGCACATTGAGAGCAGCCATTTCTTCCGCCGACAAAAGATATTCCAGTGTCAGCGAATTTCTCGCAGAATTATCTCGATTAAGAGGAAATATGCCAGATTGGTCGACCCGACGTGAGGGTGTTCTGCTTCGCAATTGGAATGGACTAGACTACCGAATTCCGCACGACGAAGTCGCTATATTGAAGTGCAAATCAGGAGCCGAAAAGTATCGCTACGACAAAAGTTATAATTGTGGCAGCTATGCTGAGCTATTCGATCAAATGAAGGAGCGACTCGGGCTGCCATGACCTATTTATGGCACACGCCGGCCCTCGACCTCGATCTGACCGACGCCCCGCTGCAGGCCGACTTGGCCGAGTTGCGCGCGCGTTTTCCTGAGACCCGCACGCTGTACCGCGAGGTCTGCGGCCTGCTGTTCTTCCGCTACGGCGTCACGCCCACCGACAACAAGCTCTACAGCCAGGTGCATGGGCAAGCCCGCCGAGGTGCTGCAGGCGTTCTGGCAGGAGCTGCGGGGACGCACGCGCGTCACCATCGACCATCCCGACTTGCCGGAGACGCTGAGGGACATCGCGGCCGGGGGCGGGGCAGACCATCTGGCAGGCGGCCAACGAGGCAGCCACCACCGAGTTGGCCACGCCGCGCGCCAAACCATCGAGTGGGGTCAGGCGACGCTGGCCGCGGAGCGCCAGGCTCACGCGGCGACGCAGGCGCGGCTGGAGCCGGGGCGGGCGGAACTGGACGCCGCCGGCAGGGAGCTGGCAACTGCGTACGCAATTCTCGACCGAGCTTGAGCGTGCCCGCGAGCAGGTGAGTGGGCTGAATAATCAGCGTAGTGTCGACTTGCGAGATTCCAGCCGTCGCCTTGGCAACTACGCTGATCCATTTGAGGCGGGTTCTCAGCGTTGAAGGGAGGACCGGCCCTCGCTCATGGGAAGTTGGGTGTTCTGTTGCGGAGAGGCGACCGCTACTCATTGAGTGCGGGTCGAACCTCTGGAAATGGGGCGCGGATGTTAAACTGAAGGCAGTCAACCGCCGTCACATGTGCTGTTGACGACACGGCTTGCAGCGCGGATATCAACGGTAGCGGGCAGCGTCAGTATCAACACGCCACATTCCGGAGGAAGTTCGCATCATGGCCAGCGCAGACCAGATCAAAGCGCTCGTAAAATCGCACATCGATCAGGACGATGGGAAGTTCTATTCGATTGCGATGCAGGTGGCTGCCCATGAGGCCAAGGTGGGGCATGGCCGATTCGCCGTAGAGCTGCGGGATATGGTCGACTCGGCCAAACAACGGGCGGCGCGGCCGACGGCAGGTCAAATAGTGCCCATTGCACGCCCGCGTGGCGAGATTGCGAATCTCCTCCATGTGAGCTACCCGTCGAACCGACTGGCGGATATGGTCTTGGATGACGGGGGGCGCGAGCAGTTGCAGCGGATACTGAAAGAGCAGCGCATGCTTACGCGGATCCGCGAGCACGGACTGTCTCCGCGTCGCAAGCTGTTGCTGGTCGGCCCCCCTGGTACGGGGAAGACCATGACCGCTTCGGTCCTTGCCGGCGAACTCGGGTTGCCGCTGTTCCTGGTGCGTCTCGATGCGCTGATTACCAAGTTCATGGGCGAGACGGCCGCCAAGCTCCGGCAGGTATTCGATGCCATCTCGGACGTGCGCGGCGTGTACTTCTTCGACGAATTCGATGCGATTGGTTCCCAGAGAGGCATGCCGAACGACGTCGGGGAAATCCGTCGGGTGCTGAACAGCTTCCTGCAGATGATCGAGCACGATCAGTCAAACAGCCTCATTATCGCTGCCACGAATCATCCGGAGATCCTCGACTACGCGCTGTTCCGCCGCTTCGACGACGTGATCGAATATCACGTCCCCAGCGTAGCGCAATCCGCGTTGTTGTTGCGTTCCCGACTGGGCTCGTTTGCGCCGAAATCCTTGCCGCTCACCGCGCTTGCCGAGACGGCGATGGGGTTGAGCTATGCGGAATTGCGCCGGGCGGTCGACGAAGCGATCAAGGAAGCGCTGATGCACGACGAGCCGAAGATATCGACGGAGGCGCTGGAAGCTGCGCTGGTCGAACGGAAGAAGCTGAACCAGAGACTGAACAATAAGAACTCGCAACCACATGCCGGTCCCGCCGCAAAATAAGCGTCGCCATTTACTGCCCACGGGCACATCCACTTCTTCTCCATTTACTGCACATGCCGCCAATGGCCGCGGTCGGCCTGTCGTTCCCGACTTGCCACGGCAGCAGCATGGACAAACGCTCCAGGCGCAAATCGAACGGCTTCAGGCGGTCGCTGTGGCCGCCCATACCGAACAGGCTGCCCTGGGCCTCTCCAGCGGCCTTGGCGTCCAAATCCAGTTTGCAAGCCAGCCCAATGTTGAGCTTGCAGTGCAGAGCCTCAGCGCCGAGCGCGGCAACCCCCGGAGTCACATCGAGCTTCTGAGCGTACGGCAGGACGGCGAGCAGACTTTTGCCAGCGTGTTCGTCCCCGAGGGGAAGCTCGCGCATTTCGAGGGCTATGTCGCGGATTACCTCGGCGAAAAGAAGAACAAGGCCGGCGGGCCACTCGACCACAAGCCGCTGATCAATACCATTGCCGCCATCCAGCCGATCGAAATCCGCACGCTCTGGACCGACGAGCCCGAGCTCTTGCCAAAAGATCAGGACGAAGGTTTTTGGTGGGAGGCGTGGCTGCCGGTCCGGGGTAACCGAAACGCGGTCATTGGCGATTTCAAGGCGTTGATGCAGCGTGCCGGCTGCCAGGTGCCCGACAAGCAGACCGATTTTCCCGAGCGTACGGTGGTGCTCATGTATGGGAGCCAGAACCAGGTCAAGACCTCGCTGCTCTCCCTGAACTGTGTCGCCGAATTCCGCCGCGCCAAGGAAACGGCCGACTTCTTCGATACGATGGGCGTTGAAGAGCAGCGCGATTGGCAGCAGGATCTAATCCAGCGGACGCATCTCGCTGCCGCCGAGGATGCTCCGCGGCTCTGCCTGCTGGATTCCGGAGTGAACCGCGGTCATGAATTACTGGCTCCCCTAATGGCCGAGGATGACATGTACTCGGTCGAGAAGGATGGTCGGACCGATGACGAGGCGAATCACGGTACGGGCATGGCGGGCCTCGGTGCATATGGCGATCTCACCGAGGCGATCGAGTCGAACGCGCCCATTGCGATTTACCACCGGCTCGAGTCAGTCAGGCTGCTGAAGGAGGCGGGTGCGAACGCTGGCGAGCCTGAGCTTCATGCGCAGCTCTTTGGTGAGGCCGTCTCCCGCCCGGAAATTTCGTACCCGGACCGCAAACGCATCTTCTGTTCGGCCGTCACGGCATCGGACTACCGAGATCGGGGCCGCCCCTCTTCATGGTCGGCCAAGGTCGATAGTCTGGCCGCAGATGCCGACAACGAAGGACAGTTTCCGCGGCTTTTTGTACTGTCGGCAGGCAATACGAACGATATCGATGCGTGGAACGCCTACCCGGACAGCTTGTCGACGAATCTGATCCATGACCCCGGACAAGCCTGGAATGCCTTGACAGTTGGGGCGTGTACCGCCAAGACGACTGCGCATGCAGGCTACGAAGCGATCGCTGAAGAGGGCGGCTTGAGTCCGTATTCGACGACTTCGGCTGCCTGGCAAAGCGCATGGCCATTGAAGCCTGATGTCGTCATGGAGGGTGGCAATGTCGCGCGCGACAATTTTGGTGCCATCGGCATGGACAGCCTGCAGCTGCTGTCCGCCCACCATCTGCCCCGTGAACGAGTCTTCACCACGTTCAACGCGACCAGTGCCGCAGCAGCCCTGTGCGGAAAGCTCGCCTCGGAAATTGCTGCGGAATATCCTCAGATGCGGCCGGAAACCATTCGCGCCCTGATCGTGCATTCGGCGGAATGGACGGAAGGAATGCGCAAGGCGTATCTGCCTGCGGCGCAACCCGGCAAGGCGGCCTATGCGCGTTTGATCAGGCATTGCGGATGGGGCGAGCCGTCATTGGACCGCGCGCTCTGGAGCGCGTCCAATTCGCTGACACTCGTTATTGAGGATGCACTGCGGCCTTATAAAAAGGAGCGCGGTGTCGGTCCCGCTTCGCGGGAGATGAACCTACATGCGCTGCCGTGGCCGCGCGAGGAACTGGAGGCGCTGCAGGGGCTGCCTGTCCAAATGCGGGTTACCCTTTCCTACTTTATCGAGCCCAATCCGTCAGCGCGCGGAAGCGTTTCAAAGTATCACTACCCGTCCCATCGTCTGCGTTTCGACGTGCAGCGCCCGCTCGATGCGACGACGGAAGCGTTTGTGGCACGCGTGAACGCTGCCGTCGAGCGTGACGATGAGGATCCTCTAAACGCTGCGGACGCGGACTGGTATCTGGGTGATCGGCAGCGCCATCGCGGCTCCCTCCATCAGGACGTATGGGAAGGCACGGCTGCGGAACTGGCGAGCCGGGGGGTCCTCGCCGTGTATCCTGCACCGGGATGGTGGAGAACCCGCCCGGGACTGGAACGCTTTGACAGCGTGGCCAATTACAGTCTGATTGTTTCCATCAGGACCGAGCAGAATCAGGTCGACCTCTACAACGCAATCGCAAACCAAATCGCAATAGTAAACCAGGTGTGAGAAGACGACGCGACTTTATCGCTGATTGGCTGCTCGTCCGAGTCAGCCATAAAGGCGTTGAGAAGGCCGGCCAGGTGTTGCGGAAGTTTGTCCGCCGCCTTCTGAGTAACCAATCCCGCAGTAACCAATGTACGCCGGATAGTGCTACCGCTGCCCCAAGCTGTCGAGGAATACCTGTCGCTTCTGGATCGCGATGCCGCGCCGTTGAACCTGCGGTGTCGACGCGCAGATTTTGCAGAATGCAGGTGATCCGGCGGCACTGGCGACGCGTCCTTGTTCCCGAGCACTTGACGCTCGGGTAATTGCACAATGTCATCCAGGTCATACCTCAGGGCTTGCGGAGCGAACGCAGGAACAGGTAGGTCAGAAGTATGCGAGATGGGGTCTTCTGAACAAAGAAGTAAGGCTGCGGCCTGCCTCCGAATCCCCTGAAGAAGCGCTCGACCGGCTCCAGCACCGAACCTTCGAAGTCAAACGTGCGCGCCACGCCAGAGGCAAAGCGGATGGCGTCCCAAATGCACAGGCTGCTAGCGCCGCTGGTGCGCAGCTTCGGGTCCGAGCCGGCCATTAGGTAATAGGCGACTTGTCCGTCCCAGACCAGATAGACGCCTGCATGACGGTAGCCCTGTTTATCCACGGCAATGAAGATCTTGCGGGCCCCTCGCGCCGCGCATGCAGCGTCCAGGCGGCGCACGTAGTCGTCGGTATATGGCAACGGCATGCGTTGCCGGGTGAAGACCTGCCGGTTAAGTTGGATGAACTCATCGATACCGAGGTCGTCGCGCACCTGCAGACCATGGCGGGAGCCCGCTTTACGGATTTCGCCCCTGATGTTGTGCTGCATGCCATTCCAGAGCGCGGCCGTATCCGACAGGTCATCGAGCACGTACGTGTACTTGGTGGTCTGGCGGAATCCCTTCCAGGCAAAGGGCAGCCAATTGGTCTGGCTGGGATCCCAGTGCTGTTGGAAATGGTCGAACCGCGGCAGTTGCCCAATCAGTTCGTCCATCAACTCCTTCTGTTGACCCAGCATCCTCGCCGGCTTTCCCGCCATCGGTGCCAGCCACGGTCCGGCCATCTTGGCCAGCGCTGGCTGGGCGATTACTGAGAACCCATACAGGCGCCGGGGGGCGTAGGGAAGGCTTGCGACCACCTGTCCACCGCGTTCCACCAGGGCAACGCCCCAGTTCCCGGGACCGGCGGTGGCATCCAGCCACCACGCCTGGCTGAACAGGGGAATATTGGCCGTATTGCAAAGCTGACGGTATCGGCGTTGCGCCGCGTCGCCCCCAGTGTCTGTGTCAGGGATCTGCTTGACTGAATCAGCGGGCCCACTTGCGGCTGGTGCATTAGGATCAGCATAAGGTTTGCGCAGATCGTCGAACATATCGGGTGGCTTCCTCGAAAAGTTTCCGGCCCGTCCTCATGCCACGCACCTTAACTTCGGCGAGCGGTAGCCCGCGCCTGAAGCTGAAATGACGATACATTGCATTCCCACGCAGACGACGAGGCGTTGGTGTATTAGGCAACAAAACCATATGTATGAGCTTGCAAGCAGCCAACCATAGGGAGCTCAATATGTCATGGCGAAGAGAGGGCTCAGTGCTCACAACCATACTTAGCCCGGCAAGTTCGGTTTTCCATGGTACGAGTGAAGCCGTGCTTTTGGATGGACCTTGACCCGCAAGGCTTCGCCAAGAAGCAGCTCTGGTTCCCAACTTTGGAGGGGGCGGTCGCCGCAGGCTGGGCGCTGGCCAAGCGATAGAATGCAGAACTGCACATAGATCGACACGACGTAGCCTTTTCCAATAAGGAACGGAATGTCAGAAACAACCAATCAGTCCGGAACCGCTACCTGGTCGTATGAAGAGCTTACGGCAATCACGGAGGAGTCCCTCCGCCTTCTTCTGGAGAAGTCCCACGGGGACATCTCCACTGGTCGCCGGGACGAGTGGGTCGCGTATGGCCTTTATCTTGGGTGGTCAAAGCAGACTGAAGGTCGAAGGAAGCGTGAGGACGATGAGCGGCTGTACAAACTTACCCTGCGATTCAGGGGCGCAGGTTAGACGGACTCCAACCTGGAGACATCGCTGACATAAGCGCTAAGGGTCGCTCCCCCGAAAGGCTTCCAACCTCTGCGACTATATGTCCGAAAATACATCACCCAATTGTGGTATGAATCCGGAAGCATGGGTATACTTGCCTCCGGGTACACATTTCATGTTGTCCCACATCCCGTTGAACCCCCGGTCCCCCGGGGGTTTTTTTCGCGGTATCAGAATGCTGACCGGCCCGAGCGGCTGCGATGAAGTAGTCGCGATTGGCAGCACGGCTGTAGAGGCTTGGCTGGGCTGGATTGACCTTGGTTAGCCTTGGATTTGCGAGTTGCGAGTTATGCAAGGCCCTGATTTATAAAGCGTTATCGGCCACGCACGATGCGCCGAGGTGCCGTTCCGTTGTCTTGCAGACATTTGTGTGTCCTCACGCTGCGTTTCCTAAATGAAACTTAGGATAGTGCTGTGTGTGCCGCGAGCAAGTTACGGCCGGCATCAATGCCATCGGTGCCGTGATCCAGAGTGCAAATCAAGCAGGCGAGGACAGAGCCGGACGCGTGCGCTAGCGTCGGACGTTGGCGTCAGGGACGCAAACAGAGTGAACATATGGCACACCCAAAGCAGCTCACTCCTCGAACATGGAACGGCGCTGAGGGCGCTCCCGGACTGTAGCTAAATTTCACCTGACAGGCTTGGATGGCCGTGATTGGCTTCCGGTAACCTTTGTTTTGCAATTTGCGAGTTGCGCAAGGCGCTGATTTATAAAGCCTTCTAGTTTGTCACCAAAACTCGTTGCGATGGCGGCGGTGATGGGTGCGGCGCTTGCGGCGGTGGGATCGGCAATTCGAGGATGCGCCATTGGCGCAGCGGCTGGGTCAGGTCGTCGGCGAGTAATAGCCTACGATCATGCCATGTCAGATGCCAGCTGCTCTCCATGATATGCTTGTGCTCCCACTTCATGGGCCTGGCTCATGGGGTGATCCAACAGGCGCTCCAGCATGTCCTAGAAACAGGCATAGGGCTCGATCAGCAAGTGAATCTGCGCGTGGTCGCCTCGCGAAACGTCTGGCTTTTCCTGCGAAGCTGACACCAGCTGGCCGGGTTCCCGATAAAGGACGCGAACTTGTCGAATCAAGCATCAAGGCGCTTCAAAGTTCATGTTGCTCTTGGGTCCATCAGCATAGTCGATCGACATTCCCTATTTGAGATCGAGATCCCGAATCGGCGGCGGATACTCGAAAGCCATAATGGCCTCCAGGTTTCCGCTAGCGGTTGTCCTAAACACTTCAATAAGGAAGCGACGCCCGTCGTGATGCACGCCACTAACGTGGTAATAAACACGACCCTTCCACTGCGTCAAGCCGACCTCGAGTGGTAATTTAACACCTAACCGGCGCGCATAGTTGTTCAAACGAGGATCGGAAACTAGATCATTAAGGTTGCCCATGTCGCTCAGCGCTGCGCCAATTGGCGATCCAAAGAATCATAGTTCGATACAAACCGACATGCAAAAATCGATAAATGTCTTTCAGGTTTCAAATCGATCTTGCAATTTCTACATTCGAACTTTTGCAGTCTTTGCATGATTTTCATAACCAGGAGCCACGGGCTGACCAACGAACAGCTGCATATGTCAGCATTTGCGGCCGGCGTTCAGTGAGAGCTTACGAGGCCGTCTTACAGTTCTCCCGCGAAGCAAACGAAATGCCACAGAGGTAGTTTCGCTTGTTCGGACAAAGAGCCGGAGTTTATAAGTGGAAGCGCTGGTGCAGTCAGGCTGCCGCTTTGATTGCTCGCAGCGTGGCGAAGTATGCCTTATCCGGGATCTGGTCTCCAGACTGGAATAGGGTCGTCGTTCGTTGTACCAGGTCACGTAGTTCGCGATAGATCCGCGCGCATTGCTGACCGAGTCGTAGGCTTTCAGATAGACCTCCTCGTATGCTGCGCCAAAGTCGTTCGACGAACACGTTGTCGCGCCAACGGCCCTTGCCGTCCCTCGACAGCTGGATGCCGCGGCCAAGCACGGCGTCGGTGAACTGTGCGGCGGTGAACTGGCTGTCCTGAACGGTGTTGACGATCTCCGGCGTGCCGTATTTGGCAAAGGCCACCTCAAGCGCCTCGACAGCATGGCCACTCTCCAGTGTGAATCGCCAGACCTGACGCCTTCGGCCCCCGCCAAGAAGACACAACTGGGGGCCCGCAGCTTTTTGACTTTGCCGATTCGCTTCACTAGATTCGAATCAAACGATCGAGGAACAAGCATTGATGGCACCGAGCGAGCCCCGAAGTGGCGCTTGGTGTACATTCAGAATGCAGGGAAACAACCATAGGACAACAACCATGACCCCCTGGGAAATTCAAGGTACCGAGCTGATTAACTGCAATTGCTCATACGGTTGCCCTTGCCAGTTCAACGCGCTACCGACCCATGGTTTTTGCGAAGCCATGGGTGCGATTTCGATCAGCAACGGCTTCTATGACGTCGTGCGACTCGACGGCGTCAACATCGCGGTGGTGTTCAAATGGCCGGGTCCGATTCACGAAGGCAAGGGCAAGTGCCAGCCAGTTGTCGACGAACGGGCTAGTCCGGAGCAACGTGATGCCGTTCTGAAAATCATGTCGGGTCAGGATACCGAGCCATTCGCAACGATGTTCTCTGTTTTCGCGTCGACGCTCGAACAGGCTTACGATCCTATCTTCACGACGATCGATTTCGACGTCGATGTTGATGCGAGGCGCGGCCGAATTCATGTCGAGGGGGTATTCGACATCGTGGGAGAGCCGATTCGGAATCCGGTGACGGGCGCCGAGCATCGCGCTCGAATCGATCTGCCGCTCGGCTTCGAATACGAGATTGCCGAAATCGGCTCGGGGACGAGTCGCTCGCAAGGCAATATCGCGCTGAATCTCAATAGCACGTACGCGCAGTTCGCACGACTGCATATGAACAATAAAGGTCTCATCCGGCATCATACTGCCACATGAGCTGCATCGAGAATTTCCTCGGCCGTGAGCGCGTAATCACAGCACTTGGTATTGTTGCTGTTATCGTGTCGTCGTGGTACTACTTGTGGACTGGTGCGGGAACGGGGATGGCTGCACTCGACATGACGGCAGTCGCATTGTTCCCGCATCGGCTGGCAGATGGCGGCAGCATGGAAATGTCGCTAGCGACCGTGGTCGTGATGTGGTGGACGATGATGATCGCAATGATGACGCCCAGCGCTGCACCGCTTATCTTGCTGTATCGGCGCGTCATTCGATATTACGGCGCGCCGGAATCGAGATCACTCGTTCCGTCGATGCTTCTTTTGGCTGGCTATCTGACTGCTTGGCTTGCGTTTTCGATTTGCGCGACATGGCTGCAGATGATCCTGCAGCCCACCGGGCTTATCTCCGCCATGATGTTGTGGTCGAAGAGCGCGGTCCTTTCTGCAATCGTTCTTGCTGCAGCAGGTTTCTATCAGTTCACGCCGCTCAAGCGCGCTTGCCTAAAGCAGTGCCGTTCGCCGGCGAATTTCCTTACTAAGCATTGGCGCTCGGGAGTCGCGGGAAGTTTCCTGCTCGGCATGCGTCACGGGGCGTACTGCGTCGGCTGCTGCTGCTTGCTGATGACGCTGTTATTCGTGGGCGGGGTGATGAACGTCTTGTGGATCGCGGCGCTGTCGCTGATCGTTTTCGTGGAAAAAATCGTGCCGGGCGGCGATCGGCTCGGCCGCGTGCTAGGGGCGGTGTTGATTGCCTGGGCCGGTGTGACGCTGCTGGCATGAATGACTGTAGATTCGCCTCGACAGGTGTCAAGCCAAACAACTATGAGCAAGATTCTGCTTGAATCGACCCTCACTTGCCCGCACTGTGGCTGCGTAAAAAAGGAAGTTATGCCTACGAATGCATGCCAGTTCTATTACGAGTGTGGCCACTGCGGTGCAGTTATGCGGCCGAGGCGGGGTGACTGCTGTGTATTCTGCTCGTACGGAACAGTGAAATGCCCACCGATCCAACAGAAAAAAGGATGCTGCGTCTCGCTTCGCGGGGCGTGAACTGGCTGGAGTTCAGGAATAGGAGTAGATGACCCTTGGTCTGAGAGTGCCACATGGATAGAGAAAGCGCCGCGTGGCCTGTGCTCCCCTGGTTCACATAATGACAATGACTCCAGGAATCGCAGGAGCGTCTCGGGTGGCCGGTACCGAGCTCGCTGCCCATCTAGCGGATTCATTTGAGCGCGCTCGTTCTTCATCGTCAGGCTTCGGCCGAGCAACCATTCAATCTCAGTTGCCCTGACGCCGGACTGCAACCATCACCATGGCAGGCGAATGAGTAGTGCCAACAAGGGATCCAGCTTGATGTGGGAAAAAAGAACCCGCCGGAGAGGCGGGCAGTTCAAAGGAGGTAAAGTGAAGGATATAACCTTCGATTCCAGCATACATGGAACGTGGGCCGGCGCGCTGTCGGATTGTGTCTGATTACGCTGGCGCCCCATCTCATGAAGGGACTGCTTGCGACGTCTCATGCTATCGCATGATTTCGTCTGGCAAGATGCCTCGAAGACCTTATGCTGGAGGTCGCAGGAAAGGGGCCAGTGACCTTCGCTCGACTCGCCTTGAATACAGGCGGTCTTCTGGTTAAGGCCCACGATGGTGCCGATGTGCTCGTGCAAAGGCTGATCGGTGAGGAGACGGTATCGCCGAGCAGGAAGTCTGCGCGCTGCGCTCGTTGCGGTGAGGGCGGTATGCGTGCGGCGGTGGCTGCGGCGTCACGGCGGCGTAGGAAAAGACCGGGCCGGCGCGTTAAACGTCCCCGACCACAGCATGGATCAGATGGTCTGCGATGTAGCGACAGTCATGCCGATATGCAAATTGCTGGTGCGGTTGATCATTCGGTCAGATACTTAGGTGCAGGGCAGCAAGGATGTCCATGATGCGCAATGTAGCGGCTAGCGCGGCGGCGCCAGTTTTGTGGATCTGGCTGACCGGGCGAGATGGTCGATCGTCTACCGTTCATCTAGAATCGCACGAGTCCATTCAACTTGCCTTTCAGCGATCTGCCGATGAGCGATTAACAAAAATAATTCGATGACCCAGTCCGCCACCGCTCATTACTTCGTCGAAAGCCCCAGTACAGGAGCCTTGGTGCTCGGCGCGGTCGGTGTCGTCTTCGGTGATATCGGCACTAGTCCGCTGTATGCACTAAAGGAGTGCTTCAGCAAGGAACACGGCATCGCCTTCAGCCCTGATGCCGTGCTGGGCGTCATCTCGATTCTGTTCTGGGCCATGATCATCGTGGTCTCCATCAAATACGTGGTGTTCGTCATGCGTGCCGACAACGACGGCGAGGGTGGGGTGTTGGCGCTGATGGCGCTGGTGCTGCGCACCGTGGCGCAGCGCTCGAGGAAGGCCAAGATCCTGATGATGTTGGGCATCTTCGGCGCCTGCATGTTCTATGGCGACGCCGTGATTACGCCGGCGATCTCGGTCCTGTCGGCAGTGGAGGGACTTGAGATCGCGGCTCCCCAGCTTTCGCAATTCGTAATACCAATCACGCTGGTGATCCTGGCAGCGCTGTTTCTGATCCAGCGCCACGGCACCGCAGCGGTTGGAAAGCTGTTCGGGCCTATCATGACGACGTGGTTTGTTGCCTTGGGAGCGCTTGGCATCCTCAACTTGGTCCAGGCACCGGAGATTCTGAAATCGATCAATCCTTATTACGCCATTAGCTTCTTGGTCGAGCACGCCCTGCAGGCCTTTATCGTGCTGGGCTCAGTATTTCTGGTGCTGACCGGGGCCGAGGCGCTATATGTCGACATGGGCCACTTCGGCGCGCGCCCAATCCGCATCGGCTGGTTCGTCCTCGTAATGCCGTGCCTGATATTGAATTACTTCGGCCAGGGCGCGATGCTGCTGCACAACCCGGCCGGCGTGGAAAACCCGTTCTTCCTGATGGTGCCGGAACTACTCCAGTTGCCGATGGTGCTGCTAGCGACCAGCGCCACCGTGATTGCCTCGCAGGCCGTGATCTCGGGTGCTTTCTCGTTGACCAGCCAGGCGATCCAGCTCGGCTTCGTGCCGCGCATGCGCGTACTCTATACCTCTGCCGCCGAAATCGGCCAAATCTACCTGCCGGTAGTCAACTGGCTGTTACTGGTGCTGGTGATCGGCGTGGTCATCTCGTTCAAGAAGTCGGAGAACCTGGCTGCGGCTTACGGGATCGCCGTGACCACCACCATGGTCATCACCACCTTTCTGGCAGCGGTATGCATGCGCAATGTGTGGAAGTGGGACCCGGCGCTTGTGGCGGTGCTGGGCACTAGCTTCCTGCTGGTAGATCTAGCATTCTTTGCCGCCAACCTTCTCAAGATCGCCGAAGGTGGCTGGTTCCCACTGCTGTTGGGCAGCGCTGCATTCTTTATGCTGATGACCTGGTACAGCGGACGCAAGCTGCTGCGCGCGCGCAGCCTGGAAGATGGCATTCCACTGGAGCCGTTCATTGCCGGCCTGCTGGCGCACCCGCCGCATCGCGTCGAGGGCACCGCGGTATTCCTGACCGGAAGCATCGACACGGTGCCGGTGTCACTACTACATAACCTTAAGCACAACCGCGTGCTGCACGAACGTGTGGTGTTCCTGACCTTCGTTACGCGCGACATCCCCTATGTTGATGACGACCAACGCGTCAGTTGCAAAGACCTGGGCGGTGGCGCCTTTATCCTGAAGTCAGAATACGGCTTCAAGGAAACGCCGGACGTGCAGAAGGTGTTGGACCTGGCTGACCGCAAGCTCGGCATGCATTTCGAGTTGATGGAAACGTCATTCTTTATCGCGCGTGAATCGGTGATCCCGTCCAGGCTTCCGGGCATGCCGATGTGGCGCGAAAGCTTGTTCGCCTGGATGCATCAGAACGGGGCAAAGCCATCGGATTTTTTCCAAATTCCTGCCAACCGTGTGGTCGAACTGGGCACCAAGGTGGAGATATAAACGAACCGCCTGTATTAGTCTATTGCCGGGCGCTACATACTTAGTGGTCAGATAAGACGCTAAATTAACCTCACAGCGAATGCTCGTCACCGAACAGATCGCTCCGCATCCATCGTCGATTTCCTCTCTCCGCGATGGCCGGCAACGAATGCGGCGCCATTCAGTCCGCGCGCCGACGTATCGGGTCAGCCACCGGGTAAAAGGGGTAAAAGCGTGCGCGTGCCCTCGGCATTGGCGCGCTCGGCGGCAAAGCGGGCCAGCACCAGCAGCGCCTCGCGATGCCGGAAGAACAGGGTCTCGGGCACCACCACCGCCTCGAACCCTATTCGATCGCCATAGCCCTGCTCGATGCCGGCGTGCCCACGGCGCGCTTCCGCATCGACGCGGTCGACGTTAGCGCCCGTGCGCTGGCGCGCGCGCCATGGCGAGTACGGCGGCAACGCCTTCCGCAGTGGCCCGCTGGATTTCCGTGACCGATATTTCACCGCCGGCCCTGCAGGCTACGCGCTGGACCCGCGCGTGCGTGCGCAGGTGCGGCTGCCAATTCACACCACGGTTGTTACCGATAGCCCGTCAGCAACTGCTTCATGGCCCGAAAGGCCGTAGCGCGGTCATCGCCGAGCAGAAAAGCGTGGACGCCCAGTTCTCGCCAGTGCTCGCACTGCCCGATAGCGCGGGGGATGGCACAGAAAGGCACACCACGCGCCTGGCAGGCTTGCGCGATGCGCTGGATTGCGGCTTGAACTGAGGGATGCTGCGCATCAGCCGGCACGCCAAAACTTTGCGACAGGTCGATCGCGCCTTCGAGCACCATGTCGATGCCCGGTACAGCGACAATTTCGTCAATGGCGTCTACACCTTCCCGGTCCTCGATCATGGCCACCACCATCAGCTCCCAGTTGGCCCGCTGGAAGTAGGCCGGCAACGTCAGCGTGCCGAAGCCGGTCGTCCGGCCCCCAGTAATGCCGCGCGTGCCGAGCGGATGGTAGCGGGTACTGTTGACCGCCAGCTCGGCCTCCGCCCGACTGCGCACGTGGGGCACCACGATGCCCTGCGCCCCGGCATCCAGCACGCGCAGAATGATATCCGGCGCCGCCCGAGGCACTCGTACCAGGGCAGTGATGCCGGCGCATTCCGCGGCACGAATCATGTTTTCCAGCGTCTGTGGATTTACCCCAACGTGCTCAAGATCCAGGATCACAAAGTCGAAGCCGGCATAGCCGATCATTTCGGTCACCAGCGGCAATGGCAGGGAATTGAGCAGCCCGAACACCTCGCGCCCGGCAGCGAGTGCGGCCTTTAGCCGGTTAGGCTGCAGCATGAGCATCCTCCGCAGCAAGGTAGCAGTGCTGCGGGTGCGGGTGGCGCAGGAAGTCATGGTGCGAGATATGCCAGGCGTAGGCGCCGGCATACGGGAACACCACCATGTCTCCGGCACGCACACTGTCCACCGGCGCGTCCTGCGCGAGGACGTCCTTCGGCGTGCAGAGCTGGCCGACCACGCTGACGCGCGCGTCCCGCACGCCGGGGCGGGCAAACGGATAGCGCCACGACTCGACCGGCAGCACCCGGAACGGGTGGCTGTGCCCTTGCGCATAGGGCGTGCGGAAGTGGTGCGTGCCGCCGCAGGCCACGACGAAGGCGCGGTCGAAGGCGTGCTTGACGTCGATCACTTCCATCGCGTAGTAGCCGCAGAAGGCGGTGATATAGCGCCCGCATTCAAGGCGCACGGTCAGCCCGTCGCGCTGCGCCGACAGCGCCGGCAGGCCTTCGGCAAAGCCGGCCCAGTCGAACTGCCGCTCGGGCTCGCGGTAATTGACGCCGATGCCGCCGCCGACGTTGACCTGGTCCAGCGTGTCGAGCCCGTATTCCGCGCGCCAGCGCCTGACCTGTTGCAGGTAGGCGTCGAGCAGGCGCAGGTGGGCGGCGGCGTCGAGCTGGTGCGACATCAGGTGGAAATGGAAGCCGCGCAGACGGATTTCCGGGTGTGCGCGCAGCCACGCTAGGCACGCGGGGAGCTGATCTCCGGCGATGCCGAACGGAGTGGGCTTGCCGCCCATCATCAGCGTGGTGGCCTGCAGGCCTTCAATGGCCAGGTTGACGCGCAGCAGCACCGGGGCGGTGACGCCGCGCGCGCGCGCGAGCCAGGCCAGGCGTTCGAGTTCATGCAGGCTTTCCACGTGCAGCGCCTCGACGCCGAGCTCCAGCGCGCCGGCCAGTTCCGCATCGGTCTTGCCGGGGCCGCTGAAGATCAGCGGCACGTCGGCAAAATGCTCGCGCACCCAGGCCAGTTCGCCGCCGGAGGAAATCTCGAAGCCGTGCGCCAGCGGCGCCAGCGTCTGCAGGATCGGCAGGTCGGAGTTGGCCTTGATCGCGTAGAACAGCTCGAAACCCGGCGGCAGGCCGCGCGCGGTGGCGGTGGCATGGCGCCGCAGCGCCTCCAGGTCGTAGACGTAGGTGCTGAGCGGGGCGCTGGCGTTGGCAAGCGCATTTGCAAGCGCGTTCTGCAGGTGGTCGGTGACGCGCGACCAGCGCAGTTCGGGGGCGGTCATTGCCATGCCGCCTCCACGCCGGCGAAGGGAATGGGATTGGCGACGGGCACGTAAGTCGAGGCGCGGTCGGCGCGCTGGAAGAAGCGGTTGCTGAAATTGGTCTTGGCCGGGAACGGGCTGCCGGCGAGCAGGCCGTTGATGCGCCGGGCCGAGGCCGCGTTGCCGTAGCGATGCTGGTAGGTATGCAAGTGATGGCGCACGACCGACCACAGCCGCGTGGTCATGGCCGGGCGGCTGCCACCCAGCTGGGCGATGACCTCGCACAGGTTGTTGACGAACAGGCAATAGGCGACGCGGTTCCAGCCCTGTTCTTCGTCGTACCACAGCGACGACCGCGCGCGTTCACTGAGTTCTGGCATGGAAGACGCGGGATGGCACGACGGCGTCAGCTTCACCCCCTCGAAGTCGCGCAGGAAGAGTTGCGCGGGCAGGTCCTGGCGCAGGCCCAGCACCACGTTCTGCAGGTGCGGTTCGAAGATGACGCCATGCGCGAAGAAGAGATGGAAGACCGGGTAGAGCAGTTGCGACACATAGGCGGAGAACCAGCGCTCGGTCATGGCATCCACCGTGGTCCCGGCCTGCGCGGCGAGCGCCGCCAGCAGCCGCTGCATGCGCGCTTCGCCGTAGTAATGGTTGCCGAACAGCGAGCCGGCCAGCAGCGGCACGCAGTCGGGCGCGCGCAGCGTATCCACACTCTGGCGCAGGATCAGGCCGAAGCCTTCGATGACCTGGCGGTTCTGCTCGGTATCGGCGTCCTTGAGGTCGACCGACAGGAAGGCCGGCTCCTCCATCAGCGCCAGGCCTGGGAACAGCCGCGCCAGGTCCGGCAACAGCGGACGCAGCACGCGGTTGACGTGCATGGCGCTTTCCAGCTCGTACCAGGCGTTCTTGCGCACGCAGTTGGTAATGCGGATGTTCAGCGACAGCTTGTAGAAGTACGGGTTGCCGGGCTGGTACAGGGTCCGGATCGACGAGGTGGGAAAGAAGTCCGCGCCCTGCGTGCCCAGGTCCTGCAGGCGGCCGCTCGCCAGCGCATCGTGCACCAGCGGATGCTCGCGCAGGTAGCCTGCCTGCCAGGGGTGGACCGGTACCGCCACGCGGTCGGCCGGCACGGCGGGGGCATTCGCTGCGATCAACTGGTCGCAACTGGCGTCGCGCAGCGACTGCTGCGCGATGTCGCCGCGCGGCACCGCGAACCATGCCAGCGGAAAGCGGGTGCGCAACTCCGGCGAGTAGCGCAGCAGGTCATCGTCGGAGAAGCCCTGCCGGCTCTTCGGCGTGGGGTGGAACGGATGGCCGAAGGTCAGCGATTGCTCGGAATCGATATAGGCCTCCACCGGATCGGCAGGAATCGTGGCGGGCACCGGCACGGACAGCACTTCCGTGCTCACGGCGACGCTGTTGCGGATCTGCTCCATCAGCTCGGTGTTGGGCGGCAGCTCGTGCTGCTGCGCCATCTCGCGCAACAGCAGCGCGGCCAGCGCTTCCCAGTCGAGCAGTGCCCACGGCTTGTTCTCGGCCTTGTGGAATACCGGCGAGAGGTAGCGGTAGTTGCCGGTCAGCCAGGCACCGCCGACCACGGACAGCAGCCGGCCGTGGATATGCGGCAGCTGCACTTCCAGCACTTGGGCCGGCTCGCGCTGCAGCGTCATGGCGATGGTCGCGGGCCAGTCGTTGTGCCCGGCGGGCGGGCCGACGCGCAACTGGCCGGCGGGGGCCGCGACCTCGCGGCAGTAGCAGTTCAGCAGTGTTTCCTGGCAGCGCCGCGCGGCGGCCAGTTCCGCCAGTTCCGTCAATACGCGGCGCGTGCCGGCATGTTCCATCTTGGTTTGCACTTGCATTGTCTTGTGACCTCGTTCTCGGGAGGGATCAGAGTGCGCTTATGCGCTGTCGGGCGGTAAGGAGCAGGTAGGCGACGGCCGGCGCGAGCAGCGCGGCGCCTAGCAGGTAAGGCGCGCGCTGGCCGGCCAGGCTGACTGCCGCGCCGGCGCCAAGCCCGGCCACCACGCCACCCCATTTGGAACTGCTTTCGAACCAGCCGAAGGTGCGGCCGGCGTTGCCGGCGTGCACCACGCTTGCGACCAGCGCATGCAGCGCGATAAAGCCGGCCGTCATGGCGATGCCCATCAGCAGGCGCCAGGCCACCAGCGCCGGCAGGCCGAGCGGCGCCGCTTGGGCCAGCAGGGCGATCACCAGCGTGCCGTAGGCGGTGGCGAGCAGCCCCAGCGACGGGGCCAGCCCCAGCCGCCGCGACAGCAACGGTGCCGCGGCCAGGTACACCAGGTGGGGCAGGCCGAACAGCAGGCCGGCCGTGGCCGCGGAGATGGCAGGCATGCGCTGCTGCATGTCGGGGATGAAGTACGGGAACGTCACCACGGTGGCGAACACGAAGGCGAACTGCAGCACGTAGATCTGCCGCGGCGTGGCTGGCGCCGATACGCTTGCGCCGCCCGCGCGTGTTGCCGGGCGCTTCGCAGCGCCGGTGGCTTCGCCGGCAGGCAGCCATGCGATCAGCGCCGCGGCGGCCAGCGGCAGCAAGGCCAGCCAGCGGTACAGCACGATCGGCGATTCCGCCCCCATCCACAGGCCCAGGCAGGCGGGCGCCGCTACCAGCGCGGCGCGCGCCGACCACTGCATCGCCGTCAGGCTGCGCGTGAGCGTGGTGCCGCTGGCGACCGTTGCCAGGTAGGCGTTGGAGGCCGAGAACGTGCCGCCCAGCACGCCCTGCAGAACCAGGGCCGCCAGGAACGCAAACGAGTTGGTCGCATAGCTGGCCAGCAGGAAGCTTGCCGCCAGCCCCAGTTGCGCGCGCATCAGCAGCGGCTTCTTGCCGAAGCGGTCCGCGAGCCGGCCCCACCATGGCGCCGACAGCGCCGCCAGCAGCGTCGGCACCACGTAGAACGCGCCCGCGAGCCACGGCACGTCGTTATGCAGCGAGCGCTGCAGGATCAGCGCGAAGAACGGCGGCATGCCCAGCGCCGCGAAGGCGGCGATGAAATGGCATAGCATCACCACCGCGACCACCTGTCGCGTGCCCGCGCTCATGCGGCCACCCGCAGGAAGTTGGGCGCGCGCTTGCCGTAGAACTTGTTGACGTCGGTTGCGCCGGTCTGCGCCTTCTCCACCAGCGATGCAGCGGTCAGCAGGTACTTGAGGTGCAGGCGGTCGTCGTCGAGCAGCACCTGGCGGGCGAAGCCGGTGTCTTCGCCGGCGGCGGCCAGGTCGGCAAGCACGGCCGCCACGTGGTCCCGCACGCGCGCGTAGCCGGCGGCCGGATCGGTGCCACGACGCTGCGCAAGGCCTTCCACCAGCGCCGCGATATTCAGTTGCAGCGTGATGGTGACGAACATCTGCGCCAGCGGCAGCGCCTCGGCCACGCCGATGCGCTGGTCTTCCAGGCCGTCGAGGCGGGCCGCCAGCGCCGGCCAGCGGCGACCGAGCGTGCCGCGGTCGATGCGTGCCGCATCGTTGTCCTTCAGCAGCAGGCGCAAGCCATCGTCGGAGTAGACCAGCATCGAGTTCTGCTGGTTTGACTCCAGGGCAATGCCGTAGCGCAGCCATAGCGTCAGGTGCAGTTGCAGCGTGAGCGCGAGGTAGGCGTCGAACCAGGCATCGAGATCGCCGCCATGGTAGCGGCCGGCGAGTGCCTCGGCCACGCAGTTGCCGCTTGCGGTCTCGGCGAGCAGGCCGGCCACCGACACCACGGTGGCGTTCGCCAGTTGCTGCTCGGGGTAGCGGCGCAGGATGTAGCCCAGGAACGGTCGCTGGTCCACATGGGCGCCGTTGGCTTCATCGGTGAACAGCACCTGTCCGTTGAGGCCCGGTTCGCGCCGGACGATATCGCCAAGCAGTGACTGGATGCGATGGCCGTCGCCGATGGTGCTGGGCTTGATGGTGCGGATGTTCCTGGCGCCCAGGGTGCGGATCGTGAGCGGCAGCTTGACGTGCCACGCGGGCGCATCGAGCAGGACCAGCGAGCGCACCGACAGGGTGGGCGACACGCGCAGGTATGTGCGCGGCGCGCGGATGACCTGGCAGTCGAGCCCGGCTTCGGCCATGAAGCCGTCCAGATGGTGCTGCCATACGAACGGATGCACGGGCACCAGCGCATGCGATGCGGCGAGCGCGGGATCGAGGCCGACATCGGCGAAATCCGGCCAGTTCGGCGGCAGCGCGTCGCCGCTGGGATGATGGCGCTCGCGCGGCACCGCCAGCCAGTTCAACGCGAATGCGGGCTGGAACTCGGGCGCGTAGCGGGCGAGATCGCTGGCGGCAAAGCCCAGCTTGGCGCGCGCGGTGGGGTAGTAGGGGTGGTCGAGGAAGCCCGCGACGCGGTCATAGTGCAGCATGCGCTGGTCCCATGCCGGCAGCGCGTGGCCGTCTGCGCTGTGCGGCTGCGCGAACCAGCGCGCGCGTTCGGCCATCGAAGCCTTGCGGTGCTCGACCGCCGCACGGCATTCATCGGCGTAGGCGGTGAACAGCCGTGCGTCTTCGGCAGGAAGATCGCCGGCAAATGCGGCCAGGATGGCATCGACGTCATGCAGCGCGGCGAACGCTCCGGCGTCTTCGCGCAGCAGCGGCGGGCGGGTCAGGCGCCATTCCTGCATGTAGCGGGCGGGCGTTACCGGGATCCACACCGTCCCGGCGCCAAGGTGCGCCACGCGCAGCCACTGCTGGCCGGCGTCGAAACCATGCGCAGTGGCGGCGGGTATAGCGGCAGTGTCGCGTAGTTCGCCGCGGCTGGCGCATGCGCGGACATCTTCGCGCAGCAAGGTGTCGACGACACGAACGCAAATATAAGCCGCATCCGCATCCGGCGCGGCAGAGAGCCCCGGTTCTTCAGGCAGGCACGCGGTCATTGTGTGATCTCCCAGGCGAGCTTGCTACTGGCCATCTCCACCGCTGCGGCAAGACCTTTGAGGTCGGGACCGCTGCCGCGCAGCACGCCCAGGTAATCCTTGTTCGAGTTGGTTAGCTGAATGGCGTCGCCCACCTTGCGCAGCGGCTGGTAGGTCAGGCGCACGCCGTCGCCTTCATGCTGGCTGTGGCACGGCGCATGCCTCAGCGTGCCTTCGGCCTGGGCCGTGAAATATCGGATCCAGGCCGCCCGCTTCGGTACCTCGAGCGCCGGCAGGGCTTCGCCCAGGTGCAGGCGCAGGACCTGCTCGAACAGCGGGAACTGCAGCGTGTCGGACAGCAGGAACTCGCGGTAGTCGCCGATGCTGCGGTAGTTGATCTCGATGAGGCGCGGGCCCTTCGGGGTCAGCACGTATTCCGTGTGGCAGGCGCCGAAGCCGATGCCGAAGCGGCGGATGGTGTCCAGGACTTCGGCCTCGACCGACGCCGGCAGGCCGGTGCCCCATACGGCTTCCAGTTCTACGAAGTACGGCGGCGGCGACAGGGTCACGCGGAAGCCGCCCAGCGCGCGGATCTCCTTGCCATCGCCGAGCGTCTCCAGCGTGTACAGCGGGCCCTCCAGGTATTCCTCCAGCAGCAGCGCCTGGCCGGGGTGCCGGACCCAGATCGCGCCGCAATGCTCGGCCAGTTCGGCGTGGCTGCGCGCCAGGCTGACCTGCTGGCTGGCCACGCCTTCGCGCGGCTTGACGATGCACGGCATCGGCACATCGGCGAGGGCAGTCAGGCCGGCGGTATCGCAGACCACCGCATGCCACAGCGTGTCGATGCCCGACTCCGCCAGCCGCCGCCGCATTTCCGCCTTGTTCTTGGCGGCGTAGGTGGTGCGCCAGTCCTTGCCCGGTAGGCCGAAGTAGGCCGCTGCAATCGCCGTGGCCGTCTGCAGGTGATCGCTGTTGGAAAAGACTGCGCCGGGCTTGCCACCTCGTCTGGTGATGGCATCGATGGCAGCCAGCGGATTAAAGACATCGCACGGAACAATATCATCCGGGTAGGCGGGCAGCCCTGCGCTAGCGAAGTGAGCGCGATGGGCATCGGCGCAATCAGTCAGCATGACCACGGACAGGCCTAGTGCTCGTGCGGCAGGCAGAAAACCTTCGTTAATGGGGGCAGTAGGGACGTGGGCGAGTACAAAGATCTCTTGCATCGATATGTAGCTTTATGAGAGATGTTGCAAATACAAATTGCAATGATTCGTATTACTGTCGATGGGTGAAATTTCGTCGCGGCCATGCGTTGATTGAGGTTGCCGGAGCTAGAGAAGGGACGGCCCTGAGAGCCGCCCTCTAGTGGCTTATGGCCTTACGACAAGTTTGTACTGCGGTGTGGATGCTTTACATCCGGTACCGCAGCGTCGCCATCACGCTGCGCGGGGCACCCGGCATGTTCAGGTTGGAGCTGGTGCCATGCGCCGACACGATGTAGCCCTTGTCAAACAGGTTGTACACGTTCAGCTGCGCCTCGAACGCGCCGCGGCGGTACCAGGCCATGGCGTCGGCGGTGACGTAGCCAGGCAGCGTCACGGTGTTGAGCGGATCGGCATAGCGCGCGCCCACCAGGTTGAGGCCTGCGCCCACGCCGAAGCCGTGGCCCAGGTCCTTCGTCACCCACGCGTTGCCCGAGTGGCGCGGCGTGATGGTGGCGCGCTTGCCCTGCAGCGCGGCGGTGGACTTGGTGATGGTGGCATCCAGGTACGCGTAGCCCGCCAGCATGCGCCAGCCGCCGCCCAGCTCGGCCGCGCCGGAGATCTCGATGCCGTCGGTGCGCTGCTCGCCGATCGGCAGTAGTGCCGTGTTGGTGGCGTTGGCCACCTTGATGTTGCTGCGCTCCAGGCGGAACACCGAGATCGTGGTGCTGGCCTTGCCGTTCAGCCAGTCGTACTTGGCGCCGACTTCAGTGTTGTTGGTGGTCTCGGGCGCCAGGTCGGCGTTGTTGGCCGCCAGCGCAAAGGCCTCACCCGACGGCTGGAACGACTTGCTCCACGACACGTAGTACGACTGCGCCTTCGACGGCTGCCACACCAGGCCGGCGCGCGGACTCCAGGCGGTGTCGGTGCGCGACAGGTCGCGCTGGCCTGCGATCCGGTTCCTGGTCTCTTGCTGGAAGTTGTCGTAGCGCACCCCCACCAGCGCCTTCCACTGCTCGCTGAACTTGATCATGTCCTGGGTGTAGAACGCCAGGGTGTCGAACACGCCCAGGTTCGAGGTGGTCGGGTTGCCCGGCGCCTTCAGCGGCAGCGTCATCAGCACCGGGTTGAACAGGTCGAACACTGCCGGGCGGCCGTTGGCGCCGAGCACCGGCTTGGTGTTGTTGACCTGGTCCTTGTTCTGCTGCCCGATCTCCATGCCGTACAGGATCTCGTGCTCCATGCCCAGGAAGGTGGCCTTCTGGGTCAGGTCGGTCTGGTTGAACCAGCCATGTTCCTCGCGGCGGACATTGCCGTGGTTCATGGTCAGCGTGCGCGCCGCTTCGTTGACCGCGGAGGTCAGCGTGTTGTTGCGGTCCAGCGAGTAGTGGTAGTAGCGCGTGGCGTTGCGGATCGACCAGTTCTGGTTGAAGCGGTGGTTGATCGTGGCAGTGCCGGAGAACACGCGCGACTGCGAGTAGTCGGCATCGCGCGCATTGGCCGCGCCGTAGTAGCGCGAGGCCGGCACGTCGACCGGGCGGCCCTGGTAGGCCGGGATGCCGAAGTCGGTGACGCGGCGGTCTTCCAGGTAGTCGGCCTGGAACAGCACGGTGGTCTCAGGTGCGACGCGCAGCTCCAGCGACGGCGCGATCGCCTTGCGGTCCAGGAACTGCTGCGAGCGATAGCTGTTGGCCTTCTCCACGGCGCCGGTGATGCGGAACGCGGCGGCGCCGTCGGCGAACACGCGGCCGACGTCGGCCTCGGCGCGGCGGTCGGCCCACATGCCGTAGCTCAGCGCGAAATCGGTGACGTCGATGCCAGGCTTCTTGGTGACGCGGTTGATCAGGCCACCGGCCGAGCCACGCCCGTACAGCACCGCCGCCGGGCCCTTGACCACTTCGACGCGGTCCACGTTGGACAGGTCGCGGAAGTACAGCGCGTCATCGCGGATGCCATCGACGAACTGGTCGGCGATCGCGGTGAAGCCGCGGATCGAGACCTGGTCGCGCTGGCCATCGCCATGTGAGAACGACACGCCGGGCACGTTCTTCAGCGCGTCCTGCATCGACGTGGCGTGCTGGTCGCGCATTACCTCGGCGGTGACCACGTTGACGGTCTGCGGGACGTCGCGCAGCGGCGCTTCGGTCTTGGTTGCGCTGAGCGCGTTGGGCGGGTTGTAGCCGGCGCCCAACTCACGGCTGACGTCGGCCTTGACGGTGACCTCGGGCAGCTGCGCCGCTGCAGTCGGTGTCGCCTGCGACCAGGCTGCCATCGGTTGAAAAACGAAAGTCCCCGCCACCGCGGCGCAGATCGGGTGAAGCTTTATTCTCATTCTTCGGCTCATGTTTTGTAATGCTTCGTAATATTTTTTGCAAACGCGACGCATTATCATTTGCGTTTGTTGGAAGGTCAACCTTTTCTTGAACCAATTGGGGCCGCCGTCGTAATCTATGGGCGGACTTGCATAAGAGCCTTATGGAGCATATCCACCCGACCGGAAGAATTGCAGGACTCGGATTGTGGCCAAGTGCGCGCTACGGGGGGCGGACTCGGTTCAAGGTGGAAAAAGCTGCGTGTTGCGGGGGCGGATTGGCCGTAACGCCAGTTCGCGAGCGGATACAAAGGCTTACAACGCTCTCAACCGCGAGGGTCAACCGTGAAAACCCACTGCCGTTACAGGAGGTAACCAGCTTTAGTTTCTGCACATACCAAACAGGACGAGGACGCTCTAAGGTATTGGCAGCATTCGACGGAATCGCATCATGCAAAAGATCTTGGCAGTTTGTGCAATTGCAGCCGCGTCAATACTCGTGTCAGGTACCGCCCAGGCAAGGGTGGACGTGGGAATTGGCATCGGTATCCCTGGTGTCGTTATTGCTGCGCCGCCGCCCCCGGTGTACTACGAACCGGCCCCTGTCTATGTTGCACCACGCCCTGTAATCGTGGCACCCCCGCCCGGTTATTACGACGACGATTGGCAAGCGCGCGCCTGGCGCGAGGAACAGTGGCGTGAACAGCGATGGAGGGAGCGTGAATGGCGAGAGCGCCATCGCAGGTGGCACCGCTGGCATGACGACGATTGACGCTCCGGAGCGCTGTACTTTTGACGCGCCGGCGCTGTACTTGGATGTCAGGTCGCGTGCCAAAGACAGTGGGCGCCTTCAGACGAGATGGCGATGTCGCCGACGGCGGGCAGGAGGGTCCGATAAACCATGGCGGTGGTCCCGATTCGAAGTCCCAGGGCGCCTACTCCAAAGCTGGCGAAGGTCGCCGAGATGACCCGCCACCCATTTTGTATATGTCTGGACGCAGCCAGTAGAGGGTTCGAGCCTACATCAGCCGCCCGGCACACGGCACCACGGTACGCATTCACCAAGCGGTAGCCCGCGTAGACCTCCTGAGAATTACGCACTGCATACGGCGCCTCGTCAACAGAAGGGCCTCTGCGGCCAGCCACAAGGCCCCTCTAACAGAGACTTACTTTGCTTACGTCGAGTCCTTGAGTCCTCAGCGGGCAGTGCTTGATCCAGTCGCTGAGCCGCTTGCGCTGCCGGCTGAGCTAGAGCCCGTGCCCGACGCGCTAGATTGAGGGCTCACACTTCCGGAGCCGGATAGTGATCCGGTACCACTGGTGCTGCCCGCGGCCGTACAGCCGGCCAAAGCGCATACGATTACTAGTGCGAACGCAGTCGAGGTCGTCTTTCTCATCTTGTGCTCCGTTTATTGGGATCGGGCTCCACGGCATCGTAAGCGCGCGGTGATCCCGTCTTGACGACAGCGCCGCGGTCAGGACTGCGGGAGTTGCCAGTGATGAGGCAGAAGCTCCTCGAGGCGACTTGCGGGCTGCGTTGGCAGTCGTGTGAGAACGTCTTTGAGATAGGCGTAGGGATCGTGACCGTTCAGCCTGGCCGACTGAAGGAGGCTCATGGCCGCAGCAGCGCGACGGCCTGCCCGAAGCGATCCCGCAAAGAGCCAATTGCTCCGGCCGAGAGCAACCGGACGGATCTGGTTTTCGCACCAGTTATGCCGGCTCCCCGATTATGCCGCGTCGTGCACGCGCATGACGGTGGGTATGGCCTTTCATGATCGCTGTGTCGGCATAAACATATGATGTCTCAGGCTGGCTAATGCGCTGGCCAGGAGAGATCAGATGAATGCAACACGCACAGTCAGCGAATCCGGCGGGCTGCCGGCCCATCACATCGATGCATTTCTTGATCGTCTACGGACGGCACACTATTCCGAGGTATCGCTTCGCAAGAAACGAAGAGTCCTGTGCGTGTTCTCCGGGTGGATGAAGAACAGGAACATTGACCTGATCGATCTCGATGAGTCTGTCACGGCTCGTTTTATGAATCGCATGATCGACGCTTCAAGAGACCGCGTCCAGCGTGCGCGTCCCACCTTACGGCAGTTTCTTGCCTATCTGCGCGCGGAAGCCATTGTGTGTTCGCCGACGTTGGGCGGCCAGTCCGAGATTGCGCGCATTTATCGCCGATACCTGGACCATCTGAGGCAGGATCGTGGACTCGCGAAGAACTCGCTGCTCGTCTACGGCCCCTTCATTCGCGACTTTCTCGACAGCCACTCGGCCAACGACGGAACGATATTGGCAGATGCATTTTGCGCCGTAACGATCCGAGATCATTTCCTTACCTACAGCGAAGGTCGATCGGCGGAGTACACGCGGCTGATGGCAGTTGCGCTTCGCTCGTTCTGCCATTTCCTCTTTCTGCGCGGCGATACGGCCCGAGACCTGTATGAGTCAGTGCCGTCAGTTCGTAAGTGGCGACAGTCAACTGTACCGACGTTCCTCACGCCTGAGCAGCAAGAAGCTCTCATTGCGTCCGCAGACCGGTCGACTCCGACTGGGCGCCGTGACTACGCAATCCTGCTGTTGTTGGCGCGGCTCGGTCTACGTGCCGGAGAAATAGTTGCCATGCAGCTCGACGACATTCACTGGCGTTCGGGGGAACTCGTCGTTCATGGCAAGGGGCAGATGGTGGAGCACGTCCCCCTGCCATCGGAGGTCGGAGCAGCAATCGCTACATATCTCCGCGATGGTCGCGGAGCAAGTGCATCGCGGCACGTATTCCTTCGTAGATTGGCACCTCGGGTTGGTCTGGCGGGACCGGCGGCGATTGGCAAGATTGTTTGTCAGGCCTTCGCACGTGCAGGTTTCCGCCCCGCGTGCCGTGGTTCCGCACATCTGTTCCGTCACGGTCTGGCGACGACGATGATTCGCCACGGGGCCTCGATCGCAGAAATAGCTGAGGTCTTGCGGCACCGCTCACCGGACAGTACCGCGATCTATGCAAAGGTCGCGTTCGAGGACCTGCGCGGGGTCGCGCGCTCGTGGCCCACGGCGGGAGGTGCAATATGACTTCGATCCGTGACTCCCTCGCTCGGTACGTGGCGGTCCGCCGCGCTCTCGGGGCATCATTCTATGAACCTGCATTGGCACTCGGTCATTTCGTTGATCTTCTGGAACATGAAGACGCAGAGTTCATTACTACCGATCTGGCTCTGCGCTGGGCGATGACGCCCGCACTCGTCGAACGCGCCACCTGGGGGCGGCGCCTCTCTCAAGTGAGAGGATTCGCCAGATGGATGAACGTCATTGACGGTCGAAACCAGATTCCTCCAGCAGGACTCCTGAGTGCCCGCAGACGGCGCAATGCCCCGCATATTTACACGGAGCAGGAAATTGATCTGCTTATGACCCGCGCCGCTCAACTGCGATCCCGAACCGGCATGCGAGCACTGACCTATTCGACGCTCATCGGGCTTCTTGTAGCGACGGGCCTCAGGCCAGGCGAAGCGCTTCGGCTCGACCGGTCCGACGTTGACCTCGTCAGCGGGATACTCTCCATCCGGGAATCGAAGTTCGGCAAATCGCGCTTTGTTCCTGTAGCAGAGTCGACCCGGGTGGCACTCGAACACTATGCCAAGAAACGCGATCAACTCTGTCCTTCACGATTGAGCGAGGCGTTCCTGGTTAGTGAGCGCGGCAAGCGATTGAAGGCCGGAACTGCACGAAGCATGTTCGTCAGAATGTCGCGCGCTGTCGGTCTGCGATCGGCGACAGAGGATGGGCGCGATGGTTACGGCCCGCGCCTCCAGGACTTCCGGCATAGCTTCGCGACGGGAAGGCTGGTCGAATGGTATCGCGCCGGTCTGGACGTAAGTCGAGAACTGCCGAAACTTGCCGCCTACCTCGGGCATGTCAACATCGGTCTTACGTACTGGTACATCGAAGCGGTTCCTGAGTTGCTTGAACTCGCGGCAGCCTATCTCGACAAGGACTGTCCGGGAGAACGGCCGTGAGCGCCGCCAGCCTCCCAGCCCTGGTTCAGCGCTTCTTCACCCAGCGCCTGCTCGAGCAGCAAGGTCTGAGTTCGCATACGGTGGCAAGTTACCGTGACACGTTCCGGCTGCTGCTGGCGTTCGCCACTAAGCATATCGGGCGCGCGCCGTCAAAGCTCCGAATCGAGGACTTCGACGTGTCGTTGATCGAGGAATTCCTGCAGCACCTCGAACACGGCAGAGGCAATTCTGTGCGCACACGCAACACGCGGCTTGCCGCCGTGCATGCCTTCTTCCGGTTCGTCGCAGTCAGCGAGCCTGCGTTGTTTCTGCAGTGTCAGCGCATTCTTGCAATCCCATCCAAACGCTGCGAGCACGGCCCAGTTGAGTTTCTGACCGAGAGCGAGGCCGCCGCTCTGGTAGGGGCGCCTGACGTACGAAACTGGATCGGCAACCGCGACCGAACGCTGCTTCTTGTAGCGGTTCAAACGGGTCTGCGCAATAGCGAATTGACCGCACTCCGGCGTCAGGATGTGACGCTCGGCACAGGCGCCCACGTTCGTTGCCTTGGCAAAGGCAGAAAGATGAGATGCACTCCGCTGCGACCGGATGTAGTTGCCGTCCTGAAACAGTGGCTGCTGTATCAACCAGGCGAACCAGGTGATCCGGTCTTCCCCAGTTCGCGCGGTGGTCATCTCAGTGCCGATGCTCTTCAGCGACTCGTTTCGCGCAACGCTGAGATCGCGCGCCTCTCGTGCCCCTCGCTGAAGAAGAAATCAATAACGCCTCATACGCTTCGGCACTATATGCCCTTCCCGACTATGTCTTGTAATCGAAAGATAGCTCTCTATTTCATGGGCAAACGGATGCACGGAGATAGAGATAGTCTTGACTCCTTCCTTCAGCCCCAGAGCATCCGGGAAGGAGTCCATCATGAGATACACCATCCATGACCGTGTCGTTCTCGCACACGCACCAGAAGGCCCGCTCGCGTCCCATATCGTCGCCTTTGCGAACTCGATCGCTGTGCAGGGATACAGTACGCAGTCACTGAAGTACCACGTTAGGCTCGTTGCAGGTTTTAGCCGCTGGCTTGGCCGAAACGGAATTGACTTGCATAACGTCTGTCCTGATCACAGTGCGCAATACTTACGTTATCGTGCGCGGCACGTGCGACCGGGTCCGGGAGACCGTGCTGCGCTCAGGCATCTCATTGATTTTCTCGATCGTGAGAGGCTGATTTCGGCGCAGAGAATGCCTGAGCGTCGGCTGACCCCTATTGAGTCCTGTACACAGGCTTACGTTGAGTATCTGCATGAGGCGCGCGCCCTGTCCAAAGCAACGATCGTCAATTACGTGCCGTTCATAAGGGAGTTTCTCGAAGATTGCTTTGGTGACGGGCGCATCAGGCTTTCGCGTTTGCGTGCCGGCGATGTCGTGAACTTTGTGCAATGTCAGGCACTGCGTCTGCATCTGAAGCGCGCGAAGCTCATGACTACAGCGCTGCGATCCTTCCTACGTTACGCGTGCTATCGGGGCGACATGACGCTCGATCTGGCCGCCGCTGTTCCCGTCGTGGCCAACTGGTCGATGCAGTCAATCCCTCGCGGGATTCCACCAGAGCAGATACAGCAACTGCTGGTCAGTATCAATCGACGGACTGCCGTTGGTCGTCGTGATTACGCCATCATCCTGCTGCTCGCGCGCCTGGGACTGCGTTCTGGGGAAGTGGCATTTCTCGAGCTCGACGATATTGACTGGAACACAGGAGTTTTAAGCGTGCGCGGCAAGAGTGGCCAGCGTAACGGGCTGCCTTTGCCCGCCGATGTTGGAAAGGCGATTGCAGCATACCTTCGAGACGGGCGACCGCAGAGCACCAGTCGCCGTGTGTTTTTGCGTGCAAAGGCGCCTGTTATCGGCTTTCGTGGTGCGAGTGGCGTGGGCTCCATCGTTCGGCACTCGCTCCAGCGCGCCGGCATCGACGCCCCAACCACGGGGGCGCACCAGTTTCGCCATGGACTGGCCTGCCAGATGCTCAGTCACGGCGCGTCACTCAGTGAGATTGGTGAGTTGTTGGGACATCATCATCCGCAGACCACGAAGATCTACACGAAGGTCGACATCAAGGCATTGCGTACCCTGGCCGTACCGTGGCCGGGAGGTGTGCGATGAACACGCTGCGGCAGGCCGTTCAGGAGTATCTGGACCTCAGGCGGAGCTTGGGCTTCAAGCTTAAAGATGCCGGCAAGGCATTGCCTGATTTCGTCGCGTTTATGGAGAGGCACCGCGCTTCCTTCATCACCCAGGCATTGGCTCTTATGTGGGCCCAGCAACCTTCCAACGTCCAACCCGCGCACTGGGCGCGACGACTCAGTATCGTGCGCGAGTTTGCACGTCATCGTAGTGCGACCGACCCACGCACACAGATTCCTGCACCGGGTCTGCTGCCGTTTTCGCCGAAGCGGGCCCGACCATACCTATACTCGAGCGATGAGATTCGCAGACTACTCCATGCTGCGCTTCAGATACCCTGCCGCTACGCGCGCGACGAACTGCAACCATGGACCTATTACTGCCTGTTTGGCTTGCTGAGCGTTTCGGGCATGCGTCTGGGCGAAGCGCGCAATCTTGAGCTTCAGGACATCGATCTGACGGCGGCAATATTGACGATTCGCGGCGCCAAACTTGGCAAGTCCCGGTTCGTTCCAATGCATGCGTCGACCTGCAAAGTGCTCGCGGACTATATTGCACGACGCAAACGTCATTGGGCGGGGCGACCCGTGTCCTCCTACTTGTTCGTGTCTAACCAGGGCAATCGTCTGGATAGTGGAGAGATTCATCGACACTTCTATGCATTGTCCCGGCAGATCGGTCTGCGTGGCGCAGCCGACAGTCACGGCCCGCGTCTGCATGACATGAGGCACGTATTTGCGACGAATACGCTTTTACGCTGGTACCGTTCCGGACAGGACCCCGAGCGCCGCCTGCCCATCCTGTCAGCTTACCTCGGTCACGTCCACATCGCGGATACGCAGTGGTATCTGAACGCCTCGCCGGAGCTGATGCGCGAGGCGATGCGCCGGCTGGAACAGCGCTGGGAGATTCAACCATGACTACTACCGCCAGTCTCGCTCCGTTGCTGGAGCGTTTTTTTACGCAACGCCTGATGCAGCAGCGCCAGGCGAGTCCCCACACGATCAGTTCCTATCGCGACACCTTTCGTCAGTTCCTGAAGTTCGCGCAGCAACGCCTGCACCGGCAGCCTTCACGCATGAATTTCGAGGAAATCGATGCCCCTTTGATCGTTGCATTTCTCGATGACCTGGAGCAGCGTCAGGGCGTGAGCGTTCGCAGTCGAAATCTTCGCCTCACGGCAATTCATTCCTTCTTTCGTTACGCGGCGCTCGAGACGCCGGCTCATTCCGCTCAGATCCAGCGGGTGCTTGCTATCCCCAGCAAGCGCTTTACCCGCACCCTGGTGCAATTCCTGACTCGCCAGGAAGTCGATGCCCTGCTTGCCGCACCGGACCAGCGTACCTGGGCCGGCCGACGCGATCACGCCTTTTTGCTGGTCGCCGTGCAAACTGGCCTTCGCCTGTCCGAGATGACCGGACTCAAACGCGATGACCTTGTTCTCGGAACCGGTGCTCACGTGCGGGTGATTGGCAAGGGTAGGAAAGAGCGTTGTACGCCCATCGTCAGATCCACGCTCGCCGTACTGAAAGCTTGGCTGCGGGAACCCCAGCGCGGTGAGGACGACGTGCTGTTTCCAAGCGCGAGGGGCGAACGCCTCACTGTTCATGGCGTGCAGTATCTGCTAAACAAGCATCGAGAGACCGCGTCAAAAATTTGTCCATCGTTGAAGCAGAAACAGGTCACCGTTCACCGTTTGAGGCATACGATGGCCATGGACCTTCTGCAGGCGGGCGTTGATCGTTCCGTGATTGCACTGTGGCTCGGGCATGAATCGGTGGAAACCACGCAGATCTATCTCGAAGCGACACTTGCGATGAAGGAGCAGGCTCTTGCGAAGACATCTCTGGCTCACGGCAAGCCAGGACGCTACCGGCCGGCAGACGAACTTCTCGGCTTCCTGAATGGACTGTAGGGCCACGAAACTATGTCGGGTAGTGACGGGGGATGGCTCCACAACAAGTGCGCATCGGACGAGCACGGAGGCAAATCCCTCATTACCCGATATAGTCAGGAAGGGCATATAGTGCCGAAGCGTATGAGGCGTTATTGATTTCTTCTTCAGCGAGGGGCACGAGAGGCGCGCGATCTCAGCGTTGCGCGAAACGAGTCGCTGAAGAGCATCGGCACTGAGATGACCACCGCGCGAACTGGGGAAGACCGGATCACCTGGTTCGCCTGGTTGATACAGCAGCCACTGTTTCAGGACGGCAACTACATCCGGTCGCAGCGGAGTGCATCTCATCTTTCTGCCTTTGCCAAGGCAACGAACGTGGGCGCCTGTGCCGAGCGTCACATCCTGACGCCGGAGTGCGGTCAATTCGCTATTGCGCAGACCCGTTTGAACCGCTACAAGAAGCAGCGTTCGGTCGCGGTTGCCGATCCAGTTTCGTACGTCAGGCGCCCCTACCAGAGCGGCGGCCTCGCTCTCGGTCAGAAACTCAACTGGGCCGTGCTCGCAGCGTTTGGATGGGATTGCAAGAATGCGCTGACACTGCAGAAACAACGCAGGCTCGCTGACTGCGACGAACCGGAAGAAGGCATGCACGGCGGCAAGCCGCGTGTTGCGTGTGCGCACAGAATTGCCTCTGCCGTGTTCGAGGTGCTGCAGGAATTCCTCGATCAACGACACGTCGAAGTCCTCGATTCGGAGCTTTGACGGCGCGCGCCCGATATGCTTAGTGGCGAACGCCAGCAGCAGCCGGAACGTGTCACGGTAACTTGCCACCGTATGCGAACTCAGACCTTGCTGCTCGAGCAGGCGCTGGGTGAAGAAGCGCTGAACCAGGGCTGGGAGGCTGGCGGCGCTCACGGCCGTTCTCCCGGACAGTCCTTGTCGAGATAGGCTGCCGCGAGTTCAAGCAACTCAGGAACCGCTTCGATGTACCAGTACGTAAGACCGATGTTGACATGCCCGAGGTAGGCGGCAAGTTTCGGCAGTTCTCGACTTACGTCCAGACCGGCGCGATACCATTCGACCAGCCTTCCCGTCGCGAAGCTATGCCGGAAGTCCTGGAGGCGCGGGCCGTAACCATCGCGCCCATCCTCTGTCGCCGATCGCAGACCGACAGCGCGCGACATTCTGACGAACATGCTTCGTGCAGTTCCGGCCTTCAATCGCTTGCCGCGCTCACTAACCAGGAACGCCTCGCTCAATCGTGAAGGACAGAGTTGATCGCGTTTCTTGGCATAGTGTTCGAGTGCCACCCGGGTCGACTCTGCTACAGGAACAAAGCGCGATTTGCCGAACTTCGATTCCCGGATGGAGAGTATCCCGCTGACGAGGTCAACGTCGGACCGGTCGAGCCGAAGCGCTTCGCCTGGCCTGAGGCCCGTCGCTACAAGAAGCCCGATGAGCGTCGAATAGGTCAGTGCTCGCATGCCGGTTCGGGATCGCAGTTGAGCGGCGCGGGTCATAAGCAGATCAATTTCCTGCTCCGTGTAAATATGCGGGGCATTGCGCCGTCTGCGGGCACTCAGGAGTCCTGCTGGAGGAATCTGGTTTCGACCGTCAATGACGTTCATCCATCTGGCGAATCCTCTCACTTGAGAGAGGCGCCGCCCCCAGGTGGCGCGTTCGACGAGTGCGGGCGTCATCGCCCAGCGCAGAGCCAGATCGGTAGTAATGAACTCTGCGTCTTCATGTTCCAGAAGATCAACGAAATGACCGAGTGCCAATGCAGGTTCATAGAATGATGCCCCGAGAGCGCGGCGGACCGCCACGTACCGAGCGAGGGAGTCACGGATCGAAGTCATATTGCACCTCCCGCCGTGGGCCACGAGCGCGCGACCCCGCGCAGGTCCTCGAACGCGACCTTTGCATAGATCGCGGTACTGTCCGGTGAGCGGTGCCGCAAGACCTCAGCTATTTCTGCGATCGAGGCCCCGTGGCGAATCATCGTCGTCGCCAGACCGTGACGGAACAGATGTGCGGAACCACGGCACGCGGGGCGGAAACCTGCACGTGCGAAGGCCTGACAAACAATCTTGCCAATCGCCGCCGGTCCCGCCAGACCAACCCGAGGTGCCAATCTACGAAGGAATACGTGCCGCGATGCACTTGCTCCGCGACCATCGCGGAGATATGTAGCGATTGCTGCTCCGACCTCCGATGGCAGGGGGACGTGCTCCACCATCTGCCCCTTGCCATGAACGACGAGTTCCCCCGAACGCCAGTGAATGTCGTCGAGCTGCATGGCAACTATTTCTCCGGCACGTAGACCGAGCCGCGCCAACAACAGCAGGATTGCGTAGTCACGGCGCCCAGTCGGAGTCGACCGGTCTGCGGACGCAATGAGAGCTTCTTGCTGCTCAGGCGTGAGGAACGTCGGTACAGTTGACTGTCGCCACTTACGAACTGACGGCACTGACTCATACAGGTCTCGGGCCGTATCGCCGCGCAGAAAGAGGAAATGGCAGAACGAGCGAAGCGCAACTGCCATCAGCCGCGTGTACTCCGCCGATCGACCTTCGCTGTAGGTAAGGAAATGATCTCGGATCGTTACGGCGCAAAATGCATCTGCCAATATCGTTCCGTCGTTGGCCGAGTGGCTGTCGAGAAAGTCGCGAATGAAGGGGCCGTAGACGAGCAGCGAGTTCTTCGCGAGTCCACGATCCTGCCTCAGATGGTCCAGGTATCGGCGATAAATGCGCGCAATCTCGGACTGGCCGCCCAACGTCGGCGAACACACAATGGCTTCCGCGCGCAGATAGGCAAGAAACTGCCGTAAGGTGGGACGCGCACGCTGGACGCGGTCTCTTGAAGCGTCGATCATGCGATTCATAAAACGAGCCGTGACAGACTCATCGAGATCGATCAGGTCAATGTTCCTGTTCTTCATCCACCCGGAGAACACGCACAGGACTCTTCGTTTCTTGCGAAGCGATACCTCGGAATAGTGTGCCGTCCGTAGACGATCAAGAAATGCATCGATGTGATGGGCCGGCAGCCCGCCGGATTCGCTGACTGTGCGTGTTGCATTCATCTGATCTCTCCTGGCCAGCGCATTAGCCAGCCTGAGACATCATATGTTTATGCCGACACAGCGATCATGAAAGGCCATACCCACCGTCATGCGCGTGCACGACGCGGCATAATCGGGGAGCCGGCATAACGCGGTTCATGCCGCTAGCGGCATGAACCGCGTTGTTCGAGATCGGCCAGGTTCCGTTCTCGATGTAGCGCACGAGCTTTGGCCACTGCCCATGCAGGTAGTGCAGCGCCTTGCCGAACAGGCTTTGCGGCAGTACGGTATGCAGGTGTTGCAGCAGCATCGTTTCGATCTCGGCCAGCAGCGGCTGGCTTTGTTCGGCGCGAACTTGCTGCCGTTGTTCCGGCCTCATCTCGAGCGTGTGGCGTTCGATGGCAAACAGCTTGCCGATGCGCTGCAGGAATCCGGTGACCGTGTGGTCGGCGCGCTTGTCCTTGGGCAAGGCTTGCTCCGCCTCGACCAGGTAGCGCCGCGCGTGCGCCCAGCATCCGAGGTGCACCAACTGATAGGTGTTTGCGACGTCGTCGTATGGTGCATAGCCGTCGGTCATCAACACCGCCCCAGGCTTGATGCCGGCATAGAGAGCCGTAGCCTGCTTTGTCTCGCGTGTGGGGCTATAGGCAAACAACCGTACCGGCGGGCCCGTGCCATTCATCTGCGCCCATAGGAAGCTCTTTCTCTGGGCAGGCCTGCCGGGCTCCTTGAGCACCTGTACCGTTGTCTCATCACCGTACACGACGTCTGCTTCCAGCAGATGGTCACGCAGCAGGTTGATGATTGGCTGCACCGCTTGGCCTACTCGCACTATGCTTGCGGCCAGGGTGCCGCGAGAGAGGTCCCCGCCGAAGCGATGCAGCAGCGCTGCCTGGCGGTACAGCGGCAGGCCATCCTGATACTTCGAGGTGATGCACCAGGCCAGCGCCGATTCGGTAAGGAGTCCCTTGGGAATAATGCGTGCCGGTGCCGGCGTCGTCTTGATGCCGCCGTCGCAGCATGGGCAGGCGTACTTGACCCGCTGGTGCTGGATCACGCGGACCTGTTGCGGCACGATGTCGAGCTGTTCGCTGACCTCAACGCCAATCTCGACCAGAGTCTGGCCATCGAGGGGGCAGACGCGTTCCGATTCGGGTAGTTCGTGACGAACCTCGACACGGGGCAGCGCCGGGTCGAGCGGCTTACGGCCACGCTTCTTGCGTGTGTGCCCGGCCACTTCGGTCTCGGGCGTACCTTCTTCTTCCTGCGCCGGCTGCGCGGCCGCTGCCGCCATGGCTTCGGCCTCATTGAGGAACAAGTCCTTCTGCTCCGAGCCTCGCGCCTCGCTCTTGGCGGCGAACAGCTTACGCTGGAACGCCTTGAGCTGTTCCAAGAGCAGGTCTCGCTGGACCGTCATCACACGCAGCTCGCCCTTGATTGCCTCGCGTTCCGCGAGTATTGCCTTGAGCTCGCGCTCGGCGTCTCGCAACAGTTGCAGCTCGGCGGCGGTAACGGTGACGGGCGTGGATGGCATGGCGGGTTAGACCGCTGCCGCCAAGCAGCGTTCACGCAGCGCGATGGTATTCTCGGTGCGGGTGCCGGCGCATCGCCTCGATGTCAATTCCCTCGAGCAGCCAGTGCAACTGTTCGACCGTCAGCGTGGCCACCGACGCCTCGCGTGGCCAAGCAAACCGGTCCGCCTCCAATCGCTTCAACAGTAGCCAGAAGCCGTTGTGATCCCAGCCGAGAATCTTGATGCGATCGGCCCGCTGGTTGCGGAACACAAATACAGCAGATGCAAACGGATCCAGCCCGAGCGCCTGCTCGACCAGCAGTGCCAGACCGTTGATGTTCTTACGGAAGTCCACAGCGTCGCGATGCAGGTACACCCGCAGCCCAGCGTCGAGGCGAAACATCAATGGCCTCCATTCAGGGCTTCGATCATTGCCCTTAGGGGTAATCGTCCTTTTCTTGCAGATTGATACGGTTATCAATCAGCCCAGAGTCCCTTGTTGGCGTGGCGTTGCAGCCCATTCGTTGACCTTATTGCGGCCATCCGAGCACTTGTCGTACAGTTTTGACCCGAACGACACCCCGAAAAGTGTAGATGTCGGCATTTGCGTATCGCTACGTTGGCAGGGAAGAGTTGCCTGCCCGCTTGACAGAATTTGACCTACGGCAGTTTTTTCAGCTCACCAGTGCTGACATCGCGGCAATACGGGAGCGGTTTCGGGCCGACAGATACGCCGCGGTCGGCCTACAACTCGTTTGCCTCCGGGCCTTCGGTCGGCCGTTGGACCGGTTTGCTGCCGTTCCGCGAAATCTCCTTCAGTACGTGTGCGAAACTTTTTCCGTGCCGCTGTTGTCGATTGCCAGTCTGAAGACGCTGTACCAACGACGCCCGACGTTGTACGAGCATCAGCAATGGGTCAAGGAGCACCTTGGCATCAAGCCGTTCGATGACACCAGCCAGGCCGCTTTGCTGGAAATGCTCCGCGTGCAAGCTGCCGCAGCGGCAGACGTGGATGAGCTTGTCACCACCGCTCAGCGATGGCTCTACGATCGCTGCCGCCTCATTCCCGGCCAGCGCCAGATCACCGACATGGCACGGCATGCATTTTCCGCCTACGAGGCGCAAATGCTCGCAGCGGTTAACCGCGCAGTGCCGGCGGCCACGCTGCAGCACTGCATGGAATCCGTCCGCAGTCCACGGGCTGACGGCTCTGCAACGCACCTCGAGTGGATCAAGGCGCCGTCCAGGCGCAACGGCCCCAAGAACCTCGCTGAAACGCTGGACAAGATCCGCTACCTGAAGTCCCTCGCTGTGCACGAGTGGAATCTGGATGACATCGCTTTGCCCAAACTGCGTGCCTATGCGCAGAAGGTGCAAGCAAGGCGTCCGGCCAAGACCAAAGCACTGAAGGAGAGCACCCAGGCGCTTGAACTGGTGTGCTTTCTACGGATGAGTTTGCTGGAACTCACCGATATCGCGATGCACCAGACTAGCCGACGCAGCCAGGATCTGTTCCGACGCGCGGCCAGCACGGCGCAGTCGACGCACACCCGCTCCGCCGTGGAAGACAGGCAGCAGGCGCTCAAGGCCAAGGCCGTCCTGCAAGACAAGAGCAAGTCGACCGAGCAGCGAGTGGATGAAGCCCTGAAGCACCTTGCCGTCGTCACCGACGCGGCGCATTCGAGCTTTGCGTCACACGTGCGCGCGGCGCTGACCGGTGACCATCAGCGGATTCACGCTCTGCTGTCGGGCCTGGAAGGCCTGGAATTCGGCGGCAGGGAGGACGATCCCGGCTTTGCGAACCTCAAGGCATGGCGCGACCTGCAGACAAGGAAGCTCAATGCTCTGCCAGAAGACTTTACCGAAAGCGGCGTTGGCACGGCGTGGCATGACCTCGTCCATGATCCTGACCCAAAGCGCGGCTATCAGGCCTTCTCTGCCTGCACGATGATGTCGCTACGAAATAGCCTGCGTCGGGGCAGCGTATGGATTGACCACTCGATGCGCTTTCGTGATCGCGACCAAATGCTCATCCCTGCCAAGGAGTGGGAGCGCGACCGTGTCAAGTATCTCGGGCTATTGGGCCTGCCAGCCGCGGCTGATACCTACATCGAACAGCTACTGGATACGCTTCGTGCTGGCGTGGCTGCTGTGGCCGAGGCCACCGCTAACGGCAAGATCGAAATAGGAGACGATGGCATGCTTCACCTGCCGGCGATTGTGCCGCTGGAGCAGGACGATGAACCGCGCCGCACACGCGACTTGATCTACAAGACAATCGGCGATGTGCAATTGCCGGACCTATTGCTGGAGGTCGACGCCTCGACCAATTTCAGCGAGGTGCTGCTCGGGCACCGGGCGAAGTCCGTGCCCGAACTGCTGTCGACCTACGCGGCGTTGCTCGCCCATGGCACCGAGATCGATGCCAAGGGCATTGCTGCGATGATTCCCGGCATCGACACCGCCCAGGTGTCACTTGCCATGCGAGGGCTGGAGACCCATGGCCGTTTGCGCCGGGCCAACGAGGTGGTGGCTGAATTTCAAGGAAAGATCCCATTAGCCACGAACTGGGGCACCGGGCAGAAGGCATCGGCCGACATGATGTCGCTGGACGTTTCACGACATCTGTGGATCGCTCGTGTTGATCCACGTCGACGCACCTACGCGACCGGCATCTACACCCACGTGCTCGATAAGTGGGGCATCGTCTATGACCAACCGATTGTCTTGAACGAGCGTCAGGCTGGGGTGGCCATCGAGGGCGTAGAGCAGCACAACCGCTGCGAGGACCGTATCCGCCTGTCGTTACTGGCAGTGGACACGCACGGCTACACGAACGCCGCGATGGCCTGGGCAAAGGGCTTGAGTTTCGATCTATGCCCGCGGCTGCGCGATCTGTCGGAGCGCAAACTGTATCTGCCTGCAGAGTTTAAAGTGCCAGAAGGGATCGAGCGTGTCACCACGAAGCGCTTGTCCTTGAGAGCCATACGCCTGGGTTGGGACGATTTCCTACGGGTGCTGGCATCGATCCGTATCGGCCGCATTAGCGCTGAGCTCGCCATGCAACGGTTGGGCAGCGCTGCCCGGACCAACAGGGCACACAAAGCTGCCGAGCATCTCGGCCGGCTGTTGCGTAGCATCTTCCTGTGCGACTACGTGACCATTGAAGACTTCCGCCGCGAAATCCATACGTTGCTCAGCCGAGGGGAGTCGGTGCACCAGTTGCAGCGCGCGATCCATGCTGGCCGGGTGCCACACGAACGCGGCCGGCGAGGCGATGAGATGACGGCGATCTCGGGGGCGCACGCGCTTCTGACCAACATCGTTCTGGCGTGGAATACCCACCGCATGAACGATGTCGTCGAGCGACTTCGCAAGGGCGGCACGAACATCGAGGACGCTTGGCTGCGCCGCATGGGGCCGGGGCATTCCGGGCACATCAACTTCCGGGGGATCCTCAGCTTCGGTGTCGAGCGCTACATTGACGCGCTGATCCGAGGCAGTGGCGCAACAACCCGACGGGCTATGGCATAACTGCCATCGAACGCCGCAGAGCAAAATCTGCCACAGATTGGCACACCGCAGTGGCTCGAGGCCGAAATACGGCAGTACCTTCGCAGCGGCAGCTACGACAGCAGCTTCGCAGGCCGGCCAGGCATACTGGCGAGACAGTGCCTGCCAACCGCGTACCAATCCGCAAAGAAAGGACGGTGCAGCGCGAAACGAAGAACCGCTAAGTCATTGTTCTAGAACGTCTTTTTAAGCCTGACCGTATCAATCTGCTGCAAAAGGACGATTACCCCACGATGAGCAGGCGCGCAAAACGGTCATCAACCTGCGCGACCAGTTCAACAGCTTCCAGGACACGGCGACCCAGCGAATTGAGCAGAACAGCCGCACCACGCTCGACCTGCAGAACCAGCTCGAAGGTCTACGCCAGGAACTGGCGCGGCTACGCGGCCAGAACGAAGTGCTGCAGAACACGGTGGCGACGCTGCAGAAGCAGCAGAAGGACTACTACGCCGATCTGGATGCGCGCCTGAAGAAATTCGAGCCGCAGCACGCTTCGGTCGAAGACCGCCAAGGCACGTCGCAGCCGGGCGAGAAGCCCGAATACGATGCCGCGCTCAAGCATTTCCAGGCGGGCGACTTCAAGAGCGCCGGGAATGCGTTCTCGTCGTTTATCAAGAAGTATCCGCAGAGCCCGTACCTGCCGCTGGCCCAGTACTGGCTCGGCAACTCGCTCTACGCGCAGCGCGACTATAAGGGGTCCACCTGGGTGCTGCACAAAATGATCGATGCCAACCCGAGGCATCCCAAAGTGCCGGACGCCATGATCGCGGTGGCCAATAATCAGCTCGAGTCCGGCCAGAAGGCTGCCGGGCGCGAAACGCTGGAACAGGTGGTGGCCAAGTATCCCGGTACCGAAGGCGCGCGTGCGGCGGACAACCGGTTGAAGACGCTGAAGTGAGCGGGGCGGCTTCCAGCAAGCCGCACCACGCGCCGAAGGCCTGCTTTAGGTGGATTTTCAGATTCTTACGAACCCTACATTTTCCGGAGTGTGGGGTCTACGATGACCCTGAAAAGGTCCTGCCGGCTGGCTATACGGGGGGATCGTGCTTTCGCTGCAAAATGATACGCCTGCGCACGAAATTCTCGTTTGAAATCAACAATTTGCACACAACGACTTTCCCACGAAAAGCTCTGTGCATAACTCGTTGATACAGAACGGTTTTCTTGCTGAAACCGTGGCAATCAGCACCGAAAGCACGATAACCCCTTATTGGGGGTACGATCGCTGGTCGGCGGCTACGCCCGGTTTGTGGAGCACTTGATGGCGACCTTTGACGATCTGATGGATGATGCTGCCCTGCGTGGCAAGCTGCTTCTCGCGATGAGGAAGGCGCTCGTCGCTAGATTCGAAAAACTGGATTGGATTGACCTTGGATTCGAGCATGAAATTGGCATTAAGCAACGGATCCTTCAGGGTAGCCAGTTCAAGAGTAATGACGACTATCCCGATCTTGTGCATGACTTGCTGGTGCGCTTGTATAGCGAGAAGCCCGCGGTGCTGAAAGCGCTGGTGCTGCATCCGCGCTTGCAGTCGGCCATCGAGGCCGATGTGCCACAGGTGGTTGCGGCCGTGAGCGGGACGCCCCATGTCACTGTGGCGGCCGCAGACGCTGAGTCGTCGAGCGAGATCGTGGTGCGCGCGCTGCGCGACGCGGAAACACTGATTCGGTCCGGTGGCGGCGCCGAGAGCGCTGTCGACCGGCTGCATACCGCCCTGCATGGCTATCTTCGCCACGTCTGTTCGGAAGCGGGCTTGTCTTATGCGGACGGTGCGACCATCGGCGACCTCTTCAAGCTTCTCCGGGAACGGCATCCGGCGTTTGCGAACGACGGCCCGCACAAGAAGGAGGTCGATCGCATCCGGCGTGGCATGGGCCAGATCCTCGACACGCTTGGGACGCTGCGTAACCATGCCAGCATGGCGCATCCCACAGAGGCGCTGCTGGCGCGCGTGGACGCGGAGTTGACGCTAAATGCTGCGCGCACCGTCTTTAACTATATCGCGGCCACGATCGCGTGACGTCACCCGGCCTGTACCGCACCAGTATGCGGAGCCACATTCGCGCTGGCGCGCGGTGGGTGGGGTTGGTTCAGGTAGGTTCTGGGCGCCGCCATGCCCAGTAAATGGATAACAATTCAGGGAAGATATGTTCTTGGCACTTGAAAAGCTGTTGGGGGACGATGCGAAGCGCAACAAGGCCTTTGCAACCTTTGCAAAGGTACTCGAAAGGCGGTTCTCGGAATCGGACTGGGCCAGTTTCGGGCACGAGCACAACATTGAGGAGATCTATGGCAACGACCATCTCCTGCGGTCGGCCCAGTACGGGAACTCGGACTATAGGCTGTGCATCTTGCGAACGCTCGAATTCCTTTTCGATGACTACGCCAAGGCGCTCAAGGCGTTGCTGACCGATGCGTCGTTGCACAACACGCTCAAACGAGAGGACCCGGATCTCTACGCCATTGTGACGGATGAAGAGGTCCCGCATGTCCCCGCGAAGAAGCCACGCCGTTCGAAGCTGGAGGTGGTCAGGAAGGCTTTGCATGATGCGGAGACGCTGCTCGCATCCGGTGGCCCCACGAGTGCCGTGGATCGGGTGCATACGGCGCTCCACGGCTACCTCAGGGAGGTCTGCGACAAGGCCAAGCTCTCGTACGGGGCGCAGCCGACAGTGACCGAGCTCTACAAGCTGATCCGCACGGAGCACCCGGCTTTCGATGCAAAGGGCACCCATGCCGAGGCGATCAAGAAGGTTGCTAACGGTATGGCCAGTACGCTCGATGGGCTGAATACGTTGCGCAATCAGGCCAGCGTCGCGCATCCGAACGAAGATCTGCTGGACGATGTCGATGCGGGACTTGCCGTGAATGCCGCGCGCACTGTATTCAACTACGTGGCCGGTAAGGTCGGCGACTGAAGAGCCTTCTAGTGTGCAAAAAAGCCGGCGGGGCAGGGGATCTCGGCGCGCGGTGCGAGTCCAGCCGTGGCCGGCTGGGGTGGGTTGGGGTTGGTTGCTGGTTGGTTGGGAATGCCGGCGAGTGGTCCCGGAAGGCATTTTTGAGGGACCGTGGAAGGTGAGGGGAAGCGAGATGGATCTCGTGAGCGAGAGTCCGTCTGGCGAGGGGGCGACCTGACGGCGCGCCGGGCAATTGGGCGCGTGGCGCGCCGTGGGTTAGGTTGGTGTGGCTGGTTGAGACACCACGCTCGTCCAGCGTATTTACGGCTTCAGGAATAGCGAGATCGGCACGCATGGAGATACAGACCATTAGCACGCAAGACGGCGTCACGCGGATCGATCGACGCGATTCCGAGCCGAGGATCCGTTTTTCACCGTTCCATGGCGATACCAATGCCGAGGCGTCCGAGCGGCGTGCGGCTGCCATCTTCGGCCCGGTGGAGATTTGTGACCCGTGGACGAGTGCGCCGCCGTCGCCGGAGCAGATCGCCCGCATTGTGGTCCTTCATGGCGTCTATCGGCCTCCCAAGACGTTTCTTCCGTCCTCGCCATTCCAGCTCGTGCCATCCGAGTTTTTGCGGGTCGCCAAGCAGCGGCCACCCCGGCAGCCGGGGGCGTCCGCCTCCGCGTTTGCGCAATGGATCTACTCGCTCTACGCCAGTAGCGAGGGCAGTGACGATGACCGCGAGAGCGGTCTGGCGGCGGAGCCCGAGATTCTCGCTTTCCGGCATCGCGCCTTGCGCCTTGTTGATGCCGACTATCTGCACCAGCAGCACGCGGCGTGGGAACTCGCGCATTGTGGCCTGCACCACGGCGCTGACACGATGGTGTCTTACTTCCATCTCGATGACCTGCGGGTCAACGGGGAACCGTTGCGCGCGTCCCCCGATCTCGTGTATCGCCACAAGACGACCGGTGAGGTGATCGTGGTGGAGATCAAAATGTCGAGGATGGCCATTCCGAGCAACCTGTGGCCCAACGTCTGGGGCCAGCTGTGGTGCTACGCGCAGCTGCCGGTGGTGCGCGCAGCCAGTCGGGTGACCGTCGTCGGCGAAGTATGGGCGGAGCGATCCGAGCATTCGCGCGGGCAGGGTGACGATTGGCAGCGTTTGCCGCCGTATCTCTACCTGCGGGCCTCTGTGCGCCGCGATCCGCGCGAGGCGGTCTACGATCGCTTCTTCCGGGCGCTCTTTGACATTTATCGAGGCGCTGGCGGCGGGCGATGATCTCGCGCCTTTATCGGCGATGGGGCGGCCACTGACAATTCAGGGATGGGGAATCGGCACGAATGGAGACACCAATCACTATTTCGCGTGGTGGGCTTACGCGGACCTAGGGGTCATCGTACCTTTGGTGCGAAATCTGGTGCTTGGAAGCTGGAAAGCTGCTTGCCGCAAGGCTTTCCAGATTACTTCGCGCCGCCCGTGAGGATCGAACTCAAGATCCCTTGACCCCACCGCCCACGGGTGGGACGCGTTCATTTCAATTCGTCCTTCTCGAGCAGATTGATACGTTGTTGCTCCAAAAACGCTTGTGATTCAAGAGCTTGCAGAAGAAGCAATTTCTCAAGCGAAGCGAACCGGAAAGCCTTGCTGGAAGCAGCTTCCCATGGACCGTTACATTTTGCACGTTTCGAACGTTTACCCCTGATGCGGGGACGTCTCTGGTGATCACCGCCGCGCAACACCGCCCAACCGATGCTCCCGTTCTCCGCACAGTGTAGCGACGCCCTTATGCGATCATGTGCCCTTTACCGTCAGTCCCCCATTTGTCAATGACTCGCTTGCGCAAAATCGAGATCCGCCACTTTCGCGGCATCCAGCATTTCACCTGGTGGCCGGGCCCTGGCCTCAACGCGTTGATCGGACCTGGTGACGCGGGCAAGTCGAGCATTCTTGACGCCATCGATCTGTGCCTGGGCGCGCGGCGCACCGCGCAATTCGGCGACCATGATTTTTTCCGCATGAATGTCGACCAACCCATCGTGATCGAGATTACCGTGGGCGAGCTCGACGACGCGCTCAAGAACTTTGAGGCGTATGGCCTGTACTTGCGCGGCTTCCGGGCGGAGGACGGCGCCGTGCTCGAGGAGCCTGACGCGCACTGCGAGACGGTGCTGACGATTCGACTGACGGTCCAAAGCGACTTGGAGCCGCAATGGCAGTTGATTTCCGAGCGCGCTGCGGCGCAGGGGCTGACCCGGCACCTGGCCTGGGCCGACCGGCTTCGGATCGCGCCTGGCTGGCTCGGCGCAAGTGGTGATCAGAACCTGAGCTGGCGCCGCGGCTCGGTGCTGAACCGGCTTTCCGACGAAAGAGCGGATGCGTCGGCGGCGTTGGTGCGCGCCGGACGCGACGCGCGCCTGCGCTTCGGTGATGAGGCTCAGAATCAATTGGGGCAAGCGCTGCAGCAGGTGCTGGCCACTGCCACCGAGCTCGGTGTGCCAGTCGGTGGCGAGGTCAAGGCGTTGCTGGATGCCCACGCCATTTCGGTGACGGGCGGCGCGATTGCGCTGCACGACGCCGCAGGCGTGCCGCTGAGATCCCTAGGGCTCGGCTCGGGCCGATTGCTGGTGGCCGGACTGCAACGGGCCGCCGCAATGGAGACCTCAGTGGTGCTAGTCGACGAGATTGAGACCGGACTAGAGCCGCATCGAATCTACAGGTTGCTCGTTACCCTGGGGGCCAAGGAACCGGCACCGCCGCTACAGGTGTTTCTGACCACCCATTCGCCCGTGGTGGTGCGCGAACTCTCGGGCGCGCAACTCTACGTGCTGAGGCAACGCGATGGCGTGCATGTCGCGCATTGCTGCGGAACCAGCGACGACGTGCAGGGCACGATGCGCCGACACCCGGAAGCGCTGCTGGGAAAAAGCGTCATGGTGTGCGAAGGCGCAAGCGAAGTTGGCCTGGTGCGCGGACTGGACCAGTATTGGTCTGGCTCGCCTTCCATCTCGACGTTCGGCGTGGTCCTGGTCGACGGCTCTGGATCGTCCGCCGTGCAACGCGCCATGGCGTTCCAAGCGCTCGGCTACCGGGTGGCGCTCTTGCGGGACAGTGATGTGCCGCCCAAGGTGGACGAGGTGAGTTTCAAGGCGGCCGGGGGAGAGGTATTTGCTTGGCGTCAGCCGAATGCGCTGGAAGACGAGCTGTTTCAATCCCTGGCCATCGAATCTGTCACCCAGCTTTGGCAACTGGCCAAAGAGAAGAAGGGGGAGGATCTGGTTGACGCGCACCTCCGGTCAGCGAGCGGGAACAAACTCACTTTGCCCGAAATCGAGAAGCAGCTGTATGTGGATAGGGTGATCACTAATGAAGCGCGGCTCGCTCTCGGCCAGGCCTCACGCAATAGCAAGAATCCCTGGTTTAAGAGCGTTACGGCCATGGAGGAAGTTGGCTTCACAATTGTCGGGCCAGGGTTCGAGAGCGCTGAGCCCGCCTTTGGCACTGAGGTGGCTAAACTGTTCCAGTGGTGTCACCACCATGGCTAATTATGACCTTGACCTTCTTGAACTAGCCGGCGCGCGGGTAGAAGCGCCGGCCGGTTGCGGCAAGACGCAGATGCTGACGAATGCCCTAATGCGTCACGGGCAATCCAAGCCGATCTTGTTGCTCACCCACACCAACGCGGGCGTGGCCGCGCTGCGCAAACGTCTTGAGCATGCTCGGGTGGACCCGAGCCGATACCGGCTCGGGACTGTGGATGGCTGGGCGATGAAGCTGGTCGCGACGTTCCCGGCGCGCGCGGGCATCGACCCGGCGCTCCTTGCCGCCCTACGGCCCGACTACAACGCCATCCGCGAGGCCGCGGCACGGCTGCTGGCGGGAGGTCACGTGGGCGACGTGCTGGCGTCGAGCTACGCGCGCCTCTGGGTCGATGAATACCAGGATTGCTCGGTCCGCCAGCACGCCATTATTCAGGCGGCTTCGGCATTTCTGCCAACCTGTGTTGTCGGGGATCCGTTGCAGGCAATCTTCGGTTTCGGCGGCGATCCGCTGGCATCGTGGCAGGACGACGTGTGTCGACATTTCCCGAGGCTCTTCACGCTCGATCGACCTTGGCGCTGGATCAATGCCGGTGCAGAGGTCCTCGGTCAGTGGCTTTTGCAGGCGCGCCAGGTCTTGCTGAATCGGCAGCCGATCAACTTGGCGAGCGCGCCCCCCGCCGTGCAATGGGTGCAGCTCGATGGTTCGGCTGGGGATCACGCTCGCCTTCTCCAGGCAGCTGGCACCGCGGCGCCGCATCGGGACGGCACGGTACTCGTTATCGGCGACAGTACCAGTCCTCAGAGCCAGCAACGGATGGCAAGTCTTGTGCCGGGAGCCGTCACGGTCGAAGCCGTGGACTTGCGCGACTTGGTTGACTTCGCGACCGGTTTGCAGCTGGCAGCTCCGGAGGCGCTCAGGCGCGTCGTCGAATTCTGCGGCCGGCTGATGACCGGGGTCGGCGTTGCCGCACTGCTGGAGCGAGTGGAAATCCTGCGGCGCGGCACAGCACGGCGAGAACCGAGCCTGGCCGAAGCCGCCGCGCTAGCGTTCGAAGCCGAACGCTCGCTACCCGCCGTCAAGCGGCTCATTGAGGCAGTTCGCCAGCAGCCGGGGACACGAGTCTTTCGCCCTATTGTGCTGCGCGCCTGCTTGACTGCGCTCGACACCTCTAGTACAGGCGGCACGACGCTGCAGGAAGCCGCGATTCGGATTCGCGAGCAGGGCCGCATGCAAGCGAGAGCGCTGCCACGGCGGGCGGTGGGTAGCACGCTGTTGCTAAAAGGACTGGAGGCACACGTCGCGGTCGTTCTCGCTGCGGACACCTTGAACGCGTCAAACCTTTATGTCGCCCTGACGCGGGGCTCGACCCAACTGGTGGTGTGCTCACGCACTCCGCAACTGCTGGGACGTTGACCTCTCGGGAAAGGACGTGGCGGCCGTAGAATCGCGGATTCCTTTGCCTGCAATGCCAATAAAAAAGCCCTGCAACAGCAGGGTTTTTTTATTGAGCAAGCGCATCTACCAATCGTCAGCGACGTGCGCCGGCGTAGACGCTGAAGGGACCGTGTTCGGCTTCCCACTTGCGAGCGATCTCGGCACGCTTTTTCAACGCCTCCACGCTCATTTCCGGACGGGCGAACAGAGCGCGCACGCGCGCGACGGCGGCCGAATCAGCCTCGTTCGGACGTCGAACCTTTGCAACAAGTCGAGGAGCGTTTGCCTTGCGATCCATGGTGCCGTTCCAATGTGTTGCCGAAAAGTGCTTCGGCATTATCTCGGAATGTACATCCGTATGCCCTCGATTCTACCGGGTTTTCGCCGGCCGTGCCATCATGCTCACCGACCGACCGACCAGCTTGGCGGTGCGGTAGCCGTGCTGTTCATAATAAGGCACAACTTGTGCGAGTGGCTTATCAATCACTATCTGCGCCGAGTTGAAGTAGGCCGCGATGACATCAAGGATAACGTCGATGGCCACAAAGCCACGGCCCTTTAGGAAGTCGTCGGTCTTGTCTCGCTCCAGGAAGAGTAGCTTGGTCAGCAGGCCGCCCTTGGAAACCCGGATCAGACTAAGAATGCAAACGATATCGCGAGTTCGAATGCCGATAAAGCAACTTTTTGTCGCCGAGCTGCATTTTTTCCGCGCGCCCTCCCAATTTAGCATCGGCTGGCTCGCCCACCCTCGCACGACTTCTGGCACGGCCGACGTATGAATAATTTCTGCCCGCGCGGCAGGGTCCTCGAACAGAGCATGTAGCGCTTCTTCCACCTCGTCCAGCGCCTGTTGTACCTGTTCAATGAACCTCTTGCGGGCCTCAGATCGTGCTGACATAAGTCTCCAAAGTTAGCCGCCGCTTCGAAGCGCGGTGCCGTCGGGAATGGATTCTAACGAAGGAAGTGGGGCGGCTCGTGACGAATAAGCAACAGCTCGCTACGTTGGAAATTGCGGGCTTTTTTCGTCAACTTCAGCTCGCACGCTGCAAGCACAGAGCGAAGAGCAGGACAAAGAACAGGGTACGCTCCTCCCTCAACCCGGATGACGGCAACCGTGGCAACGACGGCAAGTGACAAAGAGCGGGCGGACGCGATCCGCTTGATCCAGACCTAGATGGACGAACGCTGAACGAGTTGGAGGCGGGCGGGGTGCTTTGATCCGCCGCCACCCGCCCCTCCGCCGCCGGTCTGCTACCGCAACCCCAGGGCATGAGCTGGGACGGGCAGGGCGAGATGCCCGATTGGCTGCGGCGGGCGGTCAATGCCGGGCAGAGCGTGGAATTTTTCCTGGGCCGAGAGTTGCAACCGGCTCTCCAACTTAAGGAGTCAGATTTCTGGCTGAGGCCGCTCCCGCGCAACGGGGATACAATATGTTGGGAGAATGAAGAATCCCATCACTACATATGGTATAAATGCGAGATGTGCGGACTTTGCTTGGGACTGACCCTGAGTGCAGATTTCACACGCGTGCCGCCTTAAGCGAGGAACAGTGTCTCTGCCGGACCTTCCCTTTCCATACGGTAAGCTTCAATTCCGACCAATCACCCGCGTGAGCGAAGCTTCGCGTGTTGTACTGGTGGGGCAAGTCTGTTCTCCTGTCTCACTCGCGCGCTTTAATGCGCACGTAAAGCTGCTTCCGGAGAAGGAATTCATTGCGGAGTCCGCGTGCGCGTGGCTGGCCAGACAGGTGGGACTGCCCGCGCCCGAAGCGATGTGGATCTGCGTATGCCGGAGCGCCTATCCAGCCGCGTGGCCGTATGGGGACGAGGACGTGCACGTCTGTTTCGGCACCCGGTCCATAAGTAATGCGCTACCGCTTAAAGTTGAGTCTTCCACCGCCGGCTGGCTCTTCCAGCAAGATCGGGTCCTGCTCATCGCAAAGATCGCGCTTTTCGATGAGTTAGTTGGCAACGACGACAGGCATCAAGGCAACCTCTTGCTAGGACCAACTGGCAACATTCTAGTGATTGACCATGAGCGAGCCCTTGGTGGAACCGCTGCTGGGCTCTTCTCCAGTGACCTGATAGGTCCTAATCATCTTTTGGAGCTTGTCAGGGAGCTGCCTGCGAAGCAAAGGGCGGAGCTTAAAGCGCCACTTCTGCAGTTTGCGACCGCTTGCGCCGTTGCGGTTGATCGGCTACCGTTCGACCAGATCGCCGAAGCCAATCCGACGCTTAAAGAGGCGGCCAAACGATTCTTAGCAAAGCGCGCCGCGTCCCTGCACGACGTAGTGCTTCGGACTCTCGGCGTACCGGGTCTACCAGGTATTTCTGAAGTCCCCCTCCGATCCGCACCGCTATGAACCACCTTGTGTTGCACTTCGAACTGAATACACCTGCATCAGGCGTGGTCAGCGGCCAGGCTCGGCTCGCCAATCTTGTTTTCGAGGCTTCCGGTGAGGCGTTGGCCATCGCGGTGCTCGGCCAATACTCTGATTGCACCCCATTCGCGCGAGTGGTGACGCCGAAAATTCTTAAGTGCCTGCCCCAGGAACTAGGTCATGCATGTCATACCTTCGGAACCCTACTGGTTGCTGACTACCTATCTTGGTCCAACTCGGGTAAAGAGTTCGCCGACTGGCGCGCTCCGCTAGGTGGTATCCGTTTGGGAGAGCCTTTTGACATTGATGCTGAAGACGAAGAGGGAGTGGTCGTCAGAGCTCTTGATCGCTGCTCTTTGTATAGAGGACGCGTCGACTTGGCATCGAGAGCCGAGGAAACTGACCCTAGGCCTATACATGAAGCGCGCTTCGCCAAATCGGTGAAGGATGAGGTCTTGTCCGTGGCGCCCACTCTTGCACAGGGATTCAACAGAAGCTTCAGCCTAACTGGGACGACATCCGGCTTCTCCATAGACTATGTCGGCCACGCTTACGCTACTTGCTACGCTGCCATTAATCCGAAGGCTAAATCCATGGTAAGAAACAAGACGGCAGCGGCTGCTCTCTGGCGGCTTGCGCGCGCACGTGACGCTTTTGGATTTGCTACGCCGGAATCCATTGAGTTGACGGCTTGGATACCGGCGCCTGGGCAACCCATTTACTCAGACAGCGAGTATGCGGAAGTCAGCGATATTCTCTATGAACTGAGAGAACAGGCTAAGCGAGAGGATCTTCAAGTCTTTTCCGCTTACGATGCAAAGCGTGCTTGTAGCCGATTGCTTGCAGAGGAAGCCTTGACACATTAAAGCGTTGCCTTCTGCTAGCAGCAGTTTCATGTAAGAAGCAACTTCGTTCGCAAGCTAATGTTTTTTTTGGGTTGGATAGCCGGCCGCGCACGGCTGACGGAGCGCCGACATCGAACTGGCAACCTGTGCATCGACTTGCTGCTCGTCCACTAGGCCGAGGACCTTTGCGCCTAGGTGCTATTTTTGACGCATGCGCGGCACGAAGCGATGTGTGATTTTGGTAATTTTCGGACGGAAGGAATATGGCCGGTCATCCCAATGTCCCCGAGCGAGCCCATGTTGGTGTCGAGCTGAGATTGACGTCATGGGCTGGTTGGCTCAAGCGCGACCACCGCGCCACATGTTCGAAGCTGGCGAGCGCAGTAGCGGCGCTCGCCGACTAATACTATGAGGTCGTCAACTTGGTACGCCAGAAGTCCAGAACACGATGAGCCAATTCCACAACTTCAATCTTTCCGCTTAGGGTCAGGCCGTTGTCCTCAACAAGCAGCACGTAGACCTCCTGCTCGAAGTACCCTGGCTCGACGTATCCGTCCTCCGCATAGCTCTCGTCCACAACATCCTCAATAAGGTCGTGGCGTGCATTGGTTAATTCAAAATGTTTTAGGCCATCTGCAATGTGGGCGCAGATTTTAAGTACAGGGTTTCCTGACCGCTCACTGACCAACCCTGCCCAGTCGGCGATATGGTGAGCTGTGACAAAGAAGTTGAAAGCAATCCAAGCGTCCTGTGGATTGGCCTCTAGTTTCGCGAGGTCATTTTCTGCCTTGAGCAAAAGATCACGAGCACTCCGAAGTGCCAAGAAACCTGTCCGAGAAGGGGTGTAGTGAGCGATGACGTTTGGCTTGACCATTCGTTTTCCTATTATGGTGTGCGAGTCCTTTGTGGGGTAGTCGTACTTTTTGAGCAAAATCTGGCACTAGCCAACCGGAGAGCCGACTGCAGCAAGGCTTTGTGGCTACACTCACTTTGTAACGGCAGGCGTTGTGGCAAGCCCTTGATCCACATTGATTTTTGGAGCCAACCGCCAGATTTCGCACCAAAAGTACGATCACCCCCCAACGAGCTGCGCGCCTCTTTCTTTTGTCCATCCGCAGTTCGTGATCTCGAGCGCTTTTTCCTCAATCCGCAGTGGGGCTCCCCCGTCAATGAGAATATCGGCGGCGGCACACTAACCTATCGCGCTGTGCAAGACCCTCGCGCACCGGAGCGGACATTCTGGCGCTTCACTATCTACGGTATCGTCATGGGACATGCGCCTGGGCGACCGGGCGTGCGGGCGGATGCGATCTATGGCGTCTCAAATCCTCCGCGAGAATGAGAGTGCTGGCGCCGGGGCAGGTGCAAGCCAATCGCGGCCAAAATTCAGCCGACTAGCCGATCAGGGGCGCAATGGAAACAATCGACGGTATCGATTTGAGCGGCTTCACGCCTGCGGTCACCATCAAGAGTCTCCACAACACCCGTTGCACCCACGTACCCACCGCAGCGGGCGTCTATGTCGTTGTCCGCACAGAATCTACCGCCCCGAAGTTTCTCTCAGAGAGCCGGGCTGGATGGTTCAAGGGGCAGCATCCCAGCTATCCGGAACACATTGTTCGAGATAATTGGGTAGAAGGCGCCACGGTGATCTACGTCGGGAAGGCCTGCGGGCGCAACGGTCTTCGCCAGCGAGTGCGCCAACTGGTGGAGTTCGCCTACGGCAAAGCGATTGGGCATCGCGGTGGTCGACTGCTTTGGCACCTCGCGGAGTGGGAGGATTTGCAAATGCACTGGATGGAGTGCCCAAGCTTGGCAGCAGATGGCCTCGAAACCGAGTTGATCGGACAGTTCCGACAGATGTATGGCGATCGCCCGTTTGCGAACATGACGAAGTGATAGTCAGACATCCGCTACGGTTCCGTGTGCCTTCTAATTAGGAACTGTTGGCGGCGCTATGCTGTTGAAATGGCACAAGGCGACCTGGATTGATACCGCGAACGGCGTGATCTCAAAGTCACGGTAGAGCCAGCCGCGGATCGATCAGCGCGGCGGCGAAAGGCGCAGCTGCGCTTCGTCGTAGGCCTTATGCGCCTCCGGCCAGGATAGAGGGTTGGCCGGGATTCCCAAAATATCTGAAGCTTCAGATATTTCGAATCCCGGCCGGCCCTCGCGGTCGCGCGGGAAGAGGTCGCGGCCATCTCGGCGCAGTTGGCCGAGGCGCGCCAGTCGCACGGCGCCGTGCAGGCGGACCTGGCCGCGGAGCGGCAGGCGCACGCGGCGACGCAGGCCCGGCTCGAAGCGGGCCGCACGGAACTGGAGGCGGGCCGACGTCAGCTGGAGACGTTGCGCACCCAATTCTCGACGGAGTTGGAGCCCGCGAGCAGGTGACCCTCGCGCAGGAACGGGCCGAGGCCAGCGAGCGGCGGAGCTTGCGCGAGCTGGACGCCGAGCGCACCGCCCGCCAGCAGAGCGAGCGCGCGGCCGAAGCGTTGCGCGGCGAACTGGCGGCGGTGCGCAGCGAGGCCCGCGACGTGGCCGTGGCGCAGGCCGAAATCCGCGCGCGGCTCGAAGCCCAGGCCGCGGCGCTAGCCGATCGGCTCGCCACCGCCGAGCAGGCGCAGCGCAAAGCGGCGCACGACCTGGACGCGCTGCAGGCGGAGCTGGGCGCGGCGCAGCGCCGGGCCGAACGGGCCGAGGCCGAAGCGGCGCTGGCGCGCCAGCTGCTGGCAGAATTGCGGGTGGCGCCAGCCGGGCGGGGGGAAGGTGGTGGCGGGCGGCGGCGCAAGGCCGGCGACCCGGCGCCGACCGAGCAGGCGGCGCCAGGCGAAAAACAGAACGAACAGCAGGACGACAAGCAGGGCGCGCCAGCCGCAGCCTTGAATCCGGAAGACGGCAGCGACAGCAGTGACGACAGCAATGACAGCAAAAACTGAGCGGGCGGCGGCGATCCGCTGGATCCGGGCGGAGATGGCCGACTACGGGCTGACCATGGAGGAGCTGGCAGCGGCGGGGTGCTTCGATCCGCCGCCTCCTCCGCCACCGCCGCCACCCGCACCAGCGCCGGTGGTCTGCTACCGCAACGCCGCGGGGCAGAGTTGGGACGGGCAGGGCGACATGCCCGACTGGCTCAGGCGGGCGGTCAATGCGGGGCAGGCCGTGGAGTTTTTCCGGGTCGGGTAGCGCCGCCGCTATCTCGGCTCGGCCGCGGATCGATCTGCGGCCGATGCCCCTTGTGATAGCGGATTCCCCGTATCTTGGCACGCCCCCTACAACCCGCGATCGATCGCGGCTGTCGGGCTATTGGCGGCCTACCGTGCCGACCCTCAGCCGACAACACTGGAACGCGTGCTTCACGTGGCCGTCCAGCACGATACGGGCATGGCCGGGTGCTACGGGCCGGGGCGACTGCGCAGCGTAAGCGAGTCGCCAGCACCGTCTGTACCGTTCAGTAGAGTGGCGCCAAAGTAGTTCCCACCAAATAGTGATGGGAACTACTTTGTCACAGTCACAGGAAGAACCAGTCGCCGGCAGTCGCAAAGGCCGGCCGAACCACAGCGAGGAATTCAAGCGGCGGTTGGCAGCCGCTGCGTGTGAGCCGGGTGTCTCGGTATCGAAATTGGCGCGCGAGCACGGCATCAACGCGAACATGCTGTTCACCTGGCGCCGACGCTATCGAATGGAGCAGCGCCAGGAAGCCGCGGTGTTGTTGCCGGTGACCGTTGAACACCCAAGCTCGCCACCCGGTCCGATGCCAATGAGTCCGGCCGCTGCGGTTTGCGAGCCGACGCCGCCGCACGGCGCCATTGAGATCCGTTTGGGCCGAGCGGTGATTCGCATTGAAGGGGCAGTCGACGCGACCACGTTGCGTACCGTACTGGACCGTTTGACGCCATGATCGGGTTGCCGGCGGGAACACGCATCTGGATCGCTGCAGGCGTGACCGACATGCGCTGCGGATTCAACGGGCTCGCCGCGAAGGTGGAGGCGACTCTGCAGGAGAGCCCGTTCTCCGGCCATGTCTTCGTCTTCCGCGGCAGGCGCGGCAACGTCATCAAGGTGTTGTGGTCAACGGGCGATGGGCTTTGCTTGCTCTCGAAGCGCCTGGAGCGCGGACGTTTCGTCTGGCCGCAGGCCGACAGCGGCAAGATCCACCTGACGCAAGCGCAGTTGTCGATGCTGCTGGAGGGGATCAACTGGAAGCAGCCCGAGCGCACCTGGCCGCCACTGTCGGTGTTGTAAACCTTGCGGCATGTGCGTAAACTGCCGCGCATGCCAATCGACCCCAGCGATCTCCCCGACGACATTGAGGCCCTGAAGGCCTTGGTGTTGGCACAGCGGGAATCGATCGCACTCATGGAACGGGCCTTGGCGGTCCGCTCCATGGAGATCGAGCAGCTAAATCTGCAGATCTCAAAGCTGAGGCGGATGCAGTTTGGCCAGAAGTCCGAGAAGCTGGATCGACAGATTGAACAGCTCGAGACCCGACTGGAAGATCTGCTGGCCGAGGAAGGTGCGGCCGAAACCGAAGCCGATCCGCAGGCTACCCCTCCTGTCCGGAAGAAAGCGGTACGCAAGCCGTTGCCGGAGCACCTGGAGCGGGAGGAGCGCATTCTCGAGCCCGAGACCGAAGCCTGTCCAGAGTGCGGCGGTAAGCTCAAGCCGCTGGGCGAGGACATCTCGGAGCAACTCGATATTATCAGCAGTTCATTCAGGGTGATTCGGCAAGTGCGGCGCAAGAAGGCCTGCGCCTGTTGTGATTGCATCGTGCAGGCTGCAGCGCCAAGCCGGCCAATTGAGCGTGGCATTGCCACGGCGGGGCTGCACGCTCACATACTGGTTGCCAAATATGCTGATCATCAACCGCTGTACCGTCAAGCCGCGATCTATGCCCGGCAGGGCGTGGAGCTGGACCGCACGACCATGGCTCGCGGTGTCGGCGCTTGCGGTGCGCTGGTACGCCCCCTAGTCGAGGCTTTGCACCGATACGTGATGATGCCCGGCAAGGTGCATGCGGACGACACACCGCTGCCGGTACTTGCGCCAGGTAAGGGACAGACCAAGACGGGAAGACTATGGGCTTACGTGCGGGACGATCGCGCATCGGGTTCAGATGCTGCACCTGCAGTCTGGTTCGCCTACACACCAAATCGCCAGGGCCAACATCCCCAAGCGCATCTGGCCGGCTTCCGCGGCATCCTGCAGGCAGACGCGTATGCGGGCTTCAACGCTGTTTTTACCGATGGCAGTGTGCGCGAAGCAGCTTGTATGGCCCACGCGCGCCGTAAGGTGCACGATCTGCATGTCCGCAAGGCAACGCCGACCACCACGGAGGCGTTACGCCGGATCGGCGAGCTCTATGCCATCGAAGCGGAAATCCGGGGTAAGCCACCTGCCGTGCGTCAACAGGTGCGGCAGCAAAGATCCCGGCCCCTACTGGACAGCCTCGAAGTGTGGTTGCGAGAGCGGCTATTGACGCTCTCAACGCAGTCGGAAACGACCAAAGCCATCAACTACATGCTGAACCAGTGGCAAGCGCTAATCTACTACTGTGATGATGGTCTGGCAGAGATAGACAACAACATCGCGGAGAATGCGCTGCGCGGTGTCGCGTTGGGTCGGAAGAATTTTTTATTCGCCGGCGCTGACAGTGGCGGCGAGCGCGCGGCCGCAATGTACTCGCTCATCGGGTCCTGCAAACTCAACGGCATCGATCCCGAGGCCTATCTGCGTCACGTCTTGGCCCGCATCGCCGATCATCCCGTCAATCGGATCGACGGACTTCTGCCGTGGAACGTCGCCGCTCAACTGGCGTTGCAAGCCTAAAGCAGCACCATTCCTGTCTCGTCGTCAACCACGGTGCTGGCGATCCGCTTACTGCGCAGCGATCCCTGCCACCGGCAATGCTACGGACGCTGATGCGCCTGGGCCTGACCTCGACCACCTACGCCTTGCCAAGCCGCGATCTAGTGGATTGGGAGTGCGTCGAGGACTATCGCGCCCATCGTGAGGCGCAAGAAAACGCCCGAAAAGACGCGGAACGTGACAGGCTGCGGGCAGCGGTCACGGCGGAACTGCGATGGCTGTCGGGCGAGGGGGACGAGCCTGGCTGGCCGGAGCTGCCGGACCCGAGATCCCCGAAGGTGCGTGCCGGGATCCCCTTGGGCGTGCCGCGACGACAGCGTGCAAAGCCACCCGCGCCACGCGAGTACGCGCTGGACTCGAGCGCGGCGGCGCATTGGCTGTCGCTCGCGAAAGACCTTTGGTATCGGGACGCGCCCGAGCGGTTGCGCGGCCTGGTGCTTCACTGTTGGGCGTGGACGGCAAGCGCGAACGGCGTCGGATGCAAAAAAGATGAAGAGCCTGGGGAGCGCGCGCATCAATGGAACGAAGCGTATTTCGCCGCAGCGACCGCCGCGGCCGCCACGCTGGGTGATGCCGGCCTCAGCGAGATGGTCCTCCAGCGCGTCGCCCAGTTGCCGCAAGATCGCTTCCTCGACGCCACCACCGCGGTGCTGCATGAGCTCGACAGACTCTGGATGAACAACGGGCTCGTGTCGGGTCCCTTAGTGTTATTGGTATGGGAGACCCTGGCGTCGCGCATCAGGGAATTCTGGGCGTGGAAGCGACTCACGTCTGAGTGCTCGACCAGCGCGGAAATCCATCTCACAGGCGCACTCGCTGCGCTGTTTATGGGGGAGTACGAGATCGGGAAGGGACCTCGCTGCTATGTCCGTCCGCCCGGGGCTGAGGGAGCGGACGCCCTGTTGCCGATGCTCACGCGCCTGGCCGTGGAGGCCGCGCCGTCCACCTTCGTCGCCCTCGCGATACTTGGCCTGCTTGAGGTGCAGCCGCAAGTGCATCGACTGACGTTCCTTGCGGGAGTGGTCAGTGCCTGGTGGCGGGCGCAGGGTGCAAACACGGAATTCTGGAACGACTACGGCATAGGGCCCCGGGTATGCGCCTGGGTCGAAAAGGCCATCCTAAGCGCTCCGGTACCCCAGGAGGTTCTGGATAGCGCGGAACTGACGTCCGTCGTGGATACGCTGGTCCAAACCGGCACGCCACTGGCGCGGATCCTCGACGAGAAGCTTGCGCGACCGCGCTGACGCGGTCCTGTGGATCAAGTCCCACATGGCCCACCTCGGATTGACCTACGAGCAGCACCTCCTCGCGGCCGGCTGTTTCGCGTCGCCCGGCGTGGCCGGCGGCAAAAAGGTGTCGGTGGAGCGCCTGTCAGAGGAGTTCCGGGATTCACCGCCAAACCGCGGCGAAGCATAGCGAGCGCCTGGCGTTATTCCTGCGGGGTAGAAAGGGTGTTAATGGCGAAATCGGCGAGCAGGCAAAGGCAATGCAGTATGTGGATGCTGCGTAATCGTGGCATTGTTGGAATGGAAGAGGCTGCGTAGCTGGTCGGTGACTTTGGAGGATAATGGCCTTTTTCGCTCCTAGTTTTTGACTAGCATGGACGCGCCTAAAGACGAGCCAGTACTGCCGCAGCCCATAGGCACAAGCCCCGACCAGTGGAAAGCTCTAGGAAGTTCCATTGTTGAGATCGGGGTTGCCATTGGATCCGCCTTCAGGCAGATGCAGGAGTGGTGGGTAGCCAATGCTCCGGTTATAGGAGCTGCAATTCAGTTCGCGATTAAGGAGCTTCCTCCTGCGTACCGTCGAGCAATGGTTGAATTGGCTAAGCACGGTTGGTACATTGATATGCAGCGCATGGGGCTGGGGCATCCCCCTCGGCTAGCCGAAGCTCTTCGCAAGAACGAGGGTGCCGAGGAGGCGAAGGAAGAGCTAAGACTGCATTTTTCAGTGCATTTGGATGAGATTGAAACTGAGGTGTGCGAGCTGCTCCCACACCGCTCGCATATCCTGGCGCAGGCGTTCAATGCCCACAGGGCCGGGCAGTACGCGCTTTCAATACCAGTGTTCCTGTCGCAAGCCGATGGAATCTGTTTTGAAAAGGTGAATGCCTACTACTTCGTTTCCGACAAGACTCCGGAGGGTCGGAAGATTGGTCGCCCGGAGACTGCTATCCATGCCGAATCCCTCGACCATGATTTTTGGACGCGTATTGTGCTGGCTCCGCTAGGCGAATTCGGTGAGCTCAATGTAAGTGGCAAGAAGCGGCCTCCAGACTTCCAAGGGCTAAACCGCCACACAGTGATGCATGGTCAGTCGCTCGACTATGGAACTGAGATCAACAGCCTCAAGGCGATCTCACTTCTGAACTATGTGTCGCACGTCTTGGCCCGCAAGAGCTTTCCGCAGCGTTTGCAGGAAGGTGACAGCCCGCCAGTCGCCGGCCGCCTCGTGCGAAATCCACGTCGCTAACCCGGAGCTGCTCGTCAAGTTCGAGCCGGGCCAGAGGTTTTTACGTCGACTTCACACCCCGCATAACCGGGGTAGTCCCGCGTAGCGCGCATTCCTCCCGGGAAAGCCGAGGGTTCGCTTGCCGAGCGAGAGTTATAGAAGGAAGTCGACCGGGACAGCCCCGTGAAGGCAAAGCTGAGGCGACGCGCGCCCCCGACGCACGCACGCCGCAACGTCGCTACGTCGCTGGATGTGTAACCGTCTTACCGTTACATCACGCGGGCCCTGGTGAAGGCACTGGGCCTGCCGGCAGGAACCATTGAATTCGAGCTGCGCGCTGCCGTCGGCGAGATCGTTACGGTGAATTGCACTTACGTTCAAACCAATGACACTACTTTCGGGTTTAAGCCGGCGCCGCGCCCATGCGGCCATCCAGTTCCATCATCAGATTCTAAAACTGAGCCGTGCCGGTCGCCTTGAACAGCAGGTCGCGTGTGCGTCTCGGTATCCCGTCCATCGGTACCGACTTTTTTGTTCTGGGCGTGGCGGTACGTGTTCGCGAATTGCCAATAAGGTGGAGCTCGCCGCAGCGCAGCGCCGGGCCGAGCGGGGCGAAGCGGAAGCGGCCCAAGTGGACGACTTTAGCGAGACGTCAGTTTCCCAAAAAAGCTGCGAATCCTGCGCGCAGGTAGATGCTGCTTCGCGCGCCGTCGTCCGCGATGCCGCGCGCCAAGCCTCGCATCTGAGCGAGTAGCAGCTCCCTCAACGCCCATAGATCGGCTGAACCAGGAGCGGCATTGGCAACGTCTTCGATGAGTTGTCGCACGTAATTCTTGGTTTCATCATCTACTTCGGAACTGGTGAGGCACCTTAGCAGACAGATCACAAACAGAGTCTCATTTTGAAAGTGTCGAACTACCCTTGAGCCTAACACGAGCGACTTGGGGAACCCTTCAGGATTTATGTACGCGGGCGTCCTTGTTCTTGCCTGTTGCACTGCGCTCGCACATGCGAAGAGCAACTGGATAGGCGTGGCGCCGGCGACCAGCAATGGCGAGTCATTGCCAAAGACGGGCGCCGACCGCCCCTTTTCCAGGCATACCCACTCAGAGTGGACCAGGCCTGTCTCCGTTTGCCCCAAAAGTGCGCCTCGCTCATCCGTCCCACCTGCCTCCTCGTCGTCAAACTCCAAGGGGAGCTGAGAAATGCTGAAGGACTCTCGGCACCACGGACAAGCGCGCTCGCCGGAATCCGGAAGTGCAAACCGATATAGCCATTCAACACGAAACGCCCTTTCATGATGGTCGGAGGCGATGCCTCGAATTGCACTGTCCATCTCACTTTCATTCGCGGGGAGGACGAGCAGTGGCATGAGTGTGATGAGCCTGGGCGCCACGAAGAGGTCGTTCGATCCCCGTATGGCTTTGACATATGCCTGCAATCTTTCGGAGCCGTAGGCGACGTCATCGATTATCAATATCGATTCAGACTGCGAGATTGCTTCCGCGAGAGTGCGATCTAGGTCGACCGCAAGATTGATGCGCAATGATTCATGCGACTCTACGCGAATCTGTAGTTCGCGCTTGAGGAATCGGGCTATTGCAGCCGCGCCTCGATGAACAGGGGTGATGATGAGGTCGGGAACTGGGTCCATACCCCGAATCTTGCCGAGGAGCTGTTCGCAAAATGCTGGGATTTCCAGCAGTTTCTCCACGTTGATGCTAAATGCACGATGCTTCCCGCTTCCCCAGCTCGTATCATTGACGTGCGTGCGCAAAACGCCATCGAAATGGCCGTAAGCTTCGATGAAGGTGCGCTGCGCTCTGAAGAGGAGGGGGGGCAATGCCCGGGTGTCGACATTTCTCGCCGCGAGGAAGTATCGAGCGCGATCAATGCGAAATACGGGACTGTTGCCTTGCTGACATGCCACGCAATGTTCAGATGACGTCGTGTGCCAGTAGTCATCGATTTGTAGTGCGCAAAATGCATGCGACGCTGGGTCTGGCGTGGTTGCGTAGAGCACTGACGTACCAACGGGCACATCAAGTGACCCCGCGACTCTCCGCAATGTCTTAGTGAGTGTGCCAGTGGACGACACGCTGACAATGAAGTGAATCCGGGAGTTTACCGCAATGCGTGGCTGCAGCCATTGACGAAGATCTGCCGATCTGTCTGGGTTCTCAGGATATGCGCGTACGCAATCATATGTCATCGCCAATTTGGGGAAGACATGACTCAAGCGAAGCGCAAGAGTAAGCGTACTGGGATTGTCGACCAGCACAACTAAGCCACAAGTCTGATTCGGATCAGCACCGATGGCGTGTTGTTCACAGATGTCTCGGGCGACCCAATATACGAGTTTATCCAGATCGTCAGTACTTGCTAAGCACTCGGCAAGTCGGAAGAAATGAGATGTGTGCGCGCCTGATGGCAACTCAAAATGGCCTCCGTCCACCGCCAGTACCGCACGATTTCGGTGAACATTTACGATGTCAGAGAGTTCCTGGCTGCGGATATCAGTAAGTTCCTCCGCCATCATCACAGCTAGGGCGGGACCACCGTCCCCGTCGGCGGTCACCATCAAGGGTGTCTTGAGCATGTCTTCAGGAGACGCATCCGAGACGATCTCGTTCAGCTGAGGCAAGCGGGGCAGGATCGCCAAGCGTCCACCTTTCAAGCGCTTCGCAACGTCTGCCAAAGCGTATCTTAGACGACCGGACGCTGTCTCTACCGTCTCGGCAATAACCGCTTGATTGAAAATCGCAGTGGCTGTCAACAAACTTCGGAATAGGGGCAAGGCAACACGAGCGACGTATGCTCCAGCCTCACTTGCATAATCATGCGTAGTGGAAGAGAGAGCAGCGTCGATATCGGCGATGGACTCTATGTCGCCGCGAATAAACGCCCAGCGGGTATCTGTCATTGCCGCCTTAGAGAGCCAGTACGCGCTGATCGACGTCTGTGAAGAGCACAGGCACAAACAGGTCTACGCATGTTCCTGCCGCGAACTGCTGAGGAAGCCTGGAGAGAACCGCGCCATCCATTGTCGGCATCTTGTCTTCTCCGAGGGAAAAGTCTTTGATAAGCCGATGGCCAGCGGAAGTAACTTGCAGGCGTGTCCGAAGACGAAATGCCGCGTCCACGACCTTAAGCAAGCCCATCCCTTTTTCGACGGAACTGACGCTCTTGCGGGTCTGCTTCAGCTGAAACGCCCTGCGCAACCGATCTTCGGGGTGTTCCTCAACGGACTCAGCAGGGAGGGTGTTCTGAATGCCTTCTCCCATGTCCATAACGGATATGCAAGCCAGCAGTCGGTCTTTGTCCGTCTTTTCCATTTCCGCAACGCGCAGCAGAAATTCGCGCATCTCCGCAGAAATATCTCGCCTGTCTAGCTGGGCGGCGTTGAAGACGATCTTGGTAATCGAGATGCCTCGTGTGCTATGCCTTGCTACGCGAGCGTCGTGTGGCCGTCCGTGCTGTAGCGTGTTCGCAAAGGTCTCATAGATGAAATCCGTCAGTGTTGGAAGAGTGCTTTGGCTAGCAATGCGCCCCAAGCCCATCCCTGACAAAATTCTGTGCAGACCAGAAGCGAACTGCGAGGGCAATGGTATCTCGGTGGCGTTGACATCCGAGTGGGTGTCAAATACGCGAGGAATCGAGCGTTTGGGATCAAACGCCAGGATGCCAACGCGGTCTCCGAGTCCAATTACGCCACGCTTTGCATCGTAGCAGCGGCCAGCAAACCGTCGAAGCTCCGTCGCACCACTCTCAGGGCCGTCACGGAACGCCGCGGTAGCACATGCCCGTAAGAGCGCATAGCCGAACATCGTGGACAGAAGCGTTCCACTGAAATCGTTGTTGTCCCGAGGGAAAGCGAATTCGCAATGGATGTGTAACGAAGAGCATCTCTTGATGGCAGCACTAAGGTACGCCAGGGCAAGCCCCTCTGCGCCAGCTTCGAACTCCGCGGATTTGCCAATAACAAGGCTAAGGGAGGCTTCGCCCGCGTCTGGCCATTGCAAAACATCTTCTGCGGCAATGCGATCAAGCAGCGTGACTTGGGTAGGCATGCAGTTGTTCCGAGGAGTTCAAAGCCAACAAATCCGTGGGTTCGGGATCTTAGCGCACTGTAGCCCGTTCAGCGAGCAGTGGAAGGTCGGGCAGACAAACTCGGGACGTACGATCCTTTTGAATCAAAGACTTGCAGCGAACGCCTAGTTTTAGCTTTCCCATGAAAAAGGTCATCAAAGCACATTTTAGGTGTCGATGGGAATTGTTGACCTGCTGTTCTCCGACCGCCAACAAGCTCTACAGCCTGGTGCGCAAGGGCAGCGTGGCACGCCAGCTGAGCCGCTGCAAGCGTACTCGCAGGAGCTGTGCGGGCGCACGCGCGTCACCATCGAGCATCCGGACCTCCCGGACGCTTTGAAACAGGTGGCCGCCCACGCCCATCAAGGCAATCTGACAGACGGCCACCGAAGCCGCCATCGGCGAGCTGGCCACGCTGCGTGCCGAGGCCGCCATGTGGTCAGTGCCGCCAAGGGCCGGCGAACGAATTGCTGATAAGTCTTTGAATCTTCGGAGAATGATGTGGGCTTAACTTGTGATGGCGGTCTCTCAGGTGACTCCCACTCGCTCCACAAGCTGCTTGCCCCCCCACGATTGTGCTATCTGGCCTGGCCCGCTCTGGGTGAGCGCTGGCGTGGCTGGCGGCTTCAAAACCAGATTCGCTTTGAATGCTGTCAAAATACGGACAACGAAACGCCGTGGAGCAGCAATGCAGGGTTTACCGGTCTCGCCCTCGCTCATTCCTCTCGACACCCTGAGGGAACAGATCGCACGGGCCGTTGCCACGGCCAAGGCCTACGACGTTCCCGATGTCTGTGTCGGCCTGAGGATTCAGCAGTCGGTGGACGAGGCCGATGCGCAGGAGGCTTTCGGCAGCAAACGGCTGTACGTCCGACGCAGGATCATCTCCTGGAGCGAGGCGGACCTTTTAGACTTGGCAACGCGGGTGCTACGCGATTACCCCTCGGAGGAACTTGCGGACATCGTGAGCGAGATGACCGTCCATGCAGAACAGCGCGTAAGTGCATTGGTCCGGCGTGACGTTCTCAAGGCTCTCAATCCCTTGGCCTCCCTGTTCGGCGACCTACCGCTGATTGATGGACTCAGAGTGGTGTTCGGTGCCTCGGTCATCCAGGACGATCCGACAGGGCTGACTGGTCTGCTTGGCCTTACCAGCCTGCATGGGCAGATTGTCCAGCACTGCTTACGCAACGATGACTGGTCCCATGAAGAGCTGCTGATTCAATGCGGCGCGATGACGTGCAGCCAGACCCGCTTCTTTTCGTTGCTGAACAAGCTTTTGCATCCCATGTCACGCCGTGACGGCGAGCAGGCGACACTAGCCACCGCGATCGACACGGCACTCAGGCGGGACGGCTTCGCGGTTAGGAAGACCAGCGTGGAGTCGGGGTACGCCGTCTATGGCGTGGTCCGCATGCAGGCAGGTGTCGTCGGAGCAATGAAGAACCTGATCTTCGCATCAATCGGTGAGAAGCCAGAATTGGTCTTTCGCGACGCAGTCAATAACGACGTCGAGATCATCAAGCATGCCGACAAAGTACTGGTCTTTGACCGCCCTTTACCCAATTCCGGACTGCTGCTCTGGAAGGACTTGCGCGACTGGTATGCCGAACTTCAGGGTATTAGCGACGTGGCCAGTGCGAAAGAGAATCTTTTCCGGCGGCTGCGCCAGGCTGTGCTCGGTGCCCGTTCGGCGGGTGAGTTTGCGGTATTTCAAGGCTACTACGAGCGCTACGGTGGTCCGCTTGGAGAGCGGTTGCCCGCGCTTGTCCCGCAGGTCTATCTGCACTACGACCCCTACACCCGTCGCCAACGCGGCGACGAACAGTTTTTAGCGCGCCAGCGTATGGATTTTCTGCTGATGCTGGATCACGGCGTGCGCATCGTGATCGAGATCGATGGCCGCCACCACTACGCAGTACCGGATCCTCTAGCGCCGGATCGGTTCATCGCAAACTCCCAGCGCTATGCCGAGATGGTGGCGGAAGATCGTCGGCTGCGGCTTATGGGGTACGAGGTCTACCGCTTCGGCGGTTACGAATTCTTGGACGTTGACCTGGAACAGCGCAGGGTTGGTCCACACGCTCAAAAATGCGTCGCGGACTTCTTTGACAGGCTTTTGGCCCGGCATTGTGTTAGGTGATTAGCATTGTGTGAGGCGACATACCATTTGAAGAGACCAACTACACAAGCGCTGGCAATGGCAGATCCCCGCATGATTTTTTAGTTCAGTGAGCGAGAGAACGGGCGACGTGCTAGGACCGGGTATGCGATATTGCCGACGGTGTGACGAGGTACCCCGCGGACGGTCCTGCTCGGAGTCTAACAGCCAGGCAAGAGGCGGGGAACCGTTTTTCGGCCGGCCTGCCGGCCGCACTCGGGTGGCGAATGTCGAAGCAGGGTCCCGATTGTGAAGGATCCTGCGCGGTAAACGTGGCGACAAGGGACGCCCGGTTTGCCGCCAAGGCTGAGCACTCTTTGACGAAGACCATTACGTCTCGTCGTCGAGGCCTTCGCGATCCTTCGAAAGCTCCCTCAGCTTCTTCCCCATATCGGTGGCTATCATCTGATAGGTCATATTCGCATTCAGGCGGACCAACTCGTCGACGCTAAGCATGTCGATTCGACCATTGGGCAGCAGTCGGACGTTCAACATACCCTCCATGCCATTGGGATGCATCTTGCCGGATTGAAGATGTTCGTGGACGAGATTGATTCGTTCCTCGAACTCTTCCCTCGTCGTGGGCCGCTGCATTGTCGTGAGTTTGGGCAACATGATCTATTACGCCTTATGAAGCACCGCTCGGACCTGTCCGTTGATCCTCAACATCCATTGCATGCGCCACCCCGCAGGTAGGGTTAACGCGTCGCGACGGATGGCGAGTATGGAAACCTCATGACGACGGCTGACTCCCCGAGTTCGGACAGTGCTACCGTCTCTCCAATGGTACCTGACCATAGCGGAAGGTGGAGCACGCAATAGATCCACGAATTGCGGGTTCGCTATGGCAGGTGTGAGAGCTCCAAAGTGTGCCAGTCCAGGTTTAACACGACCGCAGACTGTAAGCTGGTCGCTTGGCCCAGGTCGCGGAAGCTCCGTCGGTTTAAAGGTGCCTAACTGCCCGGAGTTAGGCTCCCGCTGTCCCGGCGGGAGCAGGTGCGATGTAAGGTCTACCTTAATCACCTGCCGCCTTCGCTCCAGATAGCACTGGACATCCAAGAAAACGAGATCGTCGCTTGAGGGTAGGAACCTTGTTTCGTTGCCTGACTCCATTGCGTCGATCAGCCCTGCGACGAGCCGCCTTCCGTCCGGTGGCTCGACCAACGACTCCGGGTTGTAAATGCGCAGAGCAGCTTCAATCTTGGCGAGCTGCTCAATCGACGCTGGCGCGAAGAGTGCAACATTGAGTGCAAACCGAACTCTTGCTGCCCATCGGTCCGGGACGACGCCTGCCCACTCTCCATGCCTTCTAGCAGCCAGGCTGTCGAGTTGTTGCACATCGGATAAGGCGTATGGTCCGCACGAGTCCTGAAGGATCGACGCAGCTCGCTGTAGAGCCGCATCGTTCAAGATGCCCAAGCGCGTAAGCTCCCTCCAAGATGCAGTTAGGCTGGGAGGCACGTGGTCTGCATGCAGGCGGCTCTTCGCCGGGTCTTCTGGGCTTGGATGCGCGATTGGCTTGGCGCGTAGAACTTTGACCGCATCTGCCGCTGAAGCAACGCCCTTATTGCTCGCGCGGTCGGCTATTCGCAGGAGCGTCGCAAACCGTCCTGCATGTGTGCATGCCCGCACCACTTCGTTGACATCGACGAAGCGCACGACACGTTCCCAAAGGCTTGCTGGAGTCTCGCGGGACAAGATGTCCAGCGCCCCTGCAGCAACGTCAGCGCGGCTGCCACTATCCATCGAAAACGCCAGCCGGGCCAGCCTCGCCATCAAAGCATCGTCAGAGCGCAGCAACCAGAGCACCATTGCTGCAGCTGTATCGCGCCGCTCCCAGCTCGGGTGATCAAGTGCCCAAAGCAAGAGCTCAAGGAGGGCATCGGATGCACTGACGGGCTTTGTTGCTCCGATGTATGAGAAGGCTTCGGACGGAGCGCTCCCCACCATCTCGCGAACATGCTCAGTCGCGACCGACAGTAGCTGGGTCCGCTGACTTGCATCTAGCTTGGGGCCAATCAAATTGATGAGGTGATACGCGGCTGTCCAGCGCTGCACGTGCTGCTCATTGAGAGCCAGTGGGCCGTACAGTCGCGCTAGCTCATCAGCCGACTGCACGTTCTCCCGGATGATCGTGTCAGCTAGGCTGCTGCCCGAGTGGCCCTTCTCCCATATCGACCACCCGCCGCCTTGTAATGCCCTGAGAGCGAAGACAGCTCGCTCAACGGCAGCTGATGTGTTTCGGCGCTTGATGTGTTTCCTCGCTTCCTCCAGCGCTAGGTCAGCATCCCTGACGGAAGTTCTGCTTCCAAAGGTGCCAGGCATGAACAGCCGGTCCTCGCCGCCGTCCTCCTCATCAGTCTCGGCAGCTTCTGCGGCATTTGGGACGTCGGGATTCGGCGGGCCGCCTGCAACCACTTCACTGCGAACACCGAATCTCGCAGTTAACTGGTCAAACTGATTCGGGCTGAAAGACTCTCGAAACTGCTGAAGCATCTCCGAGAACGCCTCGCAAAGGAAGGCCGGCAGCGCCCCCGTCAAGCTATGCATGAGCATCCAAGCGCGCTCGGCATTCATCGTGTGCGCGATTCTGCCAATTCGCTTGACTGCCCAAGCCAGGTCCGCCGCGCTGTGTGATATTTCCTGGATGATGGTCGCGTAGGCTGGCCCCCAATCTCTCAGGTACCGCTCGTCTCCGTGCTGGTAGACCTCTAGGAGCGCCCAGCGCACTCTCCAGTCCGCGTGGATTCCAGCGTGTTCAAGGAGCTGCATCAATGCCGCTTGTTCCTCCAGCGCGCCGCCTGGGTAACGCATGCCAACGAGAGGAGCTACGCGGTCAAGACCACCGTCCGATGCTTGTTCGCACATCTCCTTGATGCTGCCATGAGCCTGATGCTGAAAGTAGCGAACGGCGTCTGCATACATGCCACGTCGACTCAGTTCCCCGATGAACGTCCCCTTGTCTGAGCGGACGTATCGCTGAAACGTCATCTCTCCGCTGGCGTGTTCCAGGTACGCGGCAATCTGGGCTAAAGCCGCGGGGGCAATCTCAGCGTCTGCTGGGAGTGCTTCAAGCACTCTCGACATTACGGCGAATTGGTCCTCCTTGTACCAACTCGGGCCCATCGAAGCGGCGAGGACGGAGTGATAGGTACGGAGAGCTTCCTCTGCGGACTCCATCCGAGCGAACAGTGGGACCATCGAGAGCAGTTCAGGTACGAGCTCGTGCCTGTTCTGCACGTTGTCTCTGACGTAGTCCCGCCAACGCAGCAAGAGCGCGAACGCTTTATCGGCGGTATCGCCTGAAATGCCTGCATTGACGAGCGTTCCGATCACCGCTGCCAAGGCGCGACGAAAGCCTTCATTGTACAGGCCGAGTTGTCCGTCAAATGACTCCTGAATAACCTCGAGAAGCTCGGCAGCCTCGTCGGGAAGACAGTCCAGATAGAGGTCTGCAAGGTGGCCGTATAGGAGCGGCAGAATGTTCTCAGGGATGAAGTAGGCCCCGGCCCAAAGCATGCGCGACGCGAGTTCGAGCCTGAAGAATGGGAGAACCTCATCGTTGAGGTACTTCTTTGCAGAGGCGAGGGCGGCCGGGTCACTGGTTGCGCGCGCATGGCGAACTTTTGCGTCTGCCCATGCAACGGCTTGAGCCAGGGTCTCTAGCCATTCCTCCCAGTTGCCGTGCTCCAGCGCCTCGGGCATGGGTCTGGTCTGGTTACGGCCCAGAAAATTGGCGGCTCGAAGACGCGCGTAGGCCTCCACGAACGCCTTCTCGTCGGCGAGAGAGCGATTCTCTGTAAACAGAGGAAGGGTAGCGGCATCCCACACCACTCCGTTGGAGTAGGCCTCAACGAGGCCGGCGTCGGCTCCTGCTTCGATCAGCAAGTCAACGACGCCAAATGCCTTCTCGTCAACGGTTAGCGAGTCGTCAATCTTGCTGCCAATGTCCGCGAGCAGCATCTCCACCTTGTCCCTCGGAAGGCGGGTGCCGTAGTTGCGAGCGTGGATGCGAGCATAGGCAAGCACCGAGATTAGCGAGAGCGCTTGATCCTTGTTGGGCGTATCTGTAGGGATAGGAAGCTGAGAGAGCGGCTTGTAGGAATGAGCCACGCAGAGGATGTTTCCGAGCATGTTGCCGATAACGTCGCTCAGCAGCTTCTGCCCGTGCTCCTGCGAGATATTGTTTTGGGGTGCTTTGACGAGCCGAATGACGTATTTCAGGAAGTCGAATGTGGACGGATCGGCTCCTGCATAGCTAGCCAAGCCATAGCCTTGGAGCTTGACTGCCGCTGCATTGAGATATTCGCCAACCTTTACGCCGTCGCGTGTAAGGATCGGTAGAAGCAGGCTGTCGACCTTTTGAAGGATCTCGAGGGCTTCGTTCTGATGCCCCGCCTCGATGAGGCTTCTTGCTATGGCGAAGGCGTCGCTCGGGTCTACGATGAGGTGCCCATAGCGAAGGATGTGCCGCATAGCCTGTTCTGTCTTGCCAAGCGCGATCAGGGCCTCAGCGGCAAGGCCAGCAGACTGAGCAAAGAGCGTGTCGTAACGGAATTTAAGCCGTTGCGAGAGAAGCAGGAGGCGAAAGATGTCAGTCGCGGTGCCTAGACGAGTGGCAGCCTCAAGCGAATCCTCGATGTCCCCCAGGAGAACGTCAGGCTCAGCCCCGAGAAGTACGGATTGGTCGACCCATTGCTGCTGGCACTCACCTATCGCTGCCAGCTGCTTTTGAGCGTCGGCACGGAGGCCATGGAACACACGGTTGAGCGTCCCGTAGTCGCCGCTACCAGGCTGAAGGCAGAACTCAGCAAGTCGCCCTTGAACCCATTCGCTCTGCGTCGATGTCTTGTGAACCACGAAGTCAGAGAACGACGAGTGATAGACCTCGGTCGTGTCCGGTGCCGACAGCAAGTGGCGGATGCGAGTGATGGTCGGAACGAACGCTGCAGACTCTGACGGGGTCAGCATGGCCATCAGGTCGGTCGTTGGGATCCCCCAGCGAAGGCGCGTGACGATGCTAAGCAGGTTGATCGCATCCGTTTCCGCAAGGAGCTGTGCCCAGATGCTCTCGTAGTAGTCTTCAATAGATCCACTAAACGGCGGCAGTGACTCGAGGTCGCCCTCGCTGGCGCCACCGTTAACGAGGTCGACAAGGTAGCGCAGGTACAGCGGATGGCCCTTTGCGCGCTCGCAAAGAGCAGAGACCAGTGTAGAAGTAACCTTCTCTGCATCAAGGGACGACGCGCAAAGCCGGTACTGAATGTCCTCGTCCAAGGTCGGCAGCGTCAAGCGCTCAGCCCCATAGAGGAGAGGGCTGAGCTTGCCGGCGATGGCGTCCAGACCTGCTCCCACTACCACAACTTGTACTCCTGGCGGAATGCTTGGAGGCAAGAGTCCGACGAAGCGCTGCAAGGCGTCACCGCCGACGGCAGCAGCCTCGTTGATCCCGTCGATGAACAACACTCCTACTTTGCCGTCACTCGAGCAACGTTGCGCCAAGGCCTGAAAGGCCTGATGCGTCGTCTGAATGAGCTGTGCATATGTGAGCTGCATCAGCCGAGCTGGCTTGCCGGTAGCCCGCGTCGATAGCAACGAGGTCAACCAGTCGACGAAGACTTCCGGTTGCACCTGGAGAGCCGGAGTAGAGCCGCGACTGCACTCGGAAAAGGCATAGACACCCAGGACTTCTACATTGGCCGATTCCGGCTTGAAGCCTCGGCAATATGTCGACTTGCCGATGCCGTGAGCACCATCAAGGAACAGGTATCCTCCGCCGGCCTTGACCACTGTCGACTCAAACAACTCATCAAACGCGGGCCGCGATGCGAACGGTGAGGCGTCGCCTTGAGACGCTTCGCCCTCCGGAAGAAGCCCGTTTGCGGCCAGGAACTCCCGAAGCGCCTCCGTGCTCACGGCGCCGAGGGCGTTGTCGACGCTGACGCGCAGCATCCCCTGGCAGCCGTCTGTAGTCATGAGCGCAGCGCCGGACATCCCGCGGTAGTCAGTCAACACCGTCTCCGGGCTAACCGAGAGGTCGAGATCTACACCGTTGGCCAGCTCGTTCAGGGCCTGCTGCACCGCTCCCTGCAGGACCTGGCCAATCTGCAGCTTGGAGACCGGATAGCCAAAGGAGAGCCATCGCTCGCCTGGCCGCGGAGCGCCGACGTTGAGTGCTACTGGCGCGAAGGCGGAGGGCTCTTGAAGCCTCAATATGCAAACGTCAAGGTCGGTATCAAACGCATCCAAGACCGCCTGCTGCTTCGACGCGGACTGCCCGACTCCAAAGCTGACCTCAAGGCTGACTCCTTGATCGGCTGCCTCGCCGAGACAGTGATAGGCCGTCAGGACATGGTCAGCAGATATCAGCCATCCTGTACCGGCTTCGCCAGCACCTAGAACCTGGCACGTCGCGAGCTTCACTTCCTCTTCAGTCATTGTTCTTCTCCCTAGACGTGGATCCAGCCGTCTTGAACGACGTCCACGTTGAACTTCGCCCCGGACCTTGACACGTGCGCCCTGAGGCGAGTGGATGCGGGGGTCTCGTAGTTGAAGTAGATCTTTCGCTCGAAGGTCGCGGGCCTGTCGACGATCTCGGCCAACACTTCATAGTCTGGGTGATGGTGGATTGATCCGTTGGTTGAAACCAAGAAAATGGGAGCGTCAATGAGCGACAGAAGATCCACGCTCGTGTTGTGGATGCTGCCGTGATGAGACACCTTGATGGCATCGAACAGCTGCGGACGGCCATCTCCATGGAGCCTCTTGAGCTCAACGACAACGTCCTCGGCCCAAGCATCGCCCAGAAACAGTAGCCTCTTGCCTTCACTCTCGATGAGGGTGGCAATCGAACTGCCATTGGTAGGGGAGATGTCGGGCACGTACACCTCATTGAGCCTCTTGGTGCTCCCAGCTGAAATGGTCTTGACCATCGCCGGTGCCGGCTGCCGGGTGTATGCGCAAACCATTTCGTAGGCGTCCTCAACCACAGGGTCGACCGCTGCTCCACCTTTGTAGGAGAGCCTGCGCATCTCCAGGATCCACCAAGTGCGCAATTCCTCCAGTCGGGCCACTGTTGGGCCTATCAAGCGGACCTGAACGCCATTCGGCAAGGTGTACGGGGGGCGCCCGCTCGTCATGTTCGTGGTGCCATCGCTCGCGTTCCATAGGTAGCCGTATTGCTTGAGGCGCTTCGCCAAGGAGCTTCCCTGCTTTGCGCTGATGGGATTTGCAGTCGGCCCAGATGCCGGTGGCAGAAGAAATCCTCGCCTCCGGATCGCCTCGAGTACCTGGCAGTCGGACGCGCTGTCTGGCGGGCCTGGTGGGGACGGAAGCGATCGAAGGCTGTTGTGCCAGACCTCTTTGACCTCAACAATGCTTCGCGCTCCTGGAGCGCCGTTCGAGGAGATGAACTCGAGAAGCCCTCCAATGTGGTCTCCATCAATATGGGTGCAGACGAGCAGATCCAGTTGGCCGCCCGCACGTGCCAACTGCCTCAAATCGGGTGCGATGTGGTCGTTGAAGGTGCTCGCAAAGCCCGCGTCGATGAGGACGTGGGAGCCTGAAGCATCGACAAGAAAGGCATCGCCGTTTCTAGCCGGGTACATTTTCAGTCTGAGCATGCACGCTATTCGCTATCTCCTGAACCCAGCCTTCTTCGCATTGGAAGCCTACCGTACGCGACCTTGCGAAATCTGCGTTCGACAAATCAGTCCGTGGCAAATAAAAGTCGGCCCGCGCTTGGCGGGTCAACTCGGATTCTTAGAAGGGATATTTTTCTTTGAGATCAGAATAGTTTGCAGCGATCCAGTTTATTACTTTGGAACGTCCTTGGATGTCGGAAGGCAGCTTTTCGTGGATCATCCATTCACAGATTTGACGCGTGCGGATGCTCAAATCGGCCTGATCTTTGCCTTTGAGAGAATTGAGCAACGTCAAGACTTCGTAGCCCTCTTTACGACTGAACCTATCTGCGTCCTCTTTGGTCTTCTTGGGATCGTCCCCAGTCACGGTGGTCCAGCTGTAGTCTTCGTAGTTGAGATCGCTTTTTTTGATTTCCGGCACTTTTCTCATCCTCCAGGTGAAGTCGAATATCGGTCAGGGGGGATCACGATACATATTTCAAGGGCTACTAAAAAAAATAATATGCCTTTCGTGGGACTTGCCGGATTCTCAACTGAGCACGCAAGGTAAGAGGGGAACCCGGTCATCAATATTCTCCTGGGATGCTGCGTCACGTCAGCAGTTTAACGGGACTCGCTGGATTTTCTTGACTCGACTCGAAGGTGTCCTGTTTTAAGCGACAGTGATGGTTTGGACGCCTGCCGTCGCCAGAAGGCCATACAGCGGTGCGATGTTGACTCGTGCACCACGCTGTGGCGTATAGGTAAAGATCACCCGTTGCTTCGCGCGTGTGAACGCCACGAAGAAACCTGCCGTCGCGTCGACGGTGTCCTGTACAAAGCTCCACCATGCCGAGTCGTCGAGGCCGATGAAGATCACGGTGTGGTACTCCAGCCCCTTGCTCTTGTGCAGCGTCATGAGCGGTAGGGCTTTTGTTCCTTCGTAGGCATCGAGTGTCGCAGCCCAGTCAGTTGCCTGGACGGCGCTCGACTGCAGATGCAAGGCCAGACTATTCTCGACTTCCGCGAGCCACCCCCCTTGTCCATAGGGCGTATGGGCCGCGATGAGGGCATCACGGCCCAGGAAAGCCTCCACCTCCTGGATGACAGCGCGGGCCATCGCCTCAGTCTCCGGCGGTTGGGGATGCTGCTGGATAAACCGACGCGCAAAGGCGTCTAGATCCTGAGCAAGGACGCGACGTGCACGGTCGTCGGTAGGCGCGATGCCCCGCAAGTTTGCTAATGCGTGCTGGGCTTCGATCCAGGTCAATCCGCCTCGAGGGGCGCAGGCCAAGCGAAGGATTAACAGCACTAGTTCCGACAGGGGTTCGGTGAGCAGCTCTTGCAGCATCTGGGCGCCAACATAGGCGGCTTCGTTGCGCAGGGGGATACCCGCGGTCGCAAAGGCGGGGGCTAGGACCCGGGCATAGTCTTCCGCCTTCTGCCGTACCAACAGCACGAAGTCGTTGGGCTGTAATTGATGCTCGCGCATCTGCGACGCGACGTACCGGGCAAGAGCCTGGGCTTCAGTGTTCACGCTGGAGAAGTCCCAGATGGCACAGCAAGCATCGGAAATACTGGCGGCGGCTTTTGACTGTGGGTGCGCGGCAGACGTGTCGAGCGCTTGCGCCAGTACGTGTTGGATGCGCACGAGCTCGGGCGAGGAGCGGTAGTTGCTGAGCAGAGGGATGCGTTGCGCGCCGAAAGTCTGTTCGAATGCGCCGAAAGGATCGTCCATCGCTAGTGCGAAGCGCATGATCTGCTGCTTGTTGTCACCCACAGCTGTCAGGATCGTTGGCATGCCCAGGAAGATTGTTTGGACTAGGTCGAACTGGGCCTCAGTCGTGTCCTGGAACTCATCCATGAACACATGAGAGTAGGTCAGCGCCAAGGCGTTACGTACGGACGCATTAACGCGGACCAGCAGTTCCGCCAGTCGGCTGAGCATGGGGAAGGTGAGGTGGCTGCGCGTGGCGCCTCGAAGCTGTTCGTCCCAGAACCGCTGTCCAGCCCAGAGGCCTGCATTTCCCGACGTCCAGCCGGCCTCTGGTAAGCGCTCAGCGAGCACATGACGGCGCTCGAAGTAATTGACCGAGAGTCCTTGCACGGCCGCTTGCCCGAAGGGGTTGTCCAGAGCAAGGGACGCACGCTGCAGGAAGTCGGCCCAATGCGCCCGCTTGGGGAACAAAATGCCATAGTCAGCCGTAGGCCGCCAACGGTTTGGCAGTGCCTGTCCGAACCGATCCACGAGGCTCTTGGCGAACGCATCGAAGGTCAGCGAGTCGAAGCGGCTCGCATGGTCGGGGTGGCAACGCTGACGCACACGGCGCGCGAGGTTTCGTGCGGCATCGCGCTTGAAGCTGATGGCTAGAATACGCTGCGGAGCAGGGGACGCGCCTGTTTGTAGGAGGAACGCAGCGCGTTGCGCGAGCAGTTCAGTCTTGCCGGCGCCGGGTCCGGCAAGCACCGAGCGGTGCTCGGCCGACCGAACGACGGTCAATGCATTCGGCTCCAGGCTGTGCACGCCGACCGGCTGCCAGTCGCCGGGGGGAACGCGTCTTGGCGGCAACGACATTGTCACAACCTTGATACCTGAGCAGAGATATGCAGCAGCACACGCTGGAGAGGCGCAGGCATGCCGGCTTTTAATGCGGGCAAGTCAATGTGCGTGAGTGCGCGCAGGTGTGTGGCAGGCTTGCTGTGCGTGAGGAAGTGGTAGCGGTATGCAGCCATGTGGTCACGGAACATCTGCGCGTTGCCGGTGTAACTGATCAGCCCGGGACCTGCCGTTCCAAGCACTACCTCGGCAGCGCTTTCGTTAGTCATACGCGGCCCAGCTCCGTCGATCGTGGCTGCGTATGCAGCGGGGAAGGCGGCCAGCATCGCCAGGTCAAGGTCAAGTGGCCAAGAGAAGAACACCGAGGAAGAGCGCTCTAGGTAGCTCAACCACCCCTCGAGATTGGCTGCGTCAAATGTCTCCATTTCTGCAAGCCGCTTATCGCTGAGATGCGTCCCATCGGAGAGTTCCAGAATTTTTTCGCGAGGAACGCCAAGTGCGAGCATTTGCTGCAAGGCATTCTTGAGTCGGCCATAGCCACCACCGTCGCGACCCAGATCTAGGTCGAGCAGGGTCGCGTAAGGAATGCCCAGGCCATGGAGCAGCCGCCAGAAATGATTAACGTGGCGGCCTCCGAGAGGCACGATCGCAACGAACGACGGGTCGACGAGCAGGTTGAGCGCCTCCGCCAGCCGCGGCAGCACGATACGCTCTGAATCGCCCTCAACCAACAGCACAAAACGCGCAAAGTACAGTTCGGGGAATGCAAGGAAGGCGTTGCGCACGAACTTGATGGCCTCGACGTCGCTGGTCGGCATCGGGATGGGCAGCACCGTTGACACGCCAGTCGCTTGGTTGCGCCGGCAGTAGCGCACGTCGTCGGGCGGGACGCGCCCCAGCACCGAGGGGGAATGGCTGGACACGATGGCCTGGCCGGCGCCTGTCTCGACGAGCGTGCGGATCTGCTGCAGGATACGCGAGAGGTAGTAGGGCGCCAGGTGGTTCTCGGGCTCCTCGACCGCGAACAAGGTGAGGGCTGGTACGTTGAGTTCCTCGGTCCTGAATCCCTGGATGCGGCCCGCCACTGCAGCCCGCTCCACGTCGAAGACCGCGGCTGCCAGCGCGAAGTAGAAGAGTGACTGCTGGCCGTCGCTCAGCGCGTCGAGTCCACGGTCTTCTCCGGCCGGTCCGCGCTTGAACATCACGCCGATGCGTGCGACGACTTCCTCGAACCGCCGGCTCATCAGGCTCAGTTCGGGGTTGCAGTCGATGTCACCGTCGTGCAATTTCTCCCACCGCTTGGATAGCGACTCGCTGATGGCCTGAATGGCGTTCTCGCTTCCAAAGGCATTCAGCAACTGCTCTGTAGCCGCGTGGACGGTCGCCTGAGTGCCCGCCGACCATTCGATGGCCCTGAGCAGGCGAGCTGCCAACGCCCCCGTCGTGGCTCGGATCTGAGTGCCAGCGTCGCGGCTGGCCGGTGTGTAGAAGAGCTGGATCAGACCGCGATCTCCCGGGGCTACCGGGGAGGCTTGATCGTCACGTACGACGTCATCAGCTGTGTTAATCCAGTTCAGGTCCTGACTGACGGCGCCTTCCGCAGTGCCATCGTCGTCCCAGCGTGCGCGAAGCCGCAGGCGGCATAGAGGCGTGCCGCCGGGGCGCTCGATGCGGACATGGCGAAACACCGGTGCGACCGTGGCAGCGGTCGCGCTGCCGTCCACCAGTTCCGGCAGGCTCAGGCGTACATCGATTGTCAGCGTCCGCGATTTGAGGCGTTCGGTCTCGGTCGGTGTGACATGAAAATCGGAGGGGACGATCGTGCGCTGAGCGCGCGTCACCCCGAAAAGTCGCATCAGAGCCTGCAGCACCGCTGTCTTACCTGATGCATTCGGCCCCACGATCGCGGTGAGTCCCTGGCTGAAGGGGATGGCTGTCGGGTTAGGGCCGAAGCAGCGGAAACCGGCTATCGTGACGCTTTCAATATGCATGAAACGGTGCTCTTCCTGGCTGTTTGCAATTTATCAGATACGTATTGTGGCAAATTCACGCTGTATATTGGTGCATTTTTTTGTTATGGCATCAAGTCGTGGCGGTGCTGAGAGGCTTGCGGGTAGCTAGCAAGCCCCCTCTTTCGTAGGGATTAAGGCTTGCCGGGCAGATGCCGATTCAGAACCAAATCCTCGGTGCAGTTATACGCGCCTGAGCCTCCATTCTTTTACTCGACAGTGCCTATAGGGACCCCCAGTGTATCTAGCTCAAGCGGTTGCGTGAAGGCGCCTTCTCAGTTGCTCGCTGAGCCCCACTCCGACGCCATTCCCGTCCCTACCGGTGACGAGGAGCATTCGACAGTCGTCGCCAGAGCCGCCCCGTTAGCAAGCATTTCTGGTGCTTTTCTAGCGAAATTACGCGGGCTTGTCACGATACCCTTGTTTGCCAGCAATTCAATGACACTTAATCCCAAGCCGACGGAAAGCCAGACATCTCACTTCGAAAGGATCCTGCGAGGGATGAGCTTCATCAAGGATTTGCTAGAGATCATACTGAAGGTCTCGCCGCTCGCATTAGTAGCGCCTGCGATGACTGTTTGGCTCTATCTTCGAAAGCTTGGTTGGTCGGAACTCTTCGGTGAGTCAGTTGGGTCACTGCCGGGCCTGCTGGCACTGCTCGTCGGGTCGATATTAATCTTGATTGTATTCCTCCTCCAGGTTGTCCTGCCCTCAATCTTTTTCGGGGCAGCGGCGGAGGTGCTGGACGATGAGAGACCAAATCCTCGTCTTGCGTCGGCCCGGGCGCAACAGCTTCATTTCGTGCCCGTGCTGATGTGGCAACTTTGTTTCAGTGTCTCCGTAGCATATTTTCCGGACGCGATCACGTCCCCGTTACAGCTCGCCACTGCCGTTTCGGCGGTAACCGCAGCGGCAATGGCCGCCAAATTCCGTGAGGACCTTCTACCCGCGTCGACGAAGCAGCGTATTACCGTAATGCGACAGGGAGGGAACACGGCGTACTATTTGGGCTACTGTGCTCTGCTCATGGGCGTCGGTATTGCCTTTCCCATCGTAATCTCTGTTGCTTCGGCTGCTTCGCTGCTATCGCTGTGGTGGTTGACAAAAGATCTGAATATCACCTCTCCTGCGGCCTTTGTGGTTCTATGCTGCGGGGCAGGAGCCATTAGCGTGGTTCCTGGCTTGGCCTACCTCGGCGCCAAGGTTGAGAGACATCCTCCCCGTAAGCTTTGGTTGCTGACTGCATTGGCTGGCGGCGGTGTTCTGTATGCAGCGATCGCAACAGCCATGTTCTTTGCGCCAATTTCCAGGCAATCCTTTGAACTTGCCGGCGTCAGCGATACGCAGCCACACGTTTATCTACTGCAGAATGAGTCGATCCTGCCATCTATAAGAGCAGTTGGGATTCCTACATCATCCACAAAAGAGTTCTTTCCCGATGGGAAGGAGGCCGTATTTGTTGGCGCCTATCTTCAGTTCAACTTTGGTGGCGTAAAGTTGCTGTGTCGGTCGCCGTACGACGCTGTCGATCCTGCTGTCTCTATAACAGCTGACGCGCAACGGGATCTCGGCTCGCGCTCGAACCTGGGCGGCGGATGTTTGCCCGTGAGGCCTGACGATGTGCGCGTTGTCCGGCCACATCGATAGTCTGCTCTTCGTCTACGGTGAGATCGCTATGTCCGTGAGATGCTCGTGGGCTTAGCTATATCCTGACCTGTGAGGAAGAGCACTGCGTCCGGGTGTCGTGCTATAGCATGAGCCCAGACCACGGATTGAAGGCATGGAACACATCGTAAACTGAAGACTAAGGGGAACTCAGCCAAGCACATCGGGAGCAGAGTCGTCGGTTTGCATAATTTTGTTCCCGCCCGTCGCCCGCCAGCTCGCCGTTTCCGAGGTGCCAGGAACAATTTTATGCAAAGAAATTTTGCAGAACATTGTTCCTCCGGCCGACGTTTTGCGTAATTTTGTTCGTTTCCCGGGAGATCGGTCAGTCGCTGCCCAGCCCGCTGCAGCCAGGGCACGCAGGCGGAGGCTGCAAGACGGCCGCCGCGCGCCAAGCCACCTTCCGCGGCGCTCCCGTCTGGCCCAGAGGGCCAGGAACAAAATTCTGCAACATTCGGGAACAAGATTCTGCAAACGGACGGCCGCGGCCTTCAGCTTTCCCTCAGGCCGCAATGACGTATTGCCAAAGCGCCATTGCGCCAACGTTCACGGCGACAGTGCCCCAGAACGAAACTTGGAACTCCCGTTTCCGGTTCTTGTGTCGAAGCAGGTGCTGGGCCGCAAGCGCGCCCGGCCAACCGCCGCAGAGCGCCAGTAGGTGCAGGGTGGTCTCAGGCGTGCGCCACGTGTTTCGGCTGGCCCGCGTCTTGTCGTCTGCGTAAGCGGAGAACGTAATGATGCTGGCCAGGAGGCTGACAATGCCGGCCTGTCGAGGGAAATAACCAACCAGGGCGCCGCCGACGATGAACCCCAAGGCCGCCAGACCTGCGAGCACCGGCAAAGGGCTCGCGTCTGACCGCGACTTCGGTGCACCGACGATTGCAACGTTCAGGGCTTGAATCCGGCCGTCCTTCCCTTTGCCAAGCTCGAAGCTCACGCGGTCACCAGGTGTCGGCGTCACGGCGCGTGTTTGTAGCGCTGTGACGTGAAAGAAGACATCCTTCATGTCCGCGTAGACGTCGATAAAGCCAAAGCCCTTGTCTGCATGCCACGTCTTGACCTGACCTGCTTTTTTCATGGTTTTCGTCTGGTGTTGCGCGAAGGATCCAGTTTAAGGGATGCCGTCAAGCGAAACTATGGCCGAATCCGTGAGGTCACCAAGGTATATGCCGGCTGTCTCTCGGCTCTGCCACCCGTAGTCGGTGGGGTGTTGGCTTGCTGCAACCCGTCTTGCATATCAGATCGGGTAGATTTGCCGACGGCGGGATTCCGCGCCAATGAGATGAAGAACAACAACAGGTAGAGAAATGGGTCGCCGAAGGAAGGAGCCGTCGCTTAGCGAAATATTGATGGATGCGCCATGGTGGGTATCCGCAGCACTGGCCCTGGGTGCTTTCATTGTGTTTCGCGGGGTCGTGCCAGGGATATTCGCGTCGAGCCCATTGTTGACGGGCATTGCCGTGCTAAGCCAGTCATTAGCCTGGGTTCCCGCCGCCATGTTCGGCTTCCTGGGTGTGCTGTCATACATCCGTGCGCGGGGTAGGGCGGGGGCCAGGCAGCAAGAAATCCCGATGAGGGCTCGGCGCTCCCGCACGAGCCGGCCGTCGTCGGCCCCCGTGTCACCCCGGTATTCCGATGAATCCGCCGAGTCGAAGGAGGCCGTTAGCCCGCTGGCGAGGACAGCATCCGTACCTGAGAAGCCAGAGATCAATAGCTGGACGCTGGATGCCCTCAAGTTGTTAGAGTGGAAGCGATTTGAGCTGCTTTGTGTTGGGTACTACGAGGCGATGGGGTTCGTGGTCAAGACTGTGCCCCATGGTCCCGATGGCGGCATCGATGCAACCTTGTACAAGGCAGGCCTGGATGTTCCCGTGGCCGTGGTCCAATGCAAAGCATGGAGTAAGCCGGTGAAGGTGGAGCAGGTCCGCGCACTTGCCGGTGTCATGCACGAACACAAGGTGCGTAGGGGCGTTTTCTGGTCGTTGTCTGGCTATGTAGGGCGACCGGTAAAGGAGTCGGCAGAGCGAGCGGGCATTCAATTACTTGATGGTGCGGGCATCCTGGAACGGATCTGCGCGCTCGATCAGTACAAGCAAGCGACGTTGCTGAAGCAGGCGTTTCGCGGCGACTACCGGACGCCTACATGCGCGGCCTGCGGAATCAAGATGGTTGAGCGGCAAGGGTCAGCCGGCGCATTCTGGGGTTGCCAAAACTATCCCGGTTGCAAGGTCAGACTGTCCCGCAACGTCTAGTCTAGGAACCGGCTCGATCAATCATCGCCGCCGCGCTCTCAGTCAACAAGGTCACTCCCGGGGAAGGCTGGCTTTCCGGCAGGCTCGAGCGCCTATTTTCTGCCTTGCTACTGACACGGGTGCTTTTAGGTTGCGAAATATGTCTCATGAACGGTCTGCGGCATCGCCAGAGCCAGGTCTTCATCACTGGAGAGGCGCAGCCCGGCACGCCGGCAAGGACTTCCGTCTCAATCCGGTCGGCTCTTCCCGCCCCTCAAGCGACCGTCGTCGCTCTACAAAGCAGCCGGTCAGGCGGCGGCCGTTGCACGGCGGCGTTTTATGAGGCGATGACCGATTCGAGTCGCAAGTCGCTCGCCGTGATCGGCGCGTCGGCAGGCTGGAGTCTCAGATGCCCCGACCTCGGCGCGCGGCTTAAGCCAGCTGCGGGCGCATTCACTCCATAGCATGAAGCCAGGAAACTGTAGCGCCAACATGCGTCGCCGGAACCCATCTGCCTATCGCACGCTTGACAGAACCGGAGAATCCGACCGTATCTGCGACCGAAGGCACTATCTGCTGGATCCCATCTGATATTGGAATAGCACGTTCGAGTAATTTTGAGCTTTCTTTATCGCCCTCGACCACCACTAGCTTGTCCTCACGTTGCACGCGACGAAAGTGGGCATTGTTCAGGTGCGATGAGATGGCTGGTGGCCACGGAAGCTCCGGGCTCATTGCATGAACGGCATGGACTACGAAGTAGCCGATTACACAGCAAGTACCGGTTGTGATGCCATCCCCCTGGAAGCCCGCATAGAAAACAAGATAGTCGCCACGATTCAGGGTTAATAGCTGGGAGCGCTTTGGATGACTAGGCTCCCCATAGCTGTAGGTGACGAACTCCGGGTCGTAGTGAGCCGGCGCATCCAGGCCAATGACTTGCGCGAGGGTGCTGCCCCGTCGCGACGGAATGTCGCCGTATCTAAGGGCATTGTGTACTGGCGCTCCTTCAGGAATAGGCACGTATTCAAAGCTGCGATCGGCTTCAATAGGAGATAGCCGACCGCCGCATCCACGGTCGATTCCTACGCGCAGGAAGAGAATTTTGGTTTCTGACATTTTGCTGAGAAAACCTGTGTAGCGCAATGAGACTGTTTCGTATCGATTTTTCCTTTACCCAGCGCTGGCGAGGGGGGCGCGTCATGCGCAAGATGCAGGATAGCCTTCAGTTCCGCATACATATCTTCGAACACACTGTCAGATATGATGACGCGTCGATTTGTTTTCAGCATATGCCCATAAAGCAGCGGGTAGTCCGACTGAAGCAATGGCCCGTGCTCGTTGAGCAGAATGAAACGCTCAAAGGCCCATATCGCGTGCCCTTTGGGACTGACGCCGCACGCTTTCCTGCTTATCCCAACCCAATTCACTTTCTTCGCTATTCCTTCGTCGCCAGGCCACGGGCTTACTCCTCCAATACCGATTACGTGGTTGAAGCTCCAGTCCCGTACCGATCCCATGCAGTCATTGCATCCAAAGAGGCCGCTTTCGTTGGGGTCACCCGTATGGGTTCTTTTGTAGATGAGAATTCTTGGTCTGCTCTCCGGCATTGCTCTGTCTCGATGGGAGGGGCGCAGCGGTCATCGCGGAAATCGCTGCAATCGTGGAAAACGGGCAATGGACAGATTGTCGCTAATCTGGACGTGCCAGTCCAACGACCGGTTGAATCCGCGGCCGGCTACCGCCGTTGCGCTACCTCCAGACTCGCAAACAAGAGGAGCAGCTGCCCGCGTGGTCAGGATGCTCGTGACGCCGGTGTTACCAGGGCGCGGCAATAAGGTTCGATAACGTTGCCTTATCGGCGAGTAGGCGCCACGAGGAATACAGAACCGGGGGAAGGAACAGCTGTCGTAGATGCTGCTTACTGCACTTTACACCAAGAATTTGATAACTATTATCAAGGGCGGTACACTTCATGACACCGGCGTACGCCCTGCGCCGGCCCCGTCTGAAGAGGAGCAAATATGATCAGTGCCGACCTTGGACAGCAACTTGAGCGCTACGTGACTGAACTTGTCGCCTCGGGCCGCTATGGCTCTAAGAGCGAAGTACTGCGCGAAGGCGTACGTCTGATTCAGGACCGTGAAGCGCAACTGATGGCGCTGGACGCGGCGCTCGCGCAAAGCCTGGCCGAGGCGGACGCGGGCCGCGGCACCGACGCAGCCACCGTGTTCGACCGCCTCGAGGCCAAGTATCGCGCCGCGGCAGGCAGAACACCCGGGCACGGCGCATGATCGTCGTTCGCCTGACGCCGCTGGCCGAGGCCGAACTCGAAGCCATCGCCGACTACATTGCCCGCGACAACCCGCGCCGCGCGCTTTCCTTCGTGCGGGAGTTGCGCGACCGGTGCCTGTCGCTCGCAGACATGCCGCTTGCCTTCCCGCTGGTACCTCGCTGTGAGGACCGAGGCGTCCGGCACCGTGTACACGGCAACTACCAGATCTTCTACCGCGTGGTGGGCGATCCGCCTGCGCGAATCGACGTGCTGCACGTGCTTCACAGCGCCCGCAACTATGCCGCGCTGCTGTTCAACTGAGGCCTCCCGGCCAGAGTACGGCGGTAGACATTCGGGGCCGCGTCGCTTCGGCAGCCCGACGACTTAGGTATCAAAGTGGAGGGCGGTGCGCCATGATCGATTCTGCCTCGATCACGAAGCGCCCCGCGTGAACGCAGCCAAATTTGAACATGACGCCCGTACTGAGTAATTTTGCCAGTAGCAGGGGGGTTATGTGGAATGGGGAGGGTGAGACGTCGGTCGGCGCCACCGGCACCTCAGTCGGCCGTCGAAGCGCAGGCGCTCGAAACGGCAGCAAAGTCGAAATGCGCGGCGGCATAGATGGCATTGCAAGCCCAGACTTCTTCGCCATCCTTGTAGAAGATGACCCATTTGCCGTCGCTGACGCAGTGGGCGCCAGGAAACACTTCGTCATGGCCATTCGGTCCGTCCAGCGGAAAGGACGCGTGGGGTGTGGCCCAGTAGCGGCCCTTCGGTAGGGGCTCGATCGTCTTTGGCATGCTCATCAGGCCCAGTGAGGTGTTACACAAGACACCATCGCCCAGTGAAGGCGAAACGGGGGATGGTGTCACCCTGCAACAGCGAAGACCGTCCTTCGTGTAGGCTTCACCATCCAATCACCTGTTGCTACCCGTTGCGATGTCGATGGCACGATACCTCTTGTTTGTGGCCCGCGCCCTCGGCGTAGGCGCCCTGATCATGATCGTCGCCATCGTCTCCCGGCAAGTATATTTGCGCAGCGCTGCGGAGGCTGCTGACGCCGGCGCAGACGAGGAGTCTGCGGAGGCTGCCGACGCCGGCGCAGACGAGGAGCCTGCGACAATGATGTTGATACGCTGCGAGACGATGCACGAACGTCTGCAGAACCGGCACAGCTCGGCTGCGAAGGCTGACGAGCGGCCACGCGCTCGTTGCAGGGAGTCCTGACTTCGGAGAACTTCCGATTAGTCGACCAGGAGCTAGGCCGCACGCCTGGTAGGCGACAGCGGCGAATGAGCCGCGCACAATCAATACTTTCATGATCATGAAAGTATTGATTGTGACGATGGGCCCCGCGGACGGCTATGCTCGTCATCGCTAGCCGACCCACAGCGGATCGTGGTTCAAGCGCAAGAAAATCGGCCACGTTCGGGGGAGCCGCCACTCGAACGTTCCGCATAAAGCCGTGGGCCAACGTCAGTATATGGCCGATCTGCCAGGCAATCTGTCTGTCACGGCGGTGCCTGAATTCCCAGAGGACCACCCTTTACCGCCAGACATTGCGGCATGTCTATCCGGCGCTACGACTCCAGAATCTCCAGCCCACTTTCGGCACACCATTGCCTCAGCGCTCTTTCGGCCGAGTCGGCTTCAAACGAATACCAGAGCTCGAGAATGCCTTTGCGCTCCAGCAAGTCCTTGAGGCGCGCGTAAGCGCCTTGTCGCCGGAAGAATTCTTCCACCTGGTCGCGACACTCAGGCAACTCCTGTGCAACAAATTGGAGGGCGAGACTTCGTCCAAGACCGAGTTCGTTCTTATGCGGTATCGCAAGGTAGCGGTCCGAGGTTTCAAGGTCGTCAGGAACCTCCTCGTCGAAGGTGTCGTTGTAATCAGAAGTCCAATAGACTTTGCCCGTATCGAGTGAGACATACGCGTTGTGCTCCATCGGCGCCGCGCAGCTAACGAAGTCGAATGCCATGGATAGATCGTCGTGTTTGACTGCGACCATGTCTGTACTCCCATGGGTTGCGAGGTGAACGGCCCAGCAATATTCGGTGACAGCCGGACATCTGTCTTCGTCAAGGGCCGATGCATGATGATGGTACCGCAGCGCTCATCGCGGCCCGAAGGCCGAGCTCCATGGTCATCCACCGACCGCTGAAAGCGCATCGCCCCGCACGTACTCTTGCCAGGACAATTTCTCGGAATATCACGACGGCTTCCATGCGAGATGGAATCGAAGTTTAGCGGGACGTCCCCTTCACCGGTCGAGTACTGACGCGCTTCCTTGTTGCAGCCTCGTTCTGCGTTGCAGGCGGGGTCGCCACGTTTGCTTTACCGGCAACAACGTTGCCAGATGCTGATTTGCGTGGCCCTGCGGATGCCTTGACTGATGACTTCTTGGTTACCGACTTATTATCCTCCGCAGTCTTCGCATTCGCAGGTGGCTTACGGGTTGTCGAGACGGCCGACTTGGTCGCCTTCTTCGCTGTCACCTTACCTGCCGGTGGCTTGTTAAGTCTGACAGCAGGCTTCGGCGGTGGGTTAGCGTCGGCCATCTCGATGCCAAACACGTCGGCCACCAGGGCGTCGTCGAGCACCTTGCTGGTGGCGGGTCGTTTTGTCGATTTGGGCAGGCCAGCGCCGGCCTGCCTGACGAGATCATTGGCATCGACGCGGCGCAGGGCGAAGAGCAATTCCGGCTGTTGGTCGAGCCGCGCGCCGATGCCGTAAAGTACGGCAGCAACGTGCTTGCACATTGACGCCCAGTCCGGACAACTGCAACTGAACCTGATGTCTTCCGGCATCGGGAAAAGACCGCTGCGAGGTTTGCAGATGCGCTCCATCACGGCTGTCGAGAGCTTGCCCTGCAAGAGTTCCACGATCGAATCGATCGATTCCGCGCAATCGGCGCCGATCGCTCGCCATTGCTTTGCGGGACATGCCGTCACGGTCACAGCGACCGTGTACAGACTCGAACCCATTACCTGCGCGCGGACTTCGCCTGCCGTAATCTGAAGGTCGATCACGGAACCGTTGCGCACATAGGTACGGCCGCGCGGCAGGCGGTTGGCATAGTCGCTGTAGCTTTCCAGATTGTCGCACCAGGCCTTGCCCCAGAAGGTCTTGGCGATGGCACCGCGGTATGAGGCGATTGGCGACAGCACCGAACCAGCCTTCTTCGCCTTCTCGGCGGCTCGTTCAGCCTTCTTTCTGCGCTCGGCGACTGAGACATAGGGCTTCCATCCCCCGTAACCGTAACCCATTCCGGTTCCTCTTGACGATCAGTTTTCTTGCGCGGCATGAACGTCGAGCTTCACGAGATCGAGCAATTCACGATTGCTCATCTCGGTAAGCAGGAGTTCTGCGCCGCCTTCCAACACATCCTTCACCAATTGCTGCTTCGCTTCGATCAACTGGTCGATACGGTCCTCGACCGTGCCACGGCAGATAAACTTATGCACCAGGACGTTCCTCCGCTGGCCGATACGAAATGCACGATCAGTCGCCTGGTTTTCCACCGCCGGGTTCCACCAGCGGTCGTAGTGGATCACATGCGACGCGGCGGTGAGATTCAGACCTGCCCCACCGGCCTTGAGCGAGAGCACGAAGAAGGGGGTCAGCTCATCTTCCTGGAATCGCTTGACCAGTTCGCGGCGCTTGGCGACCGGGGTGCCGCCATGAAGCACCAGACCTTCGCGGCCAAAGATCGAACCTAGAAAAGCCGCCAGCGGCTCAGTGGTCTCGCGGAACTGGGTGAATACCAGCACCTTTTCCTGTTTGGCGGCAATGACTTCGGCCAGTTGGCGCAGGCGGGCGAACTTGCCACTGTCTTCCGCCTTCCAGGCGGCGTCGCCCAACCACTGCGACGGATGATTGCATATCTGTTTGAAGCGCATCAGGTAGCTCAGCACGACACCCTTGCGACCGATGCCGTCGGCATCTTCAAGCGCGGCAGCCAGATCCTTCACCGCACGCTGATACAGTGCCGCCTGGCTCGGGCTCAGGTGGCACCAGGCCTTGAGCTCGGTCTTGTCCGGAAGGTCGTCGATTATCCGCTTGTCGGTCTTCAGGCGGCGCAGGATGTAGGGCCGTACGAGCGTTCGCAGCGGACCGAAGTGCTCGGCCTTCGCCAGCCGCCTGGTAAAGTCGGCAAAGACTTTGTCTGAGCCCAGCAATCCGGGGTGGGTGAAATCGAAGATGGACCACAGATCGGACAGGCGGTTTTCCACGGGAGTGCCGGTCAGCGCGATGCGCGATTGTGCCTGGAGCTGCTTGACCTGTCGCGTTTGCTTGGCGCCCGGATTTTTTATCGCCTGTGCTTCGTCGACAATGGCAACGCGCCATTGGAAGGCTCCCAGTACCGGCTGGCGAAGAAGCGCGCCAAAGCTGGTGATGACGAGATCGATGTCCGCAAGTCGCGCCGGGTCCAGCGCACGCAATTCGGCCGTCGGCATGGCCGACGGATGGGCGATCAGTAGGCGCAAGCCGGGGGCAAAGCGCTCAGCCTCTGCCGCCCAGTTGGCCAGCAGCGATGCAGGGGCGACCAGCAGACTGGGCCGCGCCTCGGCACTTTCTCGCTTCAGCACGAGCAGAAGCGAGAGTACCTGCATGGTCTTGCCCAGGCCCATATCATCCGCCAGGCAAGCGCCCAAACCGAGCCGGGTGAGCAGGTACAACCACCGCACGCCGGCCTGTTGGTAGGGCCGCAGGGTGGCCTTCAGTTCCGGTCCCGGGCTGATCTGCGCCAACCCCTCTGGCTGACGCAACTCCTGCAGGGTGTCAGCCAGCCAGGGCCCTGCAACAAGCTGCGACCAGTCGCGGTCAGCGGGGTCGGCACTATCGTCGAGCGAAACCCCCGCCAGAAGGCGTAGAGCCTCATTAAGCGGCAGACCGCTTCGCGCCGCCTTTTCCATGGCCTCGAATCGCTTCATGAGACGACTGAGCTTTTTCTTGTCCACCTCGACCCAGCGACCACGGATGAGCTGCAAGCCGTCGGCGCCTTTGAGCAGATTCCTGACCTCGGTGGCGCTGAGACACTCGCCATCGAGCGAAACCTCCATGCTAAAGTCCAGCAACGCGTCTTTGCCCAAGAGCGAGGGTGGCCGTGCTCCGACACTGGCTTTCACAACGGGACGAGCAGGGCGGCCCGCCTGCCAGACGCCTGGCATGCGTACGACAATCCCGGCAGCTTCGAGTTTGGACAGGTCCGAGAGAAGGCGATGGGCATCGAGCGGCGTCCAGCGCAGCGGATGGTATATCTCGCCGGTATCCACCATTTCGCGAAGCCAGTCGCAGTGTTCCGCGGCGCGCTGCACCGGCAGCAGTAATGACAGGAGCTGCGCCTTGCTCCTGACTCCCGAGAATTCCGCCAGGGCCTGCGACAGTGGCTGATGTTGCGCTTTACCATGGGCCGACAGACGCGACGTGTAAGTCGCAAGGAAGGCGAACGGTGACTCCGGGTCCTTGCGGTTCTCAGCAAGGTTGAAATGCACGCGGCCGACGAGATTCCAGGCCGGGTGACGCAGCTTGAGGAAATCCTGAAGCGAGACGTTTGCGGTCGCCAGTTCCTGGTGCAAGGCAGTATCGATCTCGCCCCACAACGTGCCCAGCACGGCTGGCGTCAGATACTCGCCGCCCGTCATCGGCGGTGCATCGTCAATCATGGCATCGAAATCCTTGGCAGCAGGCGTTGCGACCGCGATCTCGCCGCCTTCGGGCGTGGCGCACAAGGCAGTGACATAGCGCGCCGCAAAATCACGCCACCAGGCCCATGCAGGGGGCAAAATGCGGCCGATTTCGGCCGTTCCCAGGTGCAGCAGGCCATGTCCCGCGCCAAGCGCAAAAGAACTCTCAAGCCGCTGTCGCGTTTCATCTGCCAAGATTGGCGCGGCGTCCTCCGGCACTGCAAGCAGGTGCCCGCCGGGCGTCAGGTGTGGCACAAGAATGTCGGGCGCAGTCACAGGTGCCCGTTCCAATCGCACTGTTTCAGCAAGCGCTGAAGCTGCATGTTTTCAAGGGAAGCGGCTGCGAAATCCACCAGCAGGCCCTCCGGCCTAGGTTGGACTGGGTAAATCTTCGATTGCCTCTGGACCGACCGAATGATCGGCTCAAGCAACCCTCCAGGGTATGCCTGCCTGCTGCGCTGCACATGTCTTGTGAACTGTCTATTCATCTGCTGTAGGACAACCTGTTTGCTAGTAATCACTCACGCAAATTCGCTCCCGGCTCCGCTACCGAATTTTGCCAAAGGCAAGCACGACTTTCCATGAAAGGGTACCAAAACCTCAGTCACACGAGATGGGATGCCGCCGGCGTCCCCCGCACGGCGAAAATCAGCTGGCGCGCTTGTTACAAACGACAAAATGGCGGAGTGTCCCGAATGGCCTGAATCGCTTCGAAGGCGAGTGACGGGGCGAATGGCAGTTGCCTCGGCAGAGCCGACCGTTCGAGTGTCTGGAGATGGCCGGCTACGCGCGGCGGAGTCTGGCATCTCGGCTGCCCTTGGCCGCGCCGGCCGAGTCCGTTGCAATACAACGAAGAGATAGACCTCTGTTAGGCAGGCACACGTACGGTTATACTCCGCGCTTCACAACTAACGGGTAATCCATAATGGTCGCTGCAACGAAAGCAACGAAGGTCAGTGCAGTCTCGAAGAACAAGTCTGCCGCCAAGAAGGTGGCCGTGCCAACGAAAAAGGCCAGCGTGCTCGCGCGTGAGGCTCAGGCGGCGAAAAAGCGCTTGCTGAAGCTGCGCGCCGACATGAAGAAGGCCATTGAGGCAGCAAAGCGCGAAGTTGCGCAGGCAGTGGAAGCCGCCAGGTCCGCGCTTCGCTTCGAGAAGCAAGCCGCAAAGGACAAGCTGGCGGCGAAGAAGGCAAAGGCTGCGGACGCCAAGAAGGCCGCGGGCAAAGTGGCCGCCACGAAGGCAGCCCCGAAAAAGGCAGTGACCGGTACCAAAGCCTCCGTGAAAGCTGCGCCGAAGAAGGCCGCAGTGAAAGCCGTGACGAAGAAGCGGACTCCCGCAAAGGCAGTGGTGCCGACCGTGGCGACACCCGAAGTTTCGGCGTGATTTTGGCCTCGGCCGGTATGGCACTTCGCCGACCGGTCGATGACCGAAGATGGGCGCACAGCTTGCGCCAAGCCTGCTCGACTGAGTCGTGTATCGAGCCATTAGCTCAGCAAATTAGAGGCAAGTTGTGCGAACATCAGGGTAGAATTTCGCGCGACGTTATAGGGCCGGACGCCGTGTTGGTTGCAGGCAGCGGACTCATAATCCGCCGGAGACATCCCACCGTGGGTTCGAATCCCACCCGGCCCACCAGGTTTGCGTCTGCCATTACTGCTCGATGAGGATGAACTGCGTAGCCGATGCATTTGCCGGCTCGCCTTGGATGGCCGCGCCCGAGTCGCGCCTGGCAGGTGAGCCTAGCATCGCGATCTTTGACGATCGCACCCGACTGGTGTGCTATGACAGCTCCGCTGGTCGAGCCCGGAGGTACAAGCGGCAATCGCACAACTTGAGGCTCCAATTCTGGATTGCTCAGGGCGTCTCGCTGACAACCGATCTGGCGAATTCCATGATCGCGCACGGCTACCGTGCTATCGGCATCGGTATGGCTGGTCTCTACGCCAACGTGGGCTGGCGTAGGTCATCGACGACATCGATCGACTGAAGTTCGCCGGTCGAAGGTAGGCTGGAGTGGAAGGGCGCCTACGCCTCGCCTACCTGAAATGCGCTGATTGGGCGAGACGCCAGCGTCTTACATGTCGTCTCGTGTCATATCGCAAATCCAAGGGAAGACTTCAGTATGCCAGACAGGTCCACGGAACAAGTCATAGTGAGTACAACCGGCAATCGTGACCAGTCGCCTGTCGTGCGCGGATAGGCCTCGGCACAGGTCATGCGCGGCGTGGGTCTGCCCGCGGCCGGATATGTCGTCGAGCTCGCCTTCGATGGTAAGCAAGGCGGTGGAACGGATGTCCTGGGGACGCACCAACTGACCTCGCACTCGCCAGGTGCCAAAGGCGATCTGAAACTCCTGAAACACGGTCCGAACCGTGTCGAGATAAAACTCGGCGGCCATGTCGAGCACCGCGCTGTAGTCCAGCAATGCTTGCCAGTGAACATTGGCTCGCTCGGCATCGCCACGAGCAAGGTTTGCCCAGTACCCTTCACATAGGCCCCATAGCGGTGATGACTGCGCAGCGGCGAGACCGGAAAGTTGCACAAAACTCGGACAGACCTGACGTCCAGCACCTGCATAGGGATGCGGCACTGGGTAAACCAGATTGCGTCGGAACCACTGGATAGAGCGGCTCGAGGCGAGGCGCCCAATTGCAGTGGGGCTGCGACGCGCGTCAATCGGACCGCCGATGAGAGTCAGGCTGGTTGGCGTCGCCTCATCGCGGCTTGCCAACAGCGCGATGGCGCCATTGCTCCAGTCAGTGACATAGACAATGTGCTCTTGCAGTAGCGATTGCACCACGTCGCGAAGCATGACGGCGTGATGCCCGGCAAGCGGCGCACAGACGAGTACCGCGGGAATCCCTTGCTGCCCGTTATCATGCCCAACCGCTGGGGCAGCTTCAAAGCGCAGCAGGCGGCAAAAAGGGCTTTCCGATACGAGTTGCTCGACCACGGGAACAACACGGCCGTCACGAAGGATAGCGGTAACGCCAAACGTCGGTTCCTCGCTGGCCGTGCTCAAGCGATACAGGTTTTCCCAGCAGGCGGCCAAGTTCCCGGCCCCCGGAAGATATGCAAGTGGACTAGAGGGCTGACCAAGGCTCGGGCAGATTCATCCGCCCACGCCTTCATCAGGGTCCGCTGATATTCAAAAATCTGATAGAGCATGCGGACCCCAAACCAACGAATGCGTCAGGAGAAAGAGCGCCATCACTCCGAAATTGCGGACGTTGACGCGCTACCGCAAAGCGCATTGTCAAGGTGCGTGGCACTCACGGCGGTCAGCAGAACGCTAAAGACGCTGCCCTGAAGCCACGTTGAGGTCGCCAACTTCAAGCGGAGATGACCGTTTTCTGCCGTGGAGCCGGCGGCTCCGTTTGCGCCCAAGTTTAACGCCTAGCGAATGCGGCGTACGGCGTCGAGCAGAGAATGCCCCCGGCTGGTCAGACGCGGATGGGCGCCGCTGTCATGACCATGCTCCATCGTGACCAGTTTCTGTTCCAACAATGCGTCCAACCGATCGGGATCGACGTCGTGAACGTCCGGTGCATCGCCAAGCAGCAGCAGTGCTGCGATTTCATGCGGACTTAGCATGTCGGTCTCCTTGATCGAGTCAAAAGGGAACTGCGACGGCTGATCTGTGTACCGTGCTCCACGGGGGAGTTAGGAACCGCAATTGGATGATGTCGGTGCAAGGAACGCGCCGGGAGCGCTACACCGAACGTTTACGGTAAATCCTTCAGTCGTGGAAAGCAAGTGAGGAATATGCTGCGGGGCAGCGGAGAAGTCCAATCCCCGATTGGGATAGCGGCCCGGCAGGCGGCTGCGTCAGTGTGGCCCGAAGGTCGTCGTGAACCTTTCAAGACCCGCGCTTTTCCAAAACGGGCCAATTACGGACCAACGCCTCTCGGCACGCTTCAAGCGATCACTGGCCTCCTTGCCTGAGTGCAGTTCGCGCGAAGTTCACTGCTCAACGTCGCACAACGGCATTACAAAAGCTTCAGTCCCGCCATCGTGGCGCGTGCCGGGACACTATGCGAAAACTGCCGAGCTCGGAAGTTTTCCCCACGTCAAGGCTGCGGCGTACCCGTTTCTGCGAACGTTCTAACCAAGGATTGTTAGACAAATGCAGCCTCGAGTACTCGGTCGAAATTTTTTGGACCGGCCGATTGCCGTGAGTGTCACGGTCAGGGCCACAAGCCTGAGGCTGGTTCTTATCAGTTCAAACCGAGGGGACTTTGCACCCGAATCACGCGCATTGTTTTACGGCGCTCCCTTTAATGCAGTTCTCGCTGCCCTTACCGCATGGAGCCTCACTGTGGCGCGGCGGTGGTACTCAGTCGCTGTCATACTTTCTCGCTCAGCTTTTTTGGTCATGATTCGGAGCCGCCAAGCGAATCATTGGACTGCTCATTACCCAGAAGGTTAAAGTTTTTATGCCCTGAAGATCAAATTGGCTCTAAACTACCTATCTGGATCTCTCGATCGGAAAGGAAACCAGAAGATGGCAACTTACAAAGAACTGATGGCGCAGAAGGCAGCTCTGGAGGCGCACTTGGAAGAGGCACGTGCGAATGAAGTCGCCTCTGTCATCGAGCAGATTCAGAACCTGATGGCGGAATACGGGCTGACTGTCGAAGACGTTACCAAACGCCGTCGTGGTCGTCCTGCCGGCAGCGGCGCTGGTAAGGCGAAAGCGGGATTGCCCCCGAAATACCAGGATCCGAAGACGGGCAAGACCTGGTCTGGCCGCGGTCGTGCGCCGTCCTGGCTTGGCAAGAACCCTAACAAGTTCCTGATTGCAGAAGAGGCGTAAATAGGCGCAGCACGTCCCGCCAGAATAGTGTCCAACCCCTGCATGCAGGGGTTTTCTTTTTGAGAGCAATCGCCATGTCATTTGAAGTGATTCATGCCGATATCATGCTCGCCCGGCCAAACTTGGTTCCTCGTGAACGTACCGAGCGGGGGATACGGAACGGCTATTCCTACTGGCTCCGGCTTCCGCCCAGCAAGGTACTCAGAGTGATCCGCCTTTCGCACCAGTCTGGCGACAGCTATGAGTTGGTGCGTGCGGCCAGCGAGCGCAGAACGCGTCAGAAAATACGTCAACGGTTTTCCGGGTCCATAGCCGAGCTGATAGCCATTATTGACGAAGAGATCGACATCCTTTGCAAGGATGAGCGCTTGGTATCGAAGCCTGGTTCATAGGTTTGCTGGCCAAGACCAGGCCGCCCACGAGAAGCAGGGCGGTACGTTCCGATCCACGCGGCCGCCGTGCCGCTTCAGTTTCGTAGAATTGGCGCCATGTCGACCAGCGAGGACGCTCTCGGGTCGAAGTGAAGGGCCTGAGGGTGTAACAGATTGGGCCGCAAGACGGAATTTTGGCCCCCAAAGACCTTGTGACTACAGCAGAAGAGCCTACGAGGCTGGGCTTCGACCGATCGATTGCTGGGATCGTAGATGCAGGTCGCCCATTGCGGCCCAATTCATTGCACCTTGGCCGTCGCCCCCGCCAAGGGGAAAGCAAATGCAGCGCGAGAGCCTCATAATCCATTGGTCGGTGCTCGACTCACGGGGCGCCCAATTCCACACCACTATCGTTGCGCCAACGACACTCGCCAGCGACCGAGCGTACCTGTTTCAGCGTACGGCAGTTTGGTTTTGTTACGGCGAAGCATGACGAGGCGCTGCCACAAGAACCAACTGTGTCTTGGCACACCAACCAAGCCGCCGAGTCAAAATTGGGAAGGGCTTGCCCGTCACGATCACATAGCCCCTACTACGCGGCTCGCACCGGCAGGCGCCGCCGGCGCTGCTCTGTACGTTACTGGTGTCGGGAGCAACTTCAGCGTGATCATGTGACAACACGTGGTGGCTGCGCGGGAGCTTGAACTTGCCGATTACTGCCGTTCCCAGGACATGGATGTCGACGCGGCGCGCGCTCTCGTCCGAGAGGTAGAGAGCATTTTTTTGTACCCTGTGAGTGCGTGCAAACGCGAAAAAACCCGAAACGTTACCGCGTACGGATGTAGGCCTCGAAGAGACCCGCGTGCAGGCCGCGTAAGTCCTTTCGCCGTTCCAGCAAATCATGCTGGCGGCCCTGGCGCTCAAGGTTCAACAACTCCAGCATGATCCGCAATCCCTTTTCGGGTAATGTGCCCGTCGAGGGCTCGGACGCGCGTAAGAGGGCAGCAAGTCCGGGTTTTTCGGTCAAGGACCAGGCTGGGAGCCACGCGAGATCATCTAGCGTACCGTCACCATCGAATTTCGCATCGAACCGCCGGCGCAGCGCCAGCAATGACGAATCACCGAGCGTTTGTATGAGCGCGCCGAGCTTCTTCGGGGATAGCCAAGCAAGCTCGGCCAAGAGCGGCCATGCCGGGTCAAGCCCCTGTAGCCGGTAGACCGTCTCGGCCATCCAGGCGAGGGGAGTTGGAATTCGTCGCCATGACCCAATTCGCTTGATGCTGTCAGATGCTGCAGTCCACTCCGCAGCGCGCATCCATAGGGGTGCCGCATGCCATTCGGGCATCTCCCGGTGAAACGGCAATTGAGAGGCGGCTCGGGCAACAGCACGCCACAGCGGTAGGCACCAAGCCATGCCCGCTGCGTCGCCGAATGCTCGGCGCGCTGCCGGCATGCACGGCAAACACCACCCTTCGCAGGTGTCGCGCAGTGCCGTCTGAGTCGCGAAGTGTTCGTGGACGGGAGCCTCCAGCACACAGACAAGTGTCTCCAGGGTCGGCACAAGCGTGTCGTCCGGATATTCCGCGACCAGGCGCTGCAGTGCTTCACGCCCGGCGGCGGCATTGCGTTGCTCAAGCGCTGTGAGCACGTCGTTGCGAAGCATGACATCGCGGCCATCTTCAAAAAGATCGAGCTGATTCGTCACGGCGTTCCCGTTGGTAGTCAGATTGCGCCCCTGCAGGACCGGCCCGACATCGCCGGGCACAACAAGTCTTCAGGGATGGTAGCTGCTGCCGCGACTACGGGCAATCCGCAACCGGCCAACCAGATCTCGACGAGACAAGCGCTACCCGAGGGCGGCCAGGCAAATCAAGGCGCGACGCGTGGCGCTGATTCTGCCTTGGACTTCAGGACTCCGCCCATACAGCATCGACATCTCTCGATAGATGTCCAGCGAGGATGTAGTCTCCGAGCTTCTCCGCTTTTCCCTCCAGGCGCTCCAAGTCAGCCGCTGGTAGCATGCTGAGCTCAAATTGGCAGTAAAGATTGCGCTGACGGAACGTCAACTTTGGACGACTCAGTCCCGCAACGAGTGCGGCGGGCGAGCTGACGGCAATGCTCTCATGGCCGCGATACTGGACACGTATGCCAAGCTTTTCGCCCAGCCTGCCCAGCTCAATCGCATCCTGCCATCCTGATTCGTAGTCCAATTCCACGACCGTGACGCCCACTGTTTCCAGGAGCTTTAGTGCTTCGCCTTTGGTCGCAGCCAGATCTGTCGCCATTGCCGCCTCCCCTGCTCGTAGGACCTGTGGCGATTCGCGCGCTTCGACGGCCCAGATTCATATTGCATAGCAACATTGTAAGCGGGGAACGGTCTATTTCGTCAGGTCTTGTCGTCTCGCGTACCACTTTGACTTAAGCACCTGTACCGGTCGAGGCAGTAACCTTGCGGGCGCAAGTCGCGATTACGCCTTCGACAGATTTGTGATCAGGTAGATTGGTGATCATTCAGAGATAATCGGGTGACAGCGGACTGCCACTTTGCAAACGGAGCGCGCTCGATAGGTCATGCACAGTTGCACGAGGTCATGCAGGGCGCTTTTACCCAGACCGTGGCCGAGACGCATGGCGGGCCTACACCTGCCGGCCGTTCAGATTCACCGCCGTCGATTCCATCAAACCACGTCACCTATCCCAAAGACCGATGTCTGAAGGCCACGTATTCATTTGCGGCGACCCCCATGGCGAGTTCGGCCCGCTGATTGAAAGCGTCCACCGTCACCGCCCCGAAGCAGTGGTGCTCGCAGGCGACATCCAGGCCAGGCGCCCACTGGATGAAGAGCTCGCCAGCATCCTTCCTCTGACGCAGGTGTGGTGGATTCCTGGCAATCACGACACCGACAGCGATGCCGACTACGACAATCTTTTCGGCTCGGCCCTGGCCGACCGGAACCTGGATGGGAGGGTGGTCACGATCGCAGGCCTTCGGATTGCCGGGCTAGGGGGGATTTTTCGCGGCCAAGTCTGGATGCCGCCCGAACCAGCGCGCATGGAGAGCGAGTCTGACTATCTGGCCAAATGTGGGAAGGGGAATTACTGGCGGGGTGGTCTGCCGCGGCGCCATCGCAGCACGATCTTCCCGCAGACCTACAACGCGTTATTGAGTCAGCATGCGGATGTCCTGGTCAGCCATGAGGCTCCGGCTTGTCACCCACACGGGTTCGAGGCGATTGACATGCTCATCGAAGCAATGCGAGTGAAACGAGCTTTCCACGGCCATCACCACGAATCCACGGCTTATCCGACCGCAGGACCGTGCCGCATCTTCGGTCTCGGTGCGTGCGCGGTGGCCACGATCGAGGGCGAGTTCTTGCCCAGCGTCCTGACTTGTCCGGATCAAGTCGAAGGAGGCTAGACCAACGGTTGAGGTTCACGGGCAACGCTGTGGGGCGCCAGCGGGCCGGGCAAACGACTGGCGCGTTTGCGAATTGTGCACGATGGTCAGACCGCCCGCAGGTCAACATGACACCGGCAGATCCGGTGATCGATCGCGCAGCGGCGGCGGCCGTCGGCAAGTTGGACGCGCCGGTTGCCAGATGGTGAGTGCGACCAAAAAAACAGCCCTCGATCCGATGGAGGAGAGCCGCAGAAACGTCCAAGAAGAAATCGGGAAACACCTTGCGGCGCCACCCACATTCAGTACCCACCAGGTTGCCGTGGACGGCAATCCAGCCTGGCGCCGCGCAGTTCACCGGTTCGCGAAAAAAGAACCCGCGCTCATCAGGGGACGGGCGCGGGTGGTAGCAGGACCTACCGGAGCAGGATACGGCGATATAAACATCGCGCAACACAGGATTAGGAGGCTTTTTTCCCGGCAGTTCTTTTGCCAGCGAAAAAATTGTCATGTAGCGGGCAGACAATGGAACGATGGGTGGAGCCTCCGACCTTGCAGGGCCGCCTCGATGCTGTTGGAGCGCTCGGCGTGACGCATTGAGTCGGATGCACTGCTCGCCGGAGAACTCACACGCGCGCGGACGTAAAAAGCGAGGGAGGGTGCCGGCGTTGAATCCTATGGACGCTGCCTTTCCCGCGACTTCTGCGCAGTGTCGTCGGTTTCCTGCAGGGAATGAAGAAAATCTCCCACCAGTGCGACACACTCGTCAAAGCATCTGTTGAAATTAATCCGCTGGATCCTGTCGAACTGCTCACGCATGATCGGCGGGCCGGCCTCGACCTGGCCCCGGAAGGCGGAGGCGTGTCGAAGCAGAAACGGCGCAGCGTGTGTGTGTGCCGTCGGTTCATGCTCGACCACGACGGCCAGGTCAAAGAGATCCCGCGCAGTGGCACGGTCGCCACGATGGTAAAGCTTTTTGGCAACGATCTCGGCCGCGGTCTCCACCTTGACGGATTGCCCCATGATCTCCCAGATTTCGAATGGCTTGTCGGTCAGGTTGGGCGAGGCCACGACGTCGATTTCCCCAGCGTCGAGCACCAGCTTCACGAAATCCCCTTGCTCAACGTAGTCGCTCGTGATGCTTTCCGCGGCCTCGCTCAAACGCGGCGACACGAATCCCAGGCATTGCGGATCCGGGACAAAGAGGTCGATATCGCGGGAAAAACGATGGCGGTACCGAAGCATCAGGACCGTCCCGCCGCCGAAGGTCCAGAACGGCTCAATGCCCCCGTGCTTTCTGACCTCCTCCATCAGCGTAAAGGCATGAGGGAACAGGCTTTCCCAGATGTCGCCCTTTAGTTCAACTTTCATGCCCACAGGCCTCCGCGCGTGACCATCAAGGTCTGCGCAAGCCGCCTGAGGTTCTTCCAGATGTCGGCTGGATTCCGATGTTGCTTCGCCGCTACCTCCGCGACCACCTTGGTGACGAGTTGCAGAGGCGCCTCGTCCAAGACATGGGCCACCTGTGGACGATACTCCGACGGCACCTCGCCGGTGGCGAGGGCGCGCTCGAGCTCGTCTGGCGTGAGCTCGCCGGTGTAGCTCACGTTGGCGCCCTTCGCGGCCATCCACAGCGCCCGCATTGGCGACCCGCTAGCCAGGCGGCGCTCATCGGGATCGTTTATATCAAGTGCTAAGCCGAGCACATCCATCAGTCGCCCGAGCGACTGGAGCGTAGCGTTGACGCTGCCGTGTTCAATGCCGTTCAGCGACTGGCGCGACAGCCCTGCCATGTCGGCCAGCTGCTGTTGGGTCAGCCCCAAGGCAACCCGCTTGCGCTGGATCGCGTTGCCCAAGAGAGCGGGATTCATGGCGATAATCTCCAAACATGTGTCAAGTATAGACGACAAGATGGATGGTTGGCTTTCCGCCTATGCGGGGGACGAGTTCTTGGGATCCCGAAGGCAAGACTCGGCGTGCGATACGTCAGATCGCGCCGCGTGAGCCCAGCACGATCCGGGCGGTCCGCCGGTCGCACGCGGGCGGGGCTGGACGACGCTGGCGACCAAGCTTGGCGATGGCCTCGTGCTTATCCCCTGAGTTCGGCAGTCACATATTTGCGCGGCGCAACATCCATTCAACCGCGCGCACGGCGTTTCCGGTCGATCAGCGCCTGAGCGTCGTCCATGATCTGGTCATGTGGGGGCGGCGGGGCCGGGTCGGTCAGCGCTTGCTGGACCTTTGCGCGGAACCAAGCATCATAGGTCTCGGGACTCGTCGTCAGACCGGGCGGCAGCCCGCCTTCCTTGGCGATCCGTGTCAACAGAATGCGCACTGCGTCGGAAACGGTTAGGCCGACCCTGGCGAGGTTTTGCGTGGCGCGGGCTTTCAGGTCGTCGTCCACCCGGATGTGCAGCATTGAAGTATGCGCCATGAAAATCTCCTATGCATTGACCGACATTATGTATCTCAATTGCGATATAACCAAGGTAAGCGCATTACCTTGTCCGCAAGCGCCACGCTACGTTCAGTGAGTCGTTGCGGTCATCTGTACGGAACGCATGCGGCAACCGCCTCGAAGAAGTCAGCCGTCAGTTGTCACGTAACAATCGACAGCACGAGACTTCCGAGCGCTCAAAGCGCCTTATGCAATACTTTACCCATCATCGCTGACATAACATCCTATTCTTCAGAAGTGCGTTGGGGCTCCCAAAGCTCAAGGGGCAGACATGCGGCTAGCTGACTTTATCTTGCGCGATATGAAGCACATTTTGGGGGAATAAGAGGCGTTTGTGGCCACCCAGCTGCCTGCCGCACGGAATCTGGATTCTCTCGCCCTGCGCGACCCACGCACCGCAGATCTTCCAAGCCATTGCCAAAGATCTTAGGACCCCCGCAAACGAGCGAGGCGCAGCGCGAAAAATCCTTGGGACGAGCCCCGAAGGTGCCCGGTGCGCCGGACACTGCAGCCCAAATTCACGCCGTCATCCGGGCGCGCGGTGGCTTCAACATCAACCAGTTGGTCGCCGAGTACCGGGCGCTACGCGCGAGCGTGCTGCGTTTGTGGATGGACGAGTTTGAGTTGGTCGCCGGGGATCTGGATGACGTGATGCGATTCAACGAGGCGATCGATCAGGCCGTCGCGGAATCGGTGGATTTTTTCAACGCGGAAGTCGAGCAGTCTCACAATCTGTTGTTGGGAATGCTTGGGCACGATCTGCGCAGTCCTCTGCAGACCATCCAGATGACCGCCTCCTATCTGGCGGCGCTGAACGCCGGGGAGAAGGTGTCGGAGGCGGCAGCACGGCTCATTCGCAGCGGGGCCAGCATGAATTCCCTGCTGGATGATCTGTGCGATTTCAACCGAACGAAACTCAGCTTGGGTATCAACATCGCTCCCATTGAGGTCGGCCTAGCTCACGTCGTTGGCGATACCGTGGATCAGTTGCGGGCAGCGCATCCGGACCGCCGCATCGACCTTGAGATGAACGGTAACGCGCTGGGCGTTTGGGATGGTTTGCGGCTGCAGCAAGTGGTTTCCAATCTGGTGCTCAACGCGATCAGGTATGGCGCACCAGACGCCCCGGTCCGTGTTGTACTCACTGGTGACGACACCGAAGTTCATCTCGCGGTGAGGAACAGCGGCCCCGCTATTGACCAACTGACGCTGGCGCGAATGTTTGACCCGCTAAGCAGAGGTCCGGATCCGGAAGACAAGCACGCGCACGGGCTCGGGCTCGGGCTCGGGCTCGGGCTGTATATCGCGAGCGAAATTGCCAGGGCCCATCACGGGTCAATCGACGCCCGCTCCGACCAGGCAGAGACGGCGTTTGAGGTGCGTCTGCCGCGTCGAGCATCCCAAACGACTTGAGTGGTGCGGTCGCTTTGCCTGCCCGGGCGTCGTGCAGTGCCGTCGCGATTTGCCCGAGCACACGGCATCGTCAGGTTCCTGTCCGAATGCGGGACCGGGATTTTGTCGTCGCGGCGACGGCCGGTGCCGCCGGGATCGGCTCAAAAAGGGCCTCGATGTCTTCGGCGGAGAATTTGACGGCGCCGGCGGCATCCTCCGACAGGATCGCCTCGGCCAGCGCGGCTTTCTGCGCTTGCATCGCGACGATTTTCTCCTCGACACTGCCACCGGTGATCAGCTTGTAGACGAACACGGGCTTATCCTGGCCAAGGCGGTGTGCGCGGTCAGTAGCCTGATTTTCCACAGCAGGATTCCACCAGGGATCGTAGTGAATGACAGTGTCGGCCGCTGTCAGGTTCAGGCCAACGCCACCGGCCTTCAAGCTGATCAGGAAAAGCGGTACCTCGCCTTGCTGGAAGCGTTCGACCGGGGTGATGCGGTCCGTGGTATCCCCGGTCAGCATGACGTAGGGAATGCCGGCGTTTCGCAGGGCTGCCGCAATGAGATCCAGCATGCTAGTGAACTGCGAGAACAGCAGGATCCGACGGCCTTCCTCGATAAGTTCGGGCAGCATGTGCAGCAACAGGTCAAGCTTTGCCGACTCCTTGATCCGGGCCGCCTCTTTGATCTTGACGAGCCGCGGATCGCAGCAGACCTGGCGCAGTTTGAGCAACGCCTCCAGCACGATGATGTGGCTGCGCGCGAGGCCCTTGGCAGCGACGGCCGCCCGCACCTTTTCCTGCATGGCAGCGCGCACTGTTTCGTACAGATCGCGTTGTGCGCCTTCGAGTTCCACCGTGCGCACGATCGTCGTCTTCGGGGGCAGCTCGGTGGCCACCTCATCCTTGCGCCGGCGCAGCATGAATGGCCGGATGCGCCGCGCGAGCAGGTCGCGTCGAACGGCATCGCCGCCCTTTTCGATGGGAGTGCGCCAGCGTCGCGTGAAGTCCTGGCGGGTACCGAGAAAGCCGGGCAGCAGGAAGTCAAACTGCGCCCACAATTCACCGAGATGGTTTTCGAGCGGCGTGCCTGTCAGGCAGAGGCGGTGTCGCGCACGCAGTGTTCGGATGGTTGCGGCGGACTTGGTGGCGGCATTCTTGACGTATTGGGCCTCATCCAGAAGCAGCAGGTGATAGTCGTGGCCGGCAAGGATTGCCTCGTCACGCCACAGCAAGGCGTATGTGGTCAGGATCAGGTCGTGCTCGCCGATCTGGTCAAAGCGATCGTGACGCTGGGGGCCGTGCAGATCCAGCACGCGCAGCGTCGGCGTGAAGCGCTGGGCTTCCTCGCGCCAGTTGTGCACGAGGGTCGTCGGCACGACGATCAGCGCAGGCCGGTCCAGCCGGCCCCGTTCCTTTTCCGTGAGGACGTGCGCAAGGGCCTGGATCGTCTTGCCCAGTCCCATGTCGTCGGCCAGTACCCCGGACAACCCGTGCTCGCGCAGGAACTGCATCCAGGCGAGCCCCTGGCGCTGGTAAGCACGCAGTTCGGCCGTCAGGCCGCGCGGCACGGGCACGTCTGCCATCCCGGGACCCGCCATCAGCCGCTGCGCGAGCTGCCGGATCGATGCCGCGCCGTCAAACTGCCAGCGCCCGGTCTGATCCAGGGCATGGAGCCGGGCTGCATCCCACTCGGAAATGCGCATGCCGGTGTTGAGCGCGTCGAACAGGTCGATCAGCACGCGCACGACGGGTTTCAGCCGGTCGGCACCCAGGCGCAGCCGCTCGTTGCGCTCGGTCTTCAGATCAATCGCTTCGTCGTCGGGGATGCCATCCAGCCTGCCTGACAACCAGCGCGAATCCCGGCGAAAGAGGTCAGCCAGCAGCGGCTCCAGACGCACCGTACGGCCGTTGACAGTGATGCCCATCTCGACGTCGAACCAGCCATCACCGGTCTGACGCAGGCGGCCGTCAATGGCCTCGATCTCAATCACATTGTGCCGAAACGCGTCCGTCATGACGACGCGCCAGCCACTTGCGCGAAGGATCGGAAGCAGCACCTTCACGAGGCTTGGCCAGCTGGCATGGTCCTCGGGGCCGAGCATGTCGGCCGGAAACGGGGCTGGCCCAAAGACATGGTCGGCCCGAATCTTCCGGAACCCGGCCTGTTGCAGTTCTGTCAGACGCTTGCGCTCGAGATCGGCGTCCCGTTTGATCTGGACGACCTCGCCACCGGTGGTTTGAAGGAGAGTGGTGCTGCTGTGCGCCGGGAGGCTGTGTCCTGCGTAATCAAAGCTGACCGTCGCAAAATCCTGCGCCGAGGCCCATGTCGACAACGTGTCCAGGGCCAGGACGGGCACCGGCGCGCAGTGGATGCTTCGCACCGACGCCGTTTCATGCGCAGGCGGCATCGGGAGTTCGGGCGCCACGTCACGCAGCACATTCCCAACCAGTGCGGCCTCGTCCAGCGTAATGGCCGGCATGGACAGGAAATCGGCGAGCTGTTCGGAGGGCCAAGGCATCGCCAGGATGCCGGCTTCACCAGCATCCGCGTCGACGTACCAGCACGGCTGGGTGCTCGTCAGCAACAGGGAAGCGGGTGGTTCGGCTTGCAGAAGCGGCCGCACGCGCGTGTCGGGCTGCGCCTGCCAAGTCAGTTGCGCGCCGCGCGCGGCTCCGACTTGCAGCGCACAGTGCGTGCCGGGATAGTGTGAGCCCGCGGGCGAAAAGGAAACAAAAGCCCGTCCGGTTGCCATCAGTTGCTCCAAGATGACGGCACCGGTTGCGCCCCGCAGGCCAAAACCACCCATATAGGAGGCATGTGAGCGGCCCAGCCATAGCCCGCGCAGGATCGGCAGATCCGCTTCGGTAACAAATTTGGGGGGTTCGACCAGCGCCTTCTCGATGTTTTGCCACGGATCGTCAAGCGAGCGAATCGTGCCGTCGGCGCCAACGCGTGCCTTGTAAATCGTTACCTCGCCGCCGCGGTACGATTGGCCGATCACGTAGGCTAGGGCATGCGTGGGCTTGGACGGCTTTTTCTTGGCCGCGGGATTGGCGGCCGTGCGCCTGGCACGAAAGCCTTCAAGCCAGCTCACCAGTTCCGCGCGCACGCCGGTGGACGGTGGCTTCGGCTGGTGCGCCAGGCCGGCGATCAGCAGCGCTGCCACATGCTTGCAGTCGACCCCAACTGGACACGTGCATTCGCCTTCCACCCACATGTCGTCGTCGACGTCGTGGAAATACACACGCACGTCATACGGACGCGTGCGGGTGCCTTGCACCAGGCCCGCCAGGGTGTCCTCGTCGATCCAGCGCAACTCCGAGACGGCACTCGCATAGGGACGCGCCTTGGACACCGTGAACGGATCCAGCCATTGCGCGATTTGCCTGGATTGGTAGGGGACAGACATTGACTGAAGGAGGCCGGTGGACAACGTCGGGAGCATTTTACGCGGCTGGACTCGCGACCGGTAAGGCAGCAGATCCCAAATCGAAGGCGAGCTGGCTCGTCTCGGTAGGCTGGGCCGGCGATCGTCCTCGGCGGGGAATTCGAGTCGTCGTGATCGACGCGGGCGGAGATTTCCGGCGGGTGTCGACGCCGCTTCATTCTGCGGGGAGGGCCGGCGTGTGCCTTCGTCAGCAGGTCAATGCCCAACTCTAATGTCTAGTGGGTACCTCGACCAGAATGGCGCAACGGGGTCGGCCGCCCGGTCGAACAATTCCGGGACCTTCCGGGACGATCAGTATTCCCTGTGGCAAGGTGTCGAACTGACGCTGGAGTCCCATTGATGTACAATTGAAACGTACATATCAAGCAAGGGAGCACCTTTCCATGCAAACTATCCCGTTTTCTGAGGCAAGAGCGCACCTCGCTGATGCGCTGCGAGGTGTAGAAGTGGCACAAGAGCCCCTACTGATCTCCCGGCGCGGGCAGGCTGCCGGCGTCTTGATGTCGTGGTCTCAATATCGACAGCTGGTTGGGTCTTCCTCTGGCTTTTCTGCGCGTCTGGCAGAGTGGCGCCAACAGCATTTGACAGAAGAGAATGAGAGCGATCCCTTTGCGCAAGTACGCCAACCCGATGGGGGAAGAGAATTCTCATGGTGAGCGCCGTGAGTTGGTTGCTCGACACCAACATTGTTTCAGAGGCCATGCGGCCGAGACCTGAGGTCGCGGTAACGGACAATTTGGCCCGCTACGAGGGGGAGCTAGCAATTCCGGCCCCGGTCTGGCACGAACTCCGTTATGGCTGGTTGCGCATGCCGGATGGCCAACGGAAGGACGCAGTTGGCCGTTTTGTGCAAGATGTCGTGGGCACTTTGCCAGTCTTGCCTTACGACGCTGCCGCAGCGCGGATCCACGCGGAGCTGCGCCAGTCACGCGAGCGGGCTGGATTCACATTGCCATTCGTGGATGGGCAGATTGCATCGGTTGCGATAGCGCATGGGCTAACCTTGGTGACACGCAATACGAAGGATTTTTCGGAATTGACTGGTTTGCGGCTGGCGAACTGGTTCGTCCCCTGATTGCCGCGAGGACGAGGCGATCATCAAGGCAGCCATCGACGCCGGCCAGGAAAAAGGCATTCAGCAGCCAGGCCGATCTGCGCAAGCTGATTGGTGTCGACCTGGCGTAATGAACTGGAACAGCACGGAAAAACGGAAGGATGGTGCTGACGTTGAAAGATGGAGAACCGCAACCGGCGATGGACGTTAGATGACATGTCGCCGCTGCGACCGGGCATCCACGTGTGGGCCATGGATGCAAAGCCCGCTATGCCCGGGAAGACGCGGCTGGTTGAAGAGTTTCGTTCTCGGCAATTATTTCTCTTGCGGCGTTTCGCGAATCCTTTTGCGGAGACGATGAGACAGATCTTGGATCCTGGCGTGTCGGCGTTGCGTAGTCTCCTGCGCTGGGAAACAATCGGTTGGAGGAAGTGCTGGGGCCAACAACGTGGATATCCGCTTTAATCGCAACCTAAGCGCTGGCTCCGCGCGCGTAACTCGCCACGTCATCTTGACCCCTGCAATAGTGGCTGATCTGGTCAGTCCGCGGCTCGGCTCGCTGCGGCTTTGAACGCCGAGGACTGTCGCCGTCAGGCGCGCCGCGTGCGCCTCCGCGCGATCACGGGCGAAGCTGGAGGGGCTGCTGCCACGCGCCCGCCCGCCTCGCCGCGGCCTCCTTGTTCTAGCCCATGGGGCCAGGAACAAATTCTGCAAAAACCGAACGCGGTGCAGCAGCTTGTGGAGCGCCGCCTTGCGCTTTGCGATGGGCCAGTCGCGGATGTGGCCCGCACAGTTCCGCAACATGAAGGCAATTTAGGGCGCACGGTGGATTCTCTCCAATTGTCTACGCAGGGCGTAGACAATTCTGCGTACAATGTCTAAATGTGACTTATATTTAACATAATGATTGTTATGCGCGCTGTTGGTATGTCCTGAAGTGTTGCGTGTGGGACGGCACGGAGGCTTCAAGTACCGCAACGGAAAAGTGCTTTTATGGTATCTTTCGCCGTTGCGTTTTGTTGTGGGTTTTATGTTCGTTCAGGTCAGCGCCGCCGCCGTGCCGCGGGCGCTCCGGGGGGTTGCGCTGGTCGACAGCAACCACATGCCCAGGTACTGGGCCGCGGTCTGGCTGGTCATCGCGGGTGCTCAATGGGCAAAGTCCACGCAGACCATGCGGCTGCGGTACATCGAGAACCTGTATGAGCATGCGGATCGGTCATTCAAGGCGAATGCCCTGGATGACGCGCTATCTGACCTTGACGATGCCCGGCTTGCGGACATTCTCGAGTCGTGGTTCGTGAGTCTGCGTAATCAGCCTGTCGCCACTCGCAGCAATGAGGACCGGTGGCAGACCGGACTGGCATTCGTGACATCGGTGGTCACATGGCTGTCGAAGTCGGCGGACGCGAAGATGCGACAGATCGAAGCGCGCATCCACCGACTATCAACTCTTTACCGCCAGCTTCACATTCGCCAAGGTGCCCGCAGCGAGACCGTTCGGTCGTTGCCCTCCAGTGTGGTCGAGAGTCTCTATCAGATCCTGGATCCGGAATCGGATGCCAATCCCTTCCAGCGCGCGCACACGCGCTGGCGGGTCTTCATCGCGTTCGTGCTGATGCTGCATCAGGGTCTGCGCCGCGGCGAACTGTTGCTGCTGCCAGCGGACGCCATCAAGAGCAGCTATGACCGCGAACTTGGCCGGACAAGGTACTGGCTGAACGTCCGGCAAAACGAGTATGAAGAAGTCGGCAGCGACAGCCGTTACTCGAAACCCAGCATCAAAACGCGCCATTCGGTCAGGCAAATTCCCGTCAGCGACGCAACGGCGGGCCTGGTGCAGATCTATTGCGAAAATTACCGGGGCCGGCCTTCCCATTCGTTCATGTTAAGCGCCCAGACTGGCGGCCCTCTTTCCACAGAGTCGTTGACGAAGATCTTTACAACGATATCGAAAGCGTTGCCAGCTGATGTGCTGAAGGAACTGCACGACCGCACCGAAAAGAAGTCGGTCACCTGCCATGACCTCCGGCATACCAGCGCCGTATTGCGGCTTCACCAGTTGCTGGAGCGAGGCGACTCGATGCCCGAAGCGCTGCAGAAACTGCGTACATTCTTCGGATGGTCGAAAGAGTCGGACATGCCTTCGCGCTATGCCAGGGCTGTCTTTGAAAGCCGACTCGCGAGCGTATGGAACGACGCGTTCGATGATCGTGTGGCCTTGCTGCGCGCGCTGCCGCAGGGACGCTGATCATGCTAGAGGTCTTCCCTTCCCGGCTTCGTGGGCAAGCCGGGCCATCGGTGCTCGAAAGCATGGTGGCGTCATTGCCGGAGCTACCGCCCGTTGTACGCTACTACGACGACTTCGACGACAAACTCCGCTCCATTCCGGCAGTCGGTCAGACAGATGTCTTTGGGCTTCACCTCAATGGTCGGATGGGCCGGCTCGACTTCGGCCGGTATCCTGCTGTCTATGGCGCTCTGCAGAAGCATCTACTGGTCTTCCTGCTGGGCGAAGACGTGCATATCTCGACCTGCTTCAATGTATTGAGCGCAGCAATGCATCTCGAGGTGCATGACGTCGACCGCGTTGTTGCAGCCGGCCCAACCCGCATAGCAACGATATGGATGGCGCTGCGCGCCTGTCAGTTGCCGGTTCATGCCTATCGTTTCGTTAAGACGGTTCTGCGGCTGCTATGCAGGCATCGCCTGCACGGGTGGTCCGAGTCGTATCTGACCTATGTCAGCGCCGCCCTGCCCGGCCCCGCGTCGGACTCATATGCTGGTGTGCGGTCAGGGGATGTCTTCCTGAGCGCTGATGAAGAAGCTGTGATCGTTCGCTACCTGGACGAAACATCGGATCTCGTGAGGACCCGAGGCTGGTCAGGCGTCGCGCATGACAAGCTTTGCGAGGCCGCGATGGTGCTCTGTTCCTATCAGTTCGCCATGCGCCCCATTCAGGTCGCGATGCTGACGAGGCGTGATGTACGGGTCTGGCAGCCAGAACCCGGCGGCGAACCGGCTGTTCACCTCACGTTCGTCATGGTCAAGCAACGGGGACGGCTTCGCAAAAGGCCGATGGTCCGTCGTGTGAAACAAGAGTGGGCGGTGCTGTTCACGGCCCCGGTGGCACATGCAGACTTGCACGGTCGCGACGCGAGCGATCGCGTCTTCGACGTCAGATCCAATCGTGAAGCCGGCTCTCGCATTGCCCGCTGCGTGGAACGCCTCATCGGGGATGACGCTTGCGCGATGGACCTTCGCCATACGGCAGCCCAACGCCTTGTTGACGCTGGTGCAAGCCACGAGGAGCTCGCCGAGTTCATGGGACATTCCGATGTACGGACCGGGCTGGTGTACTTTGCGGCGTCAGCCTCTCACGCGGAACGGGTCAACCGGGCACTCGGCGCGTCAGAGATATACCGGCGGGTGGCAAAGATCGCGCACGACCGGTTCATCTCCCCGGAAGAACTCACCCAGCTCAAGGGAGAACAGCAGATCGCCGGCGTGCCTCACGGCATCCCGATCGCCGGCATCGGCGGCTGCACGTCGGGGCAACCAGCCTGCCCTTACAACCCGGTGACGTCGTGCTATGGGTGCAGGAAGTTTATGCCTTTGCACGACAAAACGATGCACGAAAGTGTATTGGCCGCAATGCGTGAAGTAGTCTCGCTCTTCGAGCAGAGTTCCCGTGGTGATGCCCGATCGCCGGCCTACCTGCAACTGCAGCGCACGATCGCCGAAATACAGGCGGTCATCGACCAGTTGGAAGGCGAGCGCCGATGAACCCACACTACTCTGCCTTCATCGAGTTGGGCAAGGCACTCGTCCGTGAAAAGAGCCTGCAGTGGGACATACCTTTGGACAGCCTGGCGGAGGATCTTGACCAGATCGAAATTCCACAGGACGTCGAGATCCTGCTCGGCGAAAAAGCCGGCACGGTTGCCCGGCTCATCAAGGGTGGCAAGGCCAGCGGTCCGATCGTCGATGCCTTCCGGCGCATCCAGAAAACGGAAGGTGACGCGGCCGCATACGAGTACCTGCGTGCCGAAGCAGACGGATTCCATGCTACCCCTTATGGGCACTGCCTGAACTCATTCACGGTCGATCCGTGCGCCAAGCATCTGGAATGCTTCGCCGACTGTCGCCACCTCTCGGCCACTGACCTGCCAGAGCACAGGCGGAATCTGATTCGGCTCGAGGGCCAGCTCAAGCTTGCCGTGGAAACGATCAAGGCCCGCCCATCGACCAGCATTGGTTGGAAAAACCAGCTCGACCACGCGGAAAAGCGGCTCGCTGGGGTGCAAGGGCTGCTCCAAACGCAGCCGGGCAAGCGTCCCTTCCCCGATGGCATTGACCTCTCCTTGCCCCGACGACGGGGAGTACTTGATGAATAAAACCAATGAAGTGTCGTCGGCCGACGACGGGAAAATGCGTGAGATCCTTGAGGTGTTGCTGACCGACGACGAGGACATCACGGCGCGCGCCGTCGCCCGACTGCATCCGTCCATCAGGGCAGCGTCGTCGATCACCCGCAGCGAGTCACGCCGCAGGCTGCTTGCCGAGTATCAGCAGCGCCAAGCGGAATACCGGCGTTGGCGTGGCCGCGCTGCCAAGCAATCTGGCGCTGACATGGCTGCGACGCTTGCCGACAAGGACCTCCGGATTGCGGAGCTTGAAGCCACCGTGCAATTGCTAACGGCTTCCCACGTCGCTACGCTACGTGCAGTTGGCGAACTGGGCGGATTCAGCAAGTGGGCCAGATTTTACGAGCAGTATCGCGACGCCCGGGACAAGCTTGCAGAACTCGGCGCCATACCCGAAGCGGCAATCGTCCCGATGCAGGAGAACTCTAAACGCCGGAACTAAGCGCGGCGAAGATGAATGCCTCCGGCGTGATACTGTTTGCATTGATGCTCGCAGCCACGAAATGGCTGCGGTTCCGCGGCGGAAGCCGTCTCTCTCCCGAAAGGAGCGTTCATGTCCTATTGCCCCTTCTTCCAGACCCTGCATGACGAAACTCGCCCTGTGGGCAACCTCGGCCGGGGAACACACTACTCCATCCTGCGGGCGCCGGTCTGGCATGACGAGCTTCTGAACCGGCTCGATCGCTGTGCATTCCTTGACCTCGCGGTCATCTGGGACGAGGACCATGACGATCGCGTGATCGACGCGCTCATGATGCTCTACGTCGGCGGCCTGCTCTCCCCTGTGCGGTATATCGGGGAGCGCAAGGGTACGCTCTCTGTGTTGTTGGCTCCAGATGCAATGCGGACCTGGACCCCGAAGGCGCTGCAGCAGTATCGCGACGATATCGAGAATGTTTGCCAGTGCCTGGAAGATCCGTGGACGGCAAAAGTTGACGCCATCGATGGGCGCGAGCACTCGATCATCCACAGTTCGGCCGAGAACGTCTCCATATATCTGCGCAACATCGACGTGCTGTGGGAACTGGGGGTCAAACCAAAGACGCGATCGTAGTCCCGCGCCTTAGTGCGCAACACGCAACACCGCAGTCGTCAGACTCCCGGCCTGGCGTGTCCTTCCGTTGCGCCTCCACACAAAACTCAACGCAACGAAGACGGGTGCCACGGGCACGCAACACATGCCAGCCAAAAAAGTGGGCGCCCTGTGGATCACTCGGCCGTCTTCCGCCTGAGATACAACAAAAACGGAACACCCGAACCAACGCAACGCTAGGCCGTAGGTGCCAAGAATGCGCGCTGAGCCGTATAAGTCACTTTAGCCTAGAGGCCGGCGATACATTGGGATCAATTGGGCTATAATTAGGTATCAACTGATCGACCAGGTGCCGCCATGCTAGTCGTCTCGCCCGAGAATATCAGCGCCGTGATGGCGCTGTCGCCGCCCCGGCTATCGATCGCAGAACTGGACGCGGCTGTGCGCGAAGGCCTCCCCAAGTCCGCGCTGCGCGAGATCGTCGACCACGTCGTACGCACTTCCGAGGAGCGCCGTGCATTGATGTCCCGCATCGTGCCAGAGGCCACTTTCAAACGCCGCAGGGATCGACTCACCCCGGACGAATCGGAAAAGACCGAGCGGCTGGCGCGGATCTTTGCCACCGCGAACTTCGTCTGGGACGATGAGGACGACGCGCGGGCGTTTCTCAATGCCGCCCATCCGCTGCTCGGCGGCAGTAAGCCGTTGGACGTGGCCATGACGGAGCTCGGCGCCAGGCGCGTTGAGGAACTGTTGTGGCGGCTCTTCTACGGCATGTCCGCCTGATGCGGATCTTTCGGATTGCGGACCGTCGGCACGAGGTCTGGAACGGCACGGGCGCCATGCTGGTCGGCGGGCGCTTCAACAGCCCCGGGCGGCCAGTGATCTATGGCGCCTTGAGCTTCGCTGGCGCAATGCTTGAGGTGCTGGTGCATGCCCGAATCGGCAAGGTCCCGCGCCATCACGTCTTGGTGATCGGCTCGGTGCCTGAAGACGTGTCGGTCGAACGAGTCGATGTCGGCCAGCTGCCAACCGGCTGGGACACGCAGGAAGACCCCCGTGCCGCCAGAAGCTTTGGTGATCGCTGGCTGGCCGAGGGCCGCTCCGCAGTCCTGCTGGTGCCGTCCGTGGTAGCTCGCGGGGAATGGAACGCTCTGGTCAATCCCACGCATCCTGACGCCCCACGGATCCAAGTTTCCGCGCCGGAGCCTGTGCAATGGGATGACAGGCTTTTTACGCCTCATTCGTTGTAACGAGGCCGTACGCGCGGCGGCAATAGGCCCCCAGCTGGCGCTTGCGAGATAGCTGATTTTCGTTTCGGTCGCGGTTGCCGCGGCCATCATGGCGACGCAACCTTCTGCCGTAATGAACAATACCGCGGATGGCGGTAAGGTCCAACACTCCCTGAGCTGAGCGCGGCGTACCCTTGACTTTGCCGGTGTGTCGGTAATCTGGAAGCATCATCGTGAATACCGCTTCCCATGCTTACCCCACCCTCGCAACTGTCCCTGTTCCCGACCCCGTCGAATCGGGCCGCCCTCACCCATGCGCTGGCGCTGTTGCCGCTCGCCTGTTCCGGCACGAAGTTGGACCGCCCGATGCGAGCTGCGCTGGCTCGCCGTTATGGCGTGGTCCCGCAGTTGCTGCAGGAGACTGAGGGCGGCATCGGCATGCGGCGGTCCCAGTTCGGCGCCTTCCTGGATGGCCTAGCGCCGGCATTCGGCGACAGGATCGGCCAACATCCAAACGGCACACCGCTCTATCGCCGGTATGGCGGGATCGAGGCCGGCGCCATCGCCAGCCTGACCTATCGGGCAGCGCCCTACCTGCCTGCACGCAGGGCGCGCGTGCTGTCGCTCTTCAATGGTCCGAGCGGTCCGACAGCCGACGTCGAGGTCGAAGAGGTCATACGCGGTCGCACAAAAATTTGCGCGCGCTGGGTCAGCGTCGCGGATCTTCATCCTTTTCCGGTCGAGGTGCCGGCATGAGCGTTTTCGATCGGCTGCTGCAACAAGAGGCGAACGAACTGTGCCAAACGGGAGCGGGAACGCCCGGGAAGCTCATAGCACTGACTCATGCAGGATTCCGGGCCTGGGCCAATCTGACTTTTCCGCCCGAGAAGCGATTTGCGCTTCTGCAAGAAATTCTGCGCTACTGTGCCTCGCAATGTTTGCTGGCCTGCTGCTTCACGCAGGAATACCGCTTGCAGGAGATCGCGCCCAGACATGACCATGCCGCCGCATCCCAAGACGCAGGCCATCACCCACCATGTGCCCGAGCATCTGATCGAGGCCTTGCTGCAGGCGACTGACGAATTTTTCAGCGCCGCGCGTGGTGGCCAGACCCGCGGGCAGCGCGCCGTGGAAGTCCGCGCGCAGGATCGCCACGCGGGACTGGATTCCCCGGTTCAGCGCTCGGTTCTAGAGCTTGTCAGCTACTCGACCCACTCCGCATCCACTTCCCGTAGCAAGTGTCTAGCCAGGATGTAGTCTCCCATTGTCGCTGCCTTTGCCTCCAATCTGTCCAACTCACCTGCTGGCAGTTCGTCGAACTCAAACTGGCAGTAAAGATTTCGCTGCCGGAACGTTGTCTTTGGTCGCAATAGGCCGGCAACGAGCGCAGCCGGCGAGCGGACGGCAATGCTTTCGTGCCCGCGATACTCGACGCGTACCCCAACCTTGTCGCCGAGCCTGCCGAGTTCAACTGCATCTTGCCAACCTAACTCGTAGTCCAACTCGACCACCGTTACTCCCTCTGCTTCCAGGAGCTTCAGTGCCTCCCCTCTGGTTCCAGCTCGAGCTGTCGCCATTCTGTCCTCCGCTGCATCCCTCGGCGGCCCCGTGTATTAGCCCGCCGCAAACAGGGCGTGTGGCTATTCGTGCGCTTCTTCAGCCCTGGTCCTGTATTGCACAGCAACATTGTAAGTGGGGGGCAGCTTCGTTTGCTGGATGCGGTCCTTCGAGCGGATAGGAATCCTTGCATACTGCTGGGAAAACCCTAGTTTCTAAGGGCGGGCACGGCGGTCAGCCAGAACAGCTGGTTGGTTGTGTAGGAGAAGCCGGCCGAGTGCGGGCAGGCTGACCGCCACCACGCTCCAGACTTGCCAGATGGCAAAGGCCAGGAAAAGCGCCGGCACGGAAATCCAGAGGATTGATCTTGGCTATCGCCTCGCCTTCTCTTTCCCAGAACGCTTTATCCTCAGGAGTCCAGATGTAAAGCGTGGATCCACGACGAGCTGACAGATCGTCATTGCGCATCGGCATCGGCTCTCCAGTGCGATTTCGAGAGGCGGCAAGCTAGAATCCAGCGAAACATAGCCTCAATGACTAAGAGGGGAAATGTGAAGTTGTCCAGATGATTCGCATTTCCAAGTCTTGTGCTTCAAATGTATGCATGGCGGCTTTCAAGTGATGTAAAAGCTTTCTTGGACGTTATGAAATATTTGGGGCGCCTTCATCGCCCGCATGTGACCTATGCCGCCGTGGCAAGCGCACACGGATAAGTCCACGTACCCGCCGAGGAGGTCCTGGCCTGATCCGGACGGCAAGTGCCTGGCGCCATCATGTATGGTCTGCTTCCAGGCATCGATTTCCTCAATGTATCGACTCCTGTCTGGACGCTTTCGCCTCCCCCTCGAGCTGCTTGCGCAGCGCCGCGAAGCGCTCCTGTATATTTTCTCCAAACAGCGGATCTGGGCTGTCTGGAACGGTGGTCGCGACTTCTGCCCAGTCCTCTTCGGTCAGCTGCTGCGCAGCGCGCGGCATGACGTGTCTCTCCTCAGTGGAGAGATGATTGCGATAGTACACAAGATACATGGCCGCGGCGGCCTCCAGGGCCGCGCGCGAAGTGATGACATCTCGCTCCGCTTCATTCAGACGGCTTAGGAGCTCTTCGCGCACCCTGGCAATTATGCGATGCTCTTGCAGGAGCCGGCTGACCACAATCTGCATGCCGGGATCTCGCTCGACGAGCAGTGCGTACGCAACATCCTCGCGAGGATGGTGAACACGATCACCAAAGTTCCGCATGTAATAGATGATCGTGCCGATCAAACTGTAGTTCGGCTGCTCTCCCCGGTGAAAAACGCTCACCTGCTCTTCCAGCAGGTCGAGCAGTGCGGCGAAATTGATGTGATCGGCATGCCAAATGGCAAGTTGGTCGGTCATGGCGCGCTCCAGCGAAACTGGTCAAGTACACGATCGGGCTCGAAGCTGTATCGAACTCAAGAGGCTCTAATCTGAACAGTAGTCTCCCGTTACCATTTGGGGCTGATTTAGATCAATAGTGGGCGTCGCCCACTCTCCCACACGCCTGTGTCGGCACAATGGGCCCTGCTCGAACCCCGGCATGACGCTCTTGCGCTTCTGGGCTGCCATGGAAGGGCGCCTCCCAGTTGCCCCAGCACGATGCGCACGATGCGCTCGACATGCGCGCCGGTCAGCTCGATGCGGGCGCCGGCCAGTGGTCACTACTTGGTCACGATCCTTCGATGTTGCCATGGCGGCCACCGCTTGCGAGGCGGGTGCGATGCCTTCTGGTGGGAGATGCTGGCCCAGTGGCGCAAGACTGGGCTGAGCATCCGCGCCTTCTGTCACCAGCATGGCCTGGTGGTCAGCATTGTTGGCCCATGGCGCAAGCGCGTGGACCACGACCGGCCGGGTTGCCGCTGACGGTGACCGCCGACACCGCCTTCATTGCGGCAGCCACGAGCACAGCTGAGATGGTGATCACCTGTTGCACGGACCCATAGTACAGTCATCCCGGCGTCATTAGAATTAGCAGCAAATAGCCTTGATTTCTCAACGGTATGGCCTACCTCGTCAATTTGAATGTCATGCGACATCCCAGAATCCCGTATTGTCGAGCTATGAAGCGCAAGTGAGTAGGCCCAGATTACGCTCGAAGATCCGCTGCCCGTGCGTGAACTCCTGCTGCGGGCCCGCCGCAAAAAGGCTCATGTTCGGTCGTGCTACCGCTTCGCAGATCGCCTCAGCATCGGCCGCATCGTTCCTTTTGGTCTTAACGTACGGTTTGACGAATTGCGGCGCCAGCATGGGTGAGGCATATCAAATCTGCATCTTACTCAAGATGCGATGTCCTTGCGACCAGTAATATCTATGTATGATTTTCAGCGGTTGGCATTATGCTTGCGGTGGCAGTACAGACTGTTTGCAATGGCATTATCGGCTCTGTGGCACACGTTCATAACGTCGAGGTTCTCTTGTGTTTCGCACAAGTAGTTTCGATTGTTGACGACGATGAGGCTATGCGCATCGCAACGGCGAGTCTTGTACGCTCGTTCGGAAAACCTACACGCCAATTTGCGTCGGCGGAGGAGTTCTTGCAATCGGGCCATATCGCCGAGACATCGTGCCTGACGTCATGATGCCCGGCATCTCGGGGCTCGCCATGCACGACCGCATTCTGGCACTTGGCTATGCGCCGCCGACCATATTCATCACGGCATTCCCGTCGGCCGACCTCCAAGCGAATGCCCTTGCCAAAGGCGCGCTGGCTGTCCTCAAAAAGCCGGTAGATGCTAACACCTTGGCGTATTGGCTCAGTGTCGCTTTGTGCCCGCCGTAGCGGATCGACGATATGTTGGACAGCGCGAGCGCAAGACTGCGCTGCCGAGGCTGGCATCGAGTTGATTGATGGCGACTGCCAGACGCCGACTCGTGCGGCTTGCGGCGCAAAAATGGCGCCACGAAAGCGGAAGGAAAGTCCGTTCTGGGGCTATTGCAACCCCCGAGTTGCCTGACGACACTTGCCTGTGCGGCGCTATCCGGAAATGATTGGTCGATGAGGAAGGAAAGGACATCTGCGAATCGATGTCCTTCCGCTCTACTGAAAGCCCGGACAACCGATCTTCACCAAGTCGGCGGCGACCGGAACGACCGGTCCCTGCTACTCAGCAAACAGGTCGGGACCAAACACTTCGTAATGAATGCGTGCCTCATGAATGCCGAGATTCTTCAGGGCATCATGCTGCATTCGCATGAACGGAATCGGACCGCAGATGTAGTAGTCGGCGTCTGGCAGCAGGATCGATTTCTCGATCTGCTTCACATCGACTAAGCCCGGATAATCATAGTCCCGTCCCTGGACATCTTCCGGTAGCGGTTGGTCATAGAAAACAAAGAGGTCAAGGTTTTCATAGGTCTTCGCCGCTTCGCGCAGCCTGTCGCGCATCGCGTGTACTGCGCTGTTACGTGCGCCATGCACGAATACAACTTGCCTCGGTGGGGCCTGCAATGCCACTTTGAGCATGCTGACCATCGGTGTCAGCCCAACGCCACCGCTGATCAGGACAATGGGTGTCTTGGCGTCAACGTCGATATGGAAGCTTCCATAGGGCGCAGCCAGCTTGACCTGATCCCCAACATTCACGTGATCATGCAACAGGTTCGAAACATAGCCCGGAGGCTGCGGCCCGCCGCCCTCGCGCTTCACCGAGATGCGATAGCTGCGCCCGTTCGGCATATCCGACAGGCTGTATTGGCGAATCTGCTGCAACCCGAGCGCGGGCACATCGATTGCGACGCTGGTGTATTGTCCGGGTTCGAAGTTCACCACGGGACCACCATCGGCAGGCTCAAGGATGAATGACGTGATCACATCGCTCTCGGGGCGCTTCTCACGAATCACAAAGGTGCGCCACCCCTTCCAGCCACCGGGTTGTTCCGCAGAGCGCTCATACAACTCGCTCTCCATGCCCATCAGGACATCGGCCAGATTCCCGTAGGCTTGCGCCCAAGCGGAAATGATGTCGTCGGTTGCGGCATTGCCCAACACTTCCTTGATGGCGGCCAGTAGGTGTTCTCCAACAATGGGGTACTGTTCCGGTTTGACGCCGAGACTTGCATGCTTGTTGGCGATGTTCTTCAGGACGGCCATCAGACTGTTTGGGTCCTCGATATTCTCCGCATAGGCATAGACCGCCCGTGCCAGCGCCTGCTGCTGCTGGCCCTGTTCCTGGTGGGCCATGTTGAACACATTCTTCAGTTCGGGATGCGCTTCGAACATGCGCTGATAGAAGCACTTGATGATGTCGTAGCCGTGTTCGGCCAGCACCGGTGCGGTGGCCTTTACGATGTCTTTTGTTTTCTGGGTCAGCATAGTCGGTCTCCATGGCGCGGGCGTAGGGGTCGCCAAATCGGCGAGGGTAGACGGTGGCCTGCCTCGCCGCGTTGATCAAGGTCAAGTCTAGGTGAGACGGTCGTGACGGAGTAACCCGAAGCCGTGCCGCAAGGCTTGAACGATGACACTCATGGCAGAAATTGAACGGGCCATGCCAAGATACGGCGAATCCGCTATCACAAGGTCTATCGCCCCTGACTGATCCGCTATTGAAGCTGGGATAAGCGGCGGCGCAACCCCGACGGCGCTATCCTACGCGAAAAAACTCCACGCTCTGTCCCGCATTGACCCGTCGTGCGCCTGCCGCGCCTCGGCCAGTTGCGCCGAGATCGCCGCGACCTCTTCGCGCGCGGCCGCGGTCTCGGCGCGTGCCGCGTCGCGCTCGGCCTCGGCGGCGCTGGCCGCATGGCGGGCCTCGGCGCGCAAGCGTGGCCAGCTCGCCGGTGGCCGCTGATCACGTTCCACGTCATCGCCAGGCGCGTGCAGCGCTTGCCGGCGGCGATATGGCGGCGCAGGTTTTCCGCGTCCAGCGGGTGGCGCACGTAGCGCACGGTGGCCTTGCTCTCGGCGCCGGACTGCAGCTCGATCTCCTGGTCGACGGTGAAGCCGGACGGTGCGGCATCGCCGGCCAGCCATTGCATGGCCGCCACCGGCGACTGGTTGACGTGCAGGTTGCCTGGCGCCCCCCGGTCACTTTAGGTTATTTTCCCCAGTACAGTCCAAAAAAGAAAACACCCGCATCGTTTGACGGTGCGGGCGAAGTTTCCATTCCGGAAACGGGTAGACAAGTCATGAAGAGCGCCCCCGCATCTCCATGACAGGAGCAATCTTATCGGGCAGCACCCAGCCGCGGCTTGACCAAAGTCAAGTGCGCAGCAGACTGCGGCAGCTTAACTGCCCTGGTGCGCAAGTACGTCGGCCATCTCGTCGGCGTGCTCCTCTTCCACCGCCAAGATCTCTTCCATCGTGCGGCGCGAGGTCGGGTCGCCTCGTCCAGGAAGTGGACGATTTCGCGATAGCTGTCGATGGCAATGCGTTCGGCGATCTGGTCGGGATGGGCTTGTTCCTCGTTGGAATGGGCCAGGAATTCATCGGCCACGCTCTTCGAGCTCAAGCCGTCGTCATTTCTGCCCCCGTTCAAGTCTGCCGGCATACGGGCCGCCGTCGCTTCTACATCTCATTGAGTTCAACTCAATGCTGCTTTTGTCACTTTTCCCAATAACTGAGACGGCCAATTGCGAAACATTTGAGATACATCAATAGGTGATATATGAGGTGGCCACATGCTGTGCTTGGCAAAGGCGGCTCGATACATGGTTTTACCAGTCGTATTGAACAGCATGCTGCGAGCAGCTAACATGTTCATCCTGGGCGCGATGACACAAGTGCCCACCAGCCAGACCTTTGCGTCCGAGAGCAAAGAAGCGGCCTGTACAAGCTATGCCAGCTGTCACGAACGGTAATGAAGTCCCGTAGCACTATTAGACCAATAGCTTAGGAGACGACTGTGCTGAGTCAGCATGAGTTTGCCACGCTCGTGCTGGTAAGCGACAACTCTGACCCAACGGAGCTGGACCGCGCGGATGTGGAGGCGCTGCTCACGCATCAGCTGGTTGGGCTTCAGAGCTTTGGGCCCAACCACAGCCGCCCTGGAGTCACAATCGAAGACTATGCTTTTCTCCAAGCCGTCGGGCGTGTTCGCGCAAGGGATTGTTGGCCACGCCAGGCCTCGCAGTGCGCGCATTGCTTTAACCCGTAGAGACTGCCGGCGTTTCCACTCTCACGGGCTTCCCTAGCAGCAAGGACCGCGAGGTTCGCAATGCTGCAATCTTTATTCACTCGAAGTCCGCTCCACTGGGCTCTCATCGAATAGTTCAGGGGCGGGCCGCACTTAGGAGATGCAAGATGACTCAGTGGACAGCAGAGCAATGCACCAAGGCACAGATGGCGGGCCTTGAAGCCATGGCCGGACTAACCAACAAGGTCTTGGAAGGGTTCGAAAAAGTAATGGATTTGAACCTCCAAACAATGAAAATGACCCTGGCGCATAACCGGGAGGGCGTAATGAAAGCCCTCTCAGTCCAGAACCCGCAAGAACTCATCGAATTGCAAATCGAATTATTTCAACCTGCAGCCGACAAAGTTTTGGAGTATCGGCGTCAACTGCACGACATCCTTGCTGCTACGCGGGCGGAGTTCGAGAAGATCGCCGAAGTCCAATACACAACAAGCAAGGGCCAGCTGCAGGGTCTCATAGATAGCGCGGTGAGCAACGCCCCATCCGGCTCGACGGCTCCGCTGGCCGCCTGGCAGGAGGCCGTAAAGGCGACCACTGCGCTCTATGAGTCGATGCAGTCGACGGCAAAGCAGGCCGTGGAAGTAGCCGAGAACAGTTTCAATACGGCTGCGGCGGCGGCCTCGAAAGGCGCGCGGCATCGTGCAGCGCTGGCGTCTCCGGCAGCTGCAAAGTAGTCCGGCAGCGCTGGGCCCGCCTCATCCATGCGGTTATACCAAGACATAGGGGATTGGAGACATGACCAAAAAGCTTGCCGTTGTCACGGGTGGTATGGGCGGTTTGGGCGAGGCCATCAGCATCTGGCTCCAGGGCACTGGTTATTTGGTGGCTGTCACCCGTTCTCCCGGCAACAGCGGTGTCGCAGACTGGCTCGGCTCGGGCGGATGGAGGAGCAAGACCGAAATTCCACTTACCCCCGTACCGAGATTGATGCCGGCCAGGAGGCCATGCTGACGCTGTCGATCTACAAAGGTGGTATTGCCGTCAATCGCGATGCCGAGTGGTTCGCGGACGAGTCCATCTCGTACAAGACGCTCGGCGAGATCTGCCTGGCCCAGCCAGGCGGCGTGGGCTTCCAGATCTGTGAGCAGAAGATCATGGCCCAGTCGGCGCCGCAGCCCACGTCGAACAATCTCGAGGAAGCCTATCGTCGAGGCCCGGTACGCAAGGCAGACGAGCTGGTGTCGCTCGGCAAGTCTGTCGGCCTCGACGGCGAGCGCCTGCAGCAGATCGTTCAGCGCTACAACAGTGACGTGGCCAACGGCCGCGACAGCGTGTTCGGGCGCAGCGGCCTTTGGCGTCGCTGGGGCAAGCTCATCGCCATCGACACCGCGCCCTTCTACATCTATCCGTGCATCACAGCGATCCTGGCGACCTACTGCGGCCTGAAGGTGGATGCAGACATGCGCGTCATCGACATCCAGGGTGCGCAGATTCCGCGACTGCATGCCGCAGGCGAAGTCGTCGGCGGCTTCCACGGCTCGGGCTACATGAGCGGTTCGTCGCTGTCCGAGTCCGTCATCTTCGGCCGCGTCGCGGCTCGCACTGTGCTGGAGGGAGCATGAAGCCAACGGTTCTGCTCATCCTGGCGCATCCGGACAAGCGCGGCTTCGGCGGCGCGCTGGCTGAGGCCTACGTCAAGCCACTGCAAGCCCAAGGCTGTGATGTCGAAGTCCTACACCTGCCGGCCATGGAGTTCGACGCCACCCCGGCCGGCCGCCCCCCGGAACTCGAAGCGGATCTTGTGCGTGCGCGCGCTGCGATCCAGCGCGCCGTCACATCGCACTCATTTACCCTACCTGGTTCGGGGCGATGCCAGCCCGGCTCAAAGGGTTCTTCGAGCGCGTCTTCGGCAACGACTTCGCCTTCAAGTTCAAGCCGAAATCGCTGTTCCCGGAGTCGTTCCTGACTGGCCGCTCTGCGGACATTCTCGTCACCATGGACACGCCACCATGGATCTACCGGTTCCTGCTGGGTGCGCCTGGCCACAGGCTCATCCGCCACGCTATCCTCGGCCCTTCCGGCATCCGCCCCATCAAGATCATGACTTTCGGTCCCCTGCGCGCATCCAGCGATGGCCAGCGACAAAGGTGGCTGGCCCGAGCCCAGGCCCGCGCCACGTCGATCGCCAAGCGGCTCAACGCAGGGGCCCGTACGACGCCTGCCTGAGACACCCGCTGGACGTTGTTTGAAGTAATGCTCGCTCGCCGCCATCAACCGTCCGGCTTCAACTGGGACGCGCGGTCGCAAGGCCCGATATCGTTCGCACCGCTTCACTTGTGCTGCCGCGCAGCATAGGCAGGTCGACCAGCCAAATTAGTGTGAATTTCAGCAAGGGCCGATATTCTAGATTTCCCATGCCTGCGTTGGCTCTTGATTCGGGCGACAAAAAAGCCTAAGGTGGTTTTCGGTGCGCGCTCCCAGCGCTACTCGCCCCGATGCACCCACTGCCGTCGCCATCGTCCTCCGTGGAACTCGAGCCACGGAGCAGCAGTCGTAGTTCCTTTGTCCACCCACGACAAAGGAGGCCGACATGCTAAGTCCGCATGAAATCGCCGCGCTACTGCTGCTTGACGATGCGCAGGAGATCCACGACCTCGAACCCGAGCATTTGGACAGCTTGCTGGTCCACAAACTGGTCACGTTGGAGCATGGTCATGATACCGGCAATGCCTACCCCCGCCTGACAAGTCAGGGGCATTCCATGCTCGACGCCGTGCGCCGCATCCGGTAACAGTCGGCTCGTGCGGGAGAGCAAACTTCACGCGTAATCGCGGCTCAGGGCTGATATGACCGTTGTCAATCGAGATCGGTTTGTTTCAGTTTCTCAGTTGCATGTTGTCCTAAATTGCAACGTAGCCGTAAATCTCGACGGTGGATTACGCTGATATCCGCGGATTGGCTACCGCATTACAGAGGTCCAATGAGCCTGCCGCTATCTAAAGCCGCGAGTCGGATGAAATCCGTTGCGTAGCCCTGTCGCGGGCTACTCGGGTGCCGGGCTACGCCGCCTTCAGGAAACTGCCTCCAAGGTATGTGTCAAATATGTCGATACTGCAGCGCTCAGTTACGTTGCCCGCGCCTCGTGTGGTACGGCGAGCGACATCGCGAGCCGGCTGATGTCCCAGATGAACCCGCTCAGTTCGCGGGCCACTGCGACCACCGCCATGTTCGGGATCTTTCCGCGCGCAGCGAGCTTCCGATAGCGCCGGCACAGTAGAACCTGGGCGTCCCAGGCACGGTCAAGGATAGCTTTGGGGATGCGTTCGTGCCTGCGCTGGATCTCGGGACTGACGCGTGCAGGTACCGGTAACTCCGGGCTGCCTCGACCAGCAGCTTTCTGGCATAGCTGTTGCCGTTCTTGGTGATGCTGCCCTGACGCCGTTTGTCGCCCGATGAGTGCTCGGAGGGCGTCACGCCGAGCCAAGCCATGAGCTGGCGCGGATGCGCGAAGCGCGAGAGATCGGCGATCGGCGCGTTCATGTTGGCATAATGCACGTGCCGCGGGCGTCGCAGGCCTCCTCGATAGAGCCCATCCCTGCATGCTGGGGCGTGGAACACAAGCGCGAGGCGCGTGCGCCGGCACTCACGGCCGGGTCTTGACGACTTTACCGGACTTGCTGGAGGGGACAGATAAAGAGCACCCAACTGTTCCGCATCGCACAACGACGCAGCCTCCGGCCGGTCGCCCGCCAGATCCGCCAAGTGCTGCATCGAGTGCTGTCTTGACACCTTGTCGCCGGCTTCCTTTAATGGGTTACGTGTATCAAGGTGCTTTATCTGACAGGTTCGGCCGAATACCTCAAGCCATGATGGAATCCGGGGAAGTCCACGATCCGCAGCGCAAGAAGGAAGAACTGCGCAGCTTCCTGTTCCTCACCGCCGTGATGGTGCCGGTGCTGTCGGTCATCGTCGTTGCCGGCTACGGGTTCATTGTCTGGATGAGCCAACTGGTGGGCGGCCCGCCCTCGCACTGACAGGCGCCCGCCAGGCGGCGGCGTCACCGGTAACAAGCAAAAGAAGGTGAAGCGGCATTTAGCTGGAGGTTCCGCATGCCGACTGCGAAGCGTGCCATCCCCATACAGCCACTCCCATGCGGCGAGGAGTGGCATATCGCCGGCATCGTGGTGCACACCCTTCCCGACAGCCTGCCCCAGGTGCGAGCGGCCATTGAGGCCATAACCGGCGCCGAGATCCACGCGGTCAGCGACGACGGCAAGCTGGTCGTCACCGTCGAGGCGCCCACGTCGCGCGCCATTGCCGCACACCTCACCTGCCTCCACCAGTTGGAGGGCGTGCTCTCCGCCGCGCTGGTCTACCAGCACAACGAAGACGCCGCAGCGATGAACGAGGAGATGGCCGATGAAGATCTCTCGTCGTGATTTCATCAAGCAGACCGCGATCACGGCTACCGCATCCGTGGCAGGCGTGACCCTGCCAGCGGGGGCCGCCAACTTTGTCACAGACAGCGAGGTGACCAAGCTGAAGTGGTCAAAGGCGCCATGCCGGTTCTGCGGCACAGGCTGCGGCGTCACCGTCGCCGTCAAGGACAACAAGGTGGTGGCCACGCAAGGCGATCCGCAGGCCGAGGTCAACAAGGGCCTGAACTGCGTCAAGGGCTACTTCCTGTCCAAGATCATGTACGGGCAGGACCGGCTCACCAGGCCGCTCATGCGCATGAAGAACGGCAAGTACGACAAGAACGGCGATTTCGCGCCGGTCACCTGGGACCAGGCGTTCGACGAGATGGAGCGCCAGTTCAAGCGCGTGCTGAAGGAAAAGGGTCCGACCGCGGTCGGCATGTTCGGCTCCGGCCAGTGGACGGTATGGGAAGGCTACGCGGCCGCCAAGCTCTACAAGGCAGGCTTCCGCTCCAACAACATCGACCCCAATGCGCGGCATTGCATGGCATCGGCCGCGGCCGGCTTCATGCGCACCTTCGGCATGGACGAGCCGATGGGCTGCTATGACGACTTCGAGGCCGCCGATGCCTTCGTGCTGTGGGGCTCGAACATGGCAGAGATGCACCCGATCCTGTGGACCCGCGTCACCGACCGCCGGCTGAGCCACCCCAAGACCCGCGTGGTGGTGCTCTCCACCTTCACGCACCGGTGCTTCGACCTGGCCGACATTGGCATCATCTTCAAGCCGCAGACTGACCTGGCGATGCTCAACTACATCGCCAACTACATCATCCGCAACAACAAGGTCAACAAGGACTTCGTCAACAAGCACACCGTCTTCAAAGAGGGCGTGACCGACATCGGCTACGGCCTGCGCCCGGACCATCCGCTGCAGAAGGCGGCCAAGAATGCCTCCGACCCCGGCGCGGCCAAAGTCATCACCTTCGACGAATTCGCGAAATTCGTCTCGAAGTATGACGCCGACTACGTCAGCAAGCTGTCGGCCGTGCCCAAGGCCAAGCTCGACCAGCTCGCCGAACTGTACGCCGACCCCAACATCAAGGTCATGTCGCTGTGGACCATGGGCTTCAACCAGCACACGCGCGGAACGTGGGCCAACAACATGGTCTACAACCTGCACTTGCTGACCGGCAAGATCGCCACGCCGGGCAACAGCCCGTTCTCACTGACGGGGCAACCCTCCGCCTGCGGCACCGCGCGCGAGGTCGGCACCTTCTCGCACCGGCTGCCGGCGGACATGGTGGTCACCAACCCAAAGCATCGCGAAGAGGCCGAGCGCATCTGGAAGCTGCCGCCTGGCACCATCCCCGACAAGCCCGGCTACGACGCCGTGCTGCAGAACCGCATGCTCAAGGACGGCAAGCTCAACGCCTACTGGGTGCAGGTCAATAACAACATGCAGGCCGCCGCCAACCTGATGGAGGAAGGGCTGCCGGGCTACCGGAATCCCGCCAACTTCATCGTAGTGTCGGACGCCTACCCCACCGTGACCGCGCTGGCCGCCGACCTGGTCCTGCCCAGCGCGATGTGGGTCGAGAAGGAAGGCGCCTACGGCAACGCCGAACGCCGCACGCAGTTCTGGCACCAGCTGGTCGATGCTCCGGGCGAGGCGCGCTCGGACCTGTGGCAGCTGGTGGAGTTCGCCAAGCGCTTCAAGGTGGAAGAGGTCTGGCCGCCCGAGCTGATCGCCAAAAAGCCGGAGTACAAGGGCAAGACCTTGTATGACGTGCTCTACCGCAACGGCCAGGTCGACAAGTTCCCGCTCAAGGACGTCAACGCCGAATACCACAATGCCGAGGCCAAGGCCTTCGGCTTCTATCTCCAGAAGGGCCTGTTCGAGGAATACGCCACCTTCGGCCGCGGTCACGGCCATGACCTGGCGCCGTTCGACGCCTACCACGAGGCGCGCGGCCTGCGCTGGCCCGTGGTCAACGGCAAGGAGACCCGCTGGCGCTACCGCGAAGGCAGCGACCCATACGTCAAGGCCGGCACCGGCTTCCAGTTCTACGGCAACCCCGACGGCAAGGCGGTGATCTTCGCCCTGCCCTACGAGCCGCCGGCCGAATCGCCCGACAAGGAATACCCGTACTGGCTAGTCACCGGCCGCGTGCTGGAGCACTGGCACTCCGGATCGATGACGCGGCGCGTGCCGGAGCTTTACCGTTCCTTCCCCAATGCGGTGGTGTTCATGCACCCGGAAGACGCGAAAGCGTTGGGGCTGCGCCGTGGCGTGGAGGTCGAGGTGGTGTCGCGGCGCGGCCGCATGCGCTCCCGCATCGAGACACGCGGGCGCGACGCGCCGCCGCGCGGGCTGGTGTTCGTGCCGTGGTTCGACGCCAGCCAGCTGATCAACAAGGTAACGCTGGACGCTACCTGCCCGATCTCGCTGCAGACCGACTTCAAGAAGTGCGCGGTCAAGATCGTGAAGGTATAGCGTCGGTCGAGACCAAGAACAGGGAGACGCCATGAAGCCAAGCCGATCCTGGGCAAGCCTGCTGGCCGTCTGCGCGGTGCTGCTGGCCGCGCTGGCCATGCAGGCGATCTTTTTCCCCGCGCCCGCGCGCGCGCAGGGCCTGGTGGATGCCATGCGCGGCCCCACCGCCATCGCCAACGAGCCGCGCGCCCCGCTGCTCTACCCCACAGAGAACAAGGACATCCGCCGCACGCGCAACTACACCATGCAGCCGCCGACGATCCCGCACAAGATCGACGGCTACCAGCTGGACAAGGACTTCAACCGCTGCATGTTCTGCCACGCGCGCACCCGCACCGAAGAGACCCAGGCGATCCCGGTCAGCATCACGCACTACATGGATCGCGACAACAACGTGCTGGCCGATGTTTCGCCGCGGCGCTATTTCTGCACCCAATGCCACGTACCGCAGGCCGATACTAAGCCGCTGATCGGCAACAACTTCGTCGACGTGGACACCATCCTCAAGCGCAGGCCCGGCGCCAAGGGCGCCGCCAAATAAAACGAACAAAGTGGGTACGCCATGCTCGACCTGATCAAGCGCTACTGGCGGACGATCAACCGGCCCAGCGCCTATTTCAGCCTGGGTTTCCTGACCCTGGGCGGCTTCATTGCCGGCGTGATGTTCTGGGGCGCGTTCAACACGGCGCTGGAGCTGACCAACACCGAGCAGTTCTGCACCGGCTGCCACGAGATGCGTGATAACGTCTACCAGGAGCTGCAGGGCACCATCCACTTCACCAACCGCAGCGGCGTGCGCGCCAAGTGCTCGGACTGCCATGTGCCGCACAACTGGACCACCAAGATGGCGCGCAAGATGCAGGCATCCAAGGAGGTCTGGGGCAAGGTCTTCGGCACCATCGACACCCGTGAAAAGTTCCAGGCGCACCGGCTCACGCTGGCCCAGCACGAGTGGGCCCGCTTCAAGGCCAACGACTCGCTGGAATGCCGCAACTGCCACGACTACCAGTCGATGGACTTCACGCGGCAGAGCCCGCGCGCACAGGCCATGCACTCGACTTATCTAGCCAACAAGGAAAAGACCTGCATCGACTGCCACAAGGGCATCGCCCACCATCTTCCCGACGTGTCCAAGGCCGGGGAGAAATGACACGTGCCAGCCCGCTCGCCCGAGCCGTTGCCTGATCATTCGTCGGTCTGCTCGCCCGGCTGCGCAGACCTTCCCATCCTTGCCGCCAGCGGGCTCGGCTTCTCCCGTGCGGGACGGGTCGTGTTCAGCGGCATCGATCTCGCTCTCGGCCCCGGCGATCTACTCCAGGTGCTGGGCGCCAACGGCAGCGGCAAGACCAGCCTGCTGCGCGTACTGAGCGGCCTAGTGGCTCCGGACGAGGGCGAACTGCACTGGCGCGGACGGCCGGTTCGCGCCGGCGACCCGTCCTTGCTGCAGGCGCTGGCCTATGTCGGCCACGCCAACGGCATCGATCCCGAACTGAGTCCCGTGGAGAACCTGCGCTTCGCCGCACGCCTGGCGGGCGTCGCCGCCACACCCGACAACGTGCAGGCCGCGCTGGCCGCGTTCGGGCTGGAGCGCGTCATGCATGCGCCGGCGCGGTCGCTGTCGCAAGGCCTGCGCCGGCGCGCGGCGCTGGCGCGGCTGGCGCTGGCGCGGCGCGAACTGTGGCTGCTGGACGAGCCGGTGACGTCGCTCGACGCCGACGCCGCTGCGCGCTTCCAGGCACAGCTCGACGATCACCTGCGCGCGGGCGGCATGGCCATCGTCGCCACGCACGCGCTGCTGCCGGGCGCCAGGACCTTAAGGCTGGACGCCCGGTCATGACCCGCACCCTGGCCGCCATCATCATGCACGACCTGTCGCTTTCGTGGCGACGGCGCGGCAGCCTGCTCGGCAGCGTGGTGTTCTTCGTGATCGCCACCAGCCTGTTCCCGCTGGCCGTCGGGCCCGACCTGCAGCAGCTGCGCGCCCTTGCGCCCGGCATCCTGTGGGTGGCAGCGCTGCTGGCATCGATGCTGTCGCTGTCGCGGCTCTTCTCGCAGGAGTACGCCGACGGCAGTCTCGATCAGCTGCTGCTGTCGCCGCATCCGCTGGCGCTGCTGGTGCTGGCCAAGATCTGTGCGCACTGGCTGACCAGCGGGCTGCCGCTGCTGCTGTTGACGCCATTGCTCGCCCAGCAATACAGCCTGCCGGCAGGTTCTTCGTTTCTGCTTGCAGCGTCGCTGCTGGTGGGCACGCCGGCGCTCAGCCTGATCGGCGCGGTCGGCGCCGCGCTCACGCTGGGCGTGCGCGGCGGTACCGTCCTGCTCTGCATTCTGGTGCTGCCCCTGTGCGTGCCGGTGCTGGTATTCGGCGCCAGCGCCGGCGCCGGCGCCGACGCCGGGCTCGAGGTGCTGCCGCAGTTCTCGCTGCTCGGCGCCTGCCTGGCCTTGTCATTGTTCCTGTGCCCGCTGGCCACCGCCGCCGGGCTGCGCACCGCCATGGAGTCGTCCGGATGAGCCCCCCGCTCAACCCAGCGCATGGCGGCAACGCTGCGCCACCTGCGCTGCGCTCCCGCTGGCTGGCCTACGCCGCGCCAGTCCGCTTCTATCCGCTGGCGGGACGGCTGGCGCCGTGGTGCTTCGCGGCTGCCGCCATCTTCCTGCTCACTGGGCTCTACGTCGGCTTTGCCGTCTCGCCCACAGACGCGCAGCAGGGCGAGGTCTATCGCATCATCTTCATCCACGTGCCGGCGGCGTGGATGTCAATGTTCATCTACCTCGTCATGGCCGGCTACTGCGCGCTGGCGCTGGTGCTGCGCACGCGGCTGTCGTCGATGATGGCCTCGGCGCTGGCGCCCACGGGCGCTCTCTTCACCGCGCTCGCGCTGTGGACGGGCGCCCTGTGGGGCCAGCCGACCTGGGGCACATGGTGGGTGTGGGACGCGCGCCTCACGTCGGAGCTGATGCTGCTGTTCCTCTACCTCGGTTTCATCGCGCTGGAGGCCGCCATCGACGAGCCGCGCCGAGCCGAACGCGCCTGCGCGGTGCTGGCACTGGTGGGCGTGGTCAATATCCCCGTCATCTACTTCTCGGTGCAGTGGTGGAACACGCTGCACCAGGGCGCTTCAGTCAGCCTCACCGCGGCGCCGTCGATGGCCGCCACCATGCTCGCCGGCATGCTGCTGATGACGCTGGCCTGCTGGATGTACACCATCGCCGTCGCGCTGGTGCGCGTACGCTGCATCCTGCGCGAGCGCGGCGAGGTGTCCGATGCCGGCCACGCGCCGGCGAATCCCCGGGAGACCACAACATGAACTGGTCCGCACTGTCATCCTTTACTGGCCATGCAGCATATATCGTGGGCGCCTTCGGCATGGCTTTCGCCCTGCTCGCCATCGAACTGTTCTTGCTTGCGCGGCGCGCCCGTGCCGGCGCAGGTCCTCGCCGATGACACCACGCAGGCGCCGCCTGGGTCTGTTGCTCGCCGCGCTGATCTGCGTCGGCATCGCCACGACGCTGGTGCTCAATGCGTTCCGCTCCAACCTGGTGTTCTTCTTCAGCCCAAGCCAGGTCGCGGCGCACGAGGCGCCGGTGGCGCGCAGCTTCCGCCTGGGCGGGCTGGTGGCGCCCGGGTCGATCCGGCGCGAGGGCGACGGCATGACCATCCGCTTCATCGTCACCGATACCGCGCGGCAGGTGCTGGTGGTCTATCGCGGCCTGCTGCCCGACCTGTTCCGCGAGGGCAAAGGCGTGGTGGCGCGCGGCAAGCTGGAAGCGGACGGCACTTTCGTCGCCAGCGAGGTGCTGGCCAAGCATGATGAGAACTACATGCCGCCCGAGGCCGCCGACGCGCTGAAGCAGGCCGAGCAGGTCAACCGCCGCATGGCCGGGACCCCGCAAGGAGCGCGGCAATGAATGCCGAACTCGGCCATTTCGCGCTGATCGTGGCCCTGCTGGTCGCGATAGTGCAGGCCGCATTGCCGCTGGCCGGCGCCGCGCACGGCAACATCGCGTGGATGGCCGTGGCCCGTCCCGCCGCGCGCGTGCAGTGCGTGCTGGTGGCGCTGGCCTTCGGCTCGCTGACATGGGCCTTCGTCAGCAATGACTTCAGCGTGCGCTACGTGGCGGCGAATGCCAACACCGCCCTGCCGCTGACCTACCGCATTGCGGCCGTATGGGGCGGGCACGAAGGTTCGATGCTGCTGTGGACGCTGATGCTCGGGCTGTGGTCGACGGCAGTTTCCTTCTGCAGCCGGCAGCGGCCACTCGCCGTCGTGGCGCGTGTGCTGGGTGTGATGGGCACCATCAGCGCCGGCTTCCTGCTGTTCCTGCTGTTCGCGTCCAATCCGTTCCTCCGCCTGCTGCCGCCCGCGATGGAAGGCCGCGACCTCAACCCGCTGCTGCAGGACCCGGGCATGGTGTTTCATCCGCCGCTACTCTATATGGGCTATGTCGGCTTCTCGGTCACCTTCGCCTTCGCCGTGGCCGCGCTGCTGGCAGGCCGGGCCGACGCCGCTTGGGCACGCTGGTCGCGCCCGTGGACCACGGTGGCGTGGGCACTGCTGACGCTGGGCATCATGCTCGGCAGTGCCTGGGCGTACTACGAACTCGGCTGGGGCGGCTGGTGGTTCTGGGATCCGGTCGAGAACGCCTCCTTCATGCCCTGGCTCGCGGGCACCGCGCTGATGCACTCGCTCGCGGTCACAGAGAAACGCGGCGCGTTCCGCGCCTGGACGGTGCTGCTCGCCATCTTTACCTTCTCGCTGAGCCTGCTCGGCACTTTCCTGGTCCGCTCCGGCGTGCTCACCTCGGTGCACGCGTTTGCGGTCGACCCGAAGCGCGGCATCTTCATCCTGGCGCTGCTGGGACTGGTCACCGGACTGTCGCTGACGCTCTATGGATGGCGCGCGCCGCGGCTTGCACGGCGCGTCGAATTTTCCGTGGCAGCGCGGGAATCCCTGCTGCTCGCCAACAATGTGCTGCTGGCCGTCGCCGCTGCCACCGTGTTGCTCGGCACGCTCTACCCATTGCTGCTGGACGTGCTCGGGCTGGGCAAGATCTCGGTCGGCCCGGCGTACTTCGAGCAGGTATTCGTGCCGCTGATGGCGCCCGCCGTGCTGCTGATGGGCGCCGCGCCGCTGGCGCGCTGGCGGCACGGCGGCCTGCCCGACATGGCGCGACGGCTGCGCTGGGCGGCGGCGGCCAGCATCGTCGTCGGACTCGGCCTGTTGCTGGTTCAGCGCAACGCGTCGGCGCTCGCAGGGCTGGGGCTGGTGCTGGCGGCCTGGTGCGGGCTCAGCGCCGTGGCCAGCCTGTCTACGCGCCTGCGGAACCAGCAAGGCCGGCGCCTGGCCGCCTTGCGCCAGCTGCCCGCGAGCTATTGGGGCATGCTGCTGTCGCACGCGGGCGTGGGCGTCTTCATCGCCGGCGTGACGCTGGTGTCGAGCCAGGAGAGCCTGCGCGAACTGCCCATGCGCGTGGGCCACAACATCAGCGTTGGCGGCTATAGCTTCCGCTTCGACGGCGTGACGCAGGCGGCGGGCCCCAACTACGATGCGCTGCGCGGAACGCTGTCCGTGTCCCGCCACGGCAAGATCGTCGCCGTCCTCGCCCCGGAACGCCGCATCTACCGCAGCCAGGACATGCCCACCACCGAAGCCGCCATCGACAGCGGCCTGACCCGCGATCTCTACGTCGCGCTGGGCGAGGGCGTGGGCGATGGCGGCTGGGCGGTGCGCATCCACGTCAAGCCGTTCGTCGACTGGATCTGGGCCGGGTGCATCCTGATGGCGCTGGGCGGCTTGCTTGCCGTCTGCGACAAACGCTACCGCCTGCGTCGGCGCGCCCCGGCTCCACAGGCCGAAACAGTCGATGCGCCGAAGGCACCGGCACTGGCGCTTTCCACCGCCGAGGAGACGCGGGCATGACGCGCTTCCTGCTGCCGCTCGCGGCTTTCCTCGCACTGACCATCGCCCTGGCGGCCGGGCTGCGGCACGATCCGCGCGAACTGCCCTCGCCGCTGGTCGGTAAGCCCGCGCCGGCGTTCAGCCTGCCGCTGCTCGAACCCGAAGGACGCACGCTCGCGGCGGCCGACATGCGAGGCAAGGTCTGGCTGCTGAACGTGTGGGCATCGTGGTGCGCCGCCTGCCGCACCGAACATCCGGTGCTGGTTGACTTCGCCGCCCGTTCGCACGTGCCGCTGTACGGGCTGAATTACAAGGACGAAACCGGCGCGGCCCGCGACTGGCTGCAGCGCATGGGCAACCCGTACGCCGCGTCGCTGGTCGATGCGGATGGGCGAGTGGGCATCGATTACGGCGTATACGGCGTACCTGAGACCTTTGTCATCGACCAGTCCGGCGTGGTGCGCTACCGTCAGGCCGGCCCGGTCACGCGCGAGGTGCTGGAGCGCAAGCTGATGCCACTCATCGAGCAGCTCGAGAAAAGCGGGGACGGCCATGCGTAGGCGATTCGGCTCATTGCTGAGCGCCGTGATCTGCGGCCTTGCGTTGCACGCCGGCGCCGCCACGCTCTCGGACACGGAACTCGATGCGCGCGTCCACGCCTTGTCCGGCCAGCTGCGCTGCCTGGTCTGCCAAAACCAGACCTTGGCCGACTCCAACGCCGACCTCGCCGTCGACCTGCGCCGGCAGATCCGCGAGCGGCTGCGCGGCGGCGCCAGCGATGAAGCCGTGAAGGACTACTTGGTGCAGCGCTATGGCGACTTCGTGCTCTACAAGCCGCCGCTCAGGCCGCTGACCTGGCTGCTGTGGTTCGGTCCCTTGCTGTTGGTGGCCGGCGTGACAATCGCCATCATTCGCGCGCGCTCGCGCAGCGTCGCAGCCGGGCTACCGCTCGACGCCGAGGCGCAACGACAGCTCGCAGCATTGCTGGACGAGACGTCCGGGCAACCTGCCAGTCCGCCAGCGGAGGCACGACAGCCATGACGACCTTCTGGCTCCTAGCCGCCGCGCTGATCGCCGCCACCATGGCTTGCCTCCTCTGGCCGCTGCTGCGCCACCGTGTCGCGCCAGATCCCGACACGCCGGAGCGCGCCCTGCTGGCAGACCTGTACCGCGAGCAACTGAATGAGCTGGATACCGACCTGCAAAGCGGCACGCTGACCGCCGCGCGGCACGCGGGGGCGCGCGACGAACTCGCCCGCCGCTTGCTGGACGAGAACGCCAGCGCCACGGCCGCCGCACGACAGGCAAAGCCTTCGCCCCTGCTCGCCGCCGCGCTGCTGGCCGTCCTGCCCAGCGCTGCCATCCTGCTCTACCTGCACCTGGGCAATCCCGTCGCGCAATGGAGCGCCAATGACATGCCGGCGGCGACCGACGGCCAGCACCAGCTCAGCGGTTTGCAGCTCGAAGGCATGGTCAACCAGCTGGCAAAGCGCCTGCGCGATGCGCCCGGCGACGCCGAAGGCTGGGCGATGCTGGCGCGCTCCTACAGCGTGATGGAGCGCCACGACGATGCCGCCGCGGCCTATGCGAAAGCCATTGCGCTGGCGCCCGACGTCGCGCCGCTGCGTTCGGATTACGCGGACGTGCTGGCAAGCCTCAACGGCGGCTCGCTGGAAGGCGCGCCGATGGAGCAGATCGGCCGCGCGCTGGCACTGGATCCCGATGATCCCAAGGGGCTGGCGCTCGCCGCCAGCGCTGCGGCGGAACGCGGAGACACGCAGGGTGCGATCGGCTACTGGGAACACCTGTACCGGCTGCTGCCTGCGGATTCGCAGACGGCGGCGAGAATTGCGGCAAATCTTGCGGCGGCGCGAGGGACTGCGGCCACCTCGCTTACGGCCAGCGGCGAAATCGGCGGCATTGTGACACTCGGCGAGATGGCGGGCAGGATTCCTCGGCCTGACGAAACCGTCTTCATCTATGCGCGCGCCGTGGATGGCCCGCGCATGCCGCTGGCGGTAATCAGACGGACAGTGCGCGATTTGCCGGCGCGGTTCACGCTGGATGATTCCATGGCGCTCGGGCCCGACCACAAGCTGACCGGATATCCACGGCTAATGGTCGAGGCCCGCATTTCCGCAAGTGGCAACGCCACACCACAGGCTGGCGATCTCGTCGGACGCACCGGTCCGGTAGCTGCGGGCAGCCACGAAGTGCAAATCGTGATCGACAGCATAGTGCCGGATGCAGGGACGGCACCGGCCGCTGACCGTATACCGCACTAGAAGTGTCACGAGCTCGCAATCGCGGTAGGAATACCGGTTGCCCGGTACCCACCGGGTCGCCGTGGCAGTCACCCGCTTCCGACTCCCACGTGTCGCACTTGTCGAAATCTACTACGCGGGCTTTGTCGCCTCCCGTTGTCACGATTCGGGGTGCTCGCAGGGCTCTGGAGCTGCCTGACGTCTAGATGAGCCCGCCGGCGGATACGGCCATCGATGCCGAGTAGGCAGAACAAGAGGCCAACTCCATGAACGAAGTGACGCATACTTTAAGCACCGAACAATCTTGTGGACTTGATCGCGAGCAAATTAATGTCAATTTATACAAACCGCCAATAATATGAATTGAATGCATGAAAGATCCAGAAAATGATCATTTTTTCACTGGGAGCTCCTGCGATAGAGTCGTGATCGGAAGTCGATGAACGACCGAGCAAGCCAATTTGGTTACCAAGATCGGGATAAGCGTCACTTCCCTTCCATAATCTAGCGAGGGAATCGTCATGCAATTCGAGTACACGCCGAAGGTCAAGGAGATGCAGGCCAAGCTGCTGGCCTTCTTCGAAAGGCACATCTATCCGAATGAACAGCGCTTCGAGGAGGAGATCGACGCTAACCGCCGCGCCGGCAATGCATGGATTCCCTCCACGGTGATCGACGAACTCAAGCCGCGGGCGCGCGAAGCCGGCCTGTGGAACCTTTTCCTGCCGCGTTCGCCGCGCGCCGCGCAGGGCCTGTCCAACCTCGAGTACGCACCGCTATGTGAGATCATGGGCCGCGTGCCCTGGTCGGCCGAGGTGTTCAACTGCTCGGCGCCCGACACCGGCAACATGGAAACGCTGGAGCGCTACGCCTCGGAAGAACTGAAGGACCAGTGGCTGGAGCCGCTGCTGGCCGGTGAAATCCGCTCGGCCTTCCTGATGACGGAGCCAGCCGTGGCCTCGTCGGACGCCACCAACATTGCCTGCCGCATCGAGCGCGACGGCGACCACTATGTGATCAACGGCACCAAGTGGTGGTCATCGGGCGCGGGCGACCCGCGCTGCAAGGTCTACATCGTGATGGGCAAGTCCAATCCCGACGCTGCCCGCCATGAGCAGCAGTCGATGATCGTGGTGCCGGCCGACGCGCCTGGCGTTACCGTCAAACGCTTCGTTCCCGTGTTCGGCTACGACCATGCACCGCACGGCCACATGGAAATCGAGCTGAAGAACGTGCGCGTGCCGGCTTCGAACATCCTGCTGGGCGAAGGCCGCGGCTTCGAGATGGCCCAGGGCCGCCTGGGCCCTGGCCGTATTCACCACTGCATGCGCAGCATCGGTGCGGCCGAGCGGACACTGGAACTGATGTGCAAGCGCAGCCTGGACCGCGTTGCCTTCGGCAAGGAGATCGCCCGCCACGGCGTGACGCAGGAACGCATCGCCGAAGCCCGCTGCGAAATCGAAATGGCCCGCCTGCTCACACTCAAGGCGGGGTACATGATGGACACCGTGGGCAACAAGGTGGCCAAGGCCGAGATCGCCATGATCAAGGTGGTGGCCCCAAACGTGGCGCTGAAGGTAATCGACTGGGCTATCCAGGTCCACGGCGCGGCCGGCGTGTCGAGCGACTTCCCGCTGGCCAGCTGGTGGGCGCACCAGCGTACGCTGCGGCTGGCCGATGGTCCGGACGAGGTGCACCGCAACGCCATCGCCAAGCTTGAACTACTGAAGTACCGTTCGGATCGCTGAAGCGTAGGCGATTTCTTCAAGCCTCCCCCGCGCTAATCACGTTGTGGCGTGGGGAGGCGCTCATCCATGGAGCCCTTTGATTTCCGTGTAACGCGTGCCAAGAACGTGAGCATCAGGTGACCGATGCCTGCGATGCTTTAGGGAAGATGAGTGCGGGGACGGCCCCTCGAAGTCGGATTGCAGGAGCGGGCTTCAAACCGCCACAAGCTGCGTGGGTGAAGAGCCCCCGTGGTGAGCGTTGTCGGAAAAGTCGGGGGCAACCTCGGCAGGTGGGAGTCAAAGAGACGAACGCGAGTGAACCGCTGATGACGTGCCGTAAAAATCATAATCGATGTCAAAACCGGGGGGATTGCATGCTCCGGGAAAATTTTGGGCGATGCCTGCTGATGTCCCAATCGGCATCCGGCATAAAGGCGGCGTGACTTTGATTCAGGCTTCGGTAAGGAACTGGGGAATCTGTCGTCCCGATGCGAAGGGAGAAATCCAAGCGGAAGGCTCCGCAAGGATGAGTGCACCGATGCGGGGGGCGTACTTGCATTAATCGAATCTGAAGACAAAGTGACTCCCGTGATCCGGAGATCAGGCGATGCGGACGGATTGCGGGCGTGCGAGAGCCACCATGCGGTTAAGCACGCCTACGCGGATCGCCACTTCTGTTGATTGCGAAGCCGATGCCACGCGCCCAAAGGCGATTGACGTTTTGAGCCGGTACATCAGGTTCTCGATCAGCGAGCGGCAGTGGTAGCCGCAGCCCCTCTTCCATTCCCCTCGCCAGTTTCGCGCAATGGCGTCAATGGCCTCGTTGCGCCACTGCGCGCCGGGCGTTCTCTCAGACCAAGCGCCGCCCCTTCGCGCGGTGGGATCGAGGTTGCGCGCCGCGGGCTTCGATTTGAGGCGCATCTCGGCTCCGACGCCATGGCTGGCCAGCCAGCTTGCCAGGCGGGCCCCGCTTTCCTCGTCCGGTTCGCCATCGCTGTTTGAGACAACCACGATCGAAACAATTGAGGCAAGCCGAAGCATTGGCAGCGCATCGGCAACAGCCCTCGCCGCCTCAGCCTGCCGTTCCACGCAATTGCGACACGGCCTCGCAGTTGCGGCCAGGCCTTTCCCGGCACCAGCGACACAGGCCGTCCAGCGTTCAGCAACGCGTACTCCGCCGCCTTGGCCATGGGCGCCGGCACGTTTTCATCTGTGGACGGCGGCGTCCGGAAGAATGATGTCGGCGAAGCGGCCTTCCCTGGCAAGCGCCCAGCCCTCTTCTGCTTCAACGACGGCTTGCCTGATCGGTATCGACGGTGCCGCCTGCTTCACCAGGTCTCGCAGGACAGCGTAGTGCTCGGCTGCGAGAGCGGCGTATTTTCCGGCCTCTTCACCAGCGCCGCGGTAAGGCTCCAGTTGCGTGCCAGTCGCCGTCAGTCCAACGATGCTGCCGTCGAACAGCAACGCAAGTCCTGCTGCGGCTTCAATGCGTGCGTCTCGTGCATCGTCTTCCCTGAGGTCGACGAGCATTGTCCTGAAGTTCATTAAACCTCCTGCAAGCTTGAAGAAGAAGCCCGGAATGACCGGAGACGGGCCTTGGCGGATTGCATGCGAACTGAAGTAAACAGCGATTCACGCCTGCCAGATAACGCAGCGCCCCCCGCCAGTCGATCTGGTAAGACTGGCGGTACTCCGGCATGGTGGCGGTCCAACGGAGATCCCGCTCGATGTGCTGCCGGAGGGCATCGCTGGACTTCGGCTCGCGGTGGACGACGAATGATTGCCGCGGCGTCTGGCCCGCCAAGCCAGGTCACCAGCTCGGCCGCATCGGCATGCGCCGAGAGATTCTCGATCTGCTCGACCGTCGCGCGCACGACGATGTCCTGCCCGTGGAGCCGGATGTCGCGCTGGCCCGCGGCCAGTGCGGCTCCCCGTTCCGACCGCCTGGAAGCCCGACAGCAGGATCGTGCTGCGCGGGGTCCTGCCCATACGCCGCAAGGTGGTGCATGCGCCCGCCGGTTGCCATGCCGCTGCCGGCCAGGATGATCTTGGGACTGCGATCCCGGTTCAGCCAGACCGACTGCTCCATGCTCTGTACCGGCGTTGCCAGGCCGCATGCATCGGCGCATGCAGCGCGGTCGATATGCAGCTCTTCCGGATGCAGCGAGAAGATCGTGGTCGCGTCGATCGCCATCGGGCTGTTGAGGTAGACCGGCACTTCCGGAATCCGCTTCAGCTCGCGCAGCCTGTGCAGGCAATACAGCAAGCTCTGCGTGCGGCCTACCGCGAAGGCAGGAATGATCAGGCTGTCGCCGCGCCCGATGGTCCGGCTGATGATTTCGCCGAGTATGCCGATGGGGTCGCCGCCAGGATGCAGCCGGTCCCCGTAGGGCGACTCGACCAGCAAGTAGTCAGCCTGCCTCCGCTTCCGGCGCGCGCATGACCAAGTCATGCTGGCGCCCGAGGTCGCCCGAGAATACGATGCGCTGGCCTTGCGCGAGCAGCGTGACGATGGCCGACCCGACGATATGACCTGCCCGGCTGAACTCCGCTTCCACACCGGGAACCACCGTGAAGTGCTGGCCGTAGTGCGTCGGGCCCAGCCGGCGCAGTGCGTGTTCGACATCCGCACTGGTGTAGGGTGGCAATGTCGGCCGATGGCGCGAGAATCCCTTGCGGTTGGCGTAGGCCGCATCTTCCGCCGCCAGGTGCGCGCTGTCAGGCAACAGAATGCCGCAAAGCTGCGCGGTACCCATCGTGCAATAGGCGCTGCCCCGGAACCCGTTACGCACGAGCAGCGGCAGGTAACCGCTGTGGTCGAGGTGAGCATGAGTCAACACCACCCCATCGAGGCTCGCAGGATCAACCGGGAGCGGATCCCAGTTGCGCAGCCGCAAGGTCTTGTACCCCTGGAACAAGCCGCAATCGACCATGACGCGGTCGCGCCCGGTGTCGAGCACGTACCTGGAGCCGGTTACCGTATCGGTCGCCCCCAGGAATTGCAGTTGCATGCCGGCGTCCTCATATCAATGCGAGAGCTGAATCACAGACCCAGTCTAGGGGCAGCACCACAGGACTGCGATTGATCCAGGTCGACGGGCTGGCGCACGGCGGGAAGGGAGCTGCCGAATGGCTCAGGCGGCAGTCCGCTGCAGGCAGGCCACCACCCACGAAGCCCCGGTGGAAAGCGCCAGCCCGATGCCGACAGGCAAGGCAAACCTGGCGCCGCCCGTCAGGGCAGCCGCGACGATCTTGCTGACCGTATTGGCCGTCAACGCGCCGAGCACCGGCCATATCGACGCGTGGTCATCCAGCTTTCCGGCTCCCACGAGCGCCCCGATCGATGTCGCCGCGGCATGCGCGTCCGCGAAGCCGGCCCCGACTGCCAGTGCAAGTAGGCCGTATTGCCGCCCCAGGCCTGTGTCGCGGCCCCCACCAGCTGCAGGACACCAAACAGCAGCGCAAAGCCACCCGCTCCGCGCCAGTCGAACGAGCGGCCGGCTAACAGCCCCTCGCCGGCTGCCGGCGTCTCGCGCAGCGCCCGCCACAGCCAGACCCCGCCACAGGCCGCGATCGCCAGCAGGCCCGCAGCCAGCGGCAGTGCCAGCGCCTGCAAGGCGGAAACGCTAGTGGCGCCGAGCAGCAGCGTTATCTGGATGAAGGTAGCGACGGTCGACAGCAAGGCCGCCGCGACGGGGCCGTGGACCGGGCTGTCGGCCTTGCGTGCCCGCACCGCCATCGCGCCGATCGTGGCCACGCTGGAAACAAAGCCGCCGAACAGGCCCGTCATGGGCAGCCCGAAGTGCTCGCCGAACATGCGCGCGAAAATATGCCCCGCTGCCCGGCCAGCAGCACCAGCAGCACGACCAGCCAGAGCGCATGCGGATTCCAGGCGTCGAGCGGCCCCATGTAGCGGTCTGGCAGCAGCGGCCAGACGATCAGGGCTGCCGCAGCCAGGATCAGCGCATCGCTCATTTCCTCTCGGGTGACGACGTTGCGCGCGATGTGATGCAGGAACGCCTTGCCATGCAGCAAGAGCACCACGGCAGTGGCAAAGCCCGCCGCCAGCACTGCGTGCGTCACTGTCAACGCGCCCAGCAGGATGGTGAGCAGAGGCGAATTCCGTAGTGAGCCCGGCGTCCCGGTTCGCGGATCGCTGGTAGCTGATCGCTGCCAGCACCGTTGCGCCCAACAACGCGAGGGGCAGCAGCAGCCGATCAGGCAGCATCGCGCAGATGGCGCCCGACAGGCTGGCGACAGCAAAGGTGCGCAACCCCGCGGGATCTTCGCCGCCGTCGGCGGCGGACTGGCTGCGTTCACGCTCCAGCCCGATGGCAAGCCCGATGCCAAGCGCCACTGATACGGAAAGGATCAGGGGGTCCATGCCCAGTCCTCAAGTCGCGCGGTCGTCACACCAGTGAATCCAGTATTGGCCACTATCGGAAACTCTGCCACGCCCGCCGCTCCGGGTTGATGCATGTCAAGCGCGTATTACTGCCCGGGGGGTACGCTGAATACAACGAAACGCAAAAAAGATCGCATACTCATCACTACCCGTGAGAAGACACATCATGTACCAGCGCATCCTGCTCGCCGTCGACGGCAGCCGTTCGTCCGACCTGGCGCTGAGCCAGGCCATCATCGTCGCGAAGGCGACCGGGGCGGAGGTCAAGGCGCTGTTCGTGTTGGACGACAGCGATATCTACTTCGAGACCAGCTACTTCGACCCCAAGGAATTGTTGGACAACATCATGGCGGATGGCCGCAAGGCGCTGGACGCCGCCACAGCCAGGCTCAGCGAGGCGGGCGTCGGGAACACGGCGCAGCTGGTGGAGAAGCCGGTGTCGCCCGGCCGGATCTCGTTGACGATCGTCGGCGAAGCCGATGCGTGGAATGCCGACCTGATCGTGCTCGGCACGCACGGCCGTCGCGGCGTCAGGCGCTTGCTGATGGGCAGCGTGTCCGAAGGCGTGATCGCCAGGACCAGCAAGCCGGTGCTGCTGGTTCGCAGCGAAACCGAAGGCTAGCGTGGCGCCCGCACAATGACGGAGCATCGCGCTATGGCCCAGACCATGCGAGCCATGATCTTCGAGGGCGCAGGACTGCCGCTGCGCCTGCAGGACGTGCCGGTTCCCGACCCGGGGCCCGGCGAGGTGTGCATCGCCGCGGCTGCATGCGAGGTGTGCCACACCGACCTGCATATCGCCGACGGCGACCTCTCCCACCCCAAGCCGGCGCTGATCCCGGGGCATGAAGCCGTCGGCCAGGTCGAATCGTGCGGCACCGGTGTCACGGCATTCTCGCCCGGCGAGCGCGTAGGCGTGCCGTGGCTGGGAAATACCTGCGGTGATTGCCGCTACTGCATGCATCTTCACGGGAACCTCTGCGATGCGCCGCAGCTCACCGGATACACGCGCGATGGCGGCTACGCGGAATACGTGGTCGCCGACAGCAGCTACTACTTCAGGATTCCGCCCGCCTACGACGACGAACATGCTGAGCCGCTGCTCTGCGCCGGCCTGATCGACTACCGGACGTTGCGAATGGCGGGCGAGGCCCAGCGCATCGGCATCTACGGCTTCGGCGCCGCGGCCCACCTAGTGACACAAATTGCCGCCGCACAAGGCCGTGAGGTCTATGGCTTCACTCGCGCGGGCGACACCGGCGCCCAGCAACTGGCCTACGAGACCGGCGCGTGCTGGGCCGGCTCCAGCGACCTCCAGTCGCCCGTGGCGCTGGATGCGGCGCTTATCTTCGCCCCGGTGGGTGCGCTGGTTCCCTGCGCGCTGCGCGCCGTGGACAAGGGGGAGCGCTGTCGTCTGCGCCGGCATCCACATGAGCGACATCCCGCGCATGCCCTACCAGCTGCTATGGGAAGAGCGTCGCCTGTGTTCGGTCGCCAACCTCACGCGCGCCGACGGAATTGCGTTGATGCAGATCGCCGTCCGGACGCCGCTGCAGACGCACACGACCGCCTACCCGCTCGAGCAGGCCAATGCGGCACTGGCCGATCTGCGCGAGGGGCGTCTGTCCGGTGCCGCCGTCCTGAGAATCCGTCACTAAGGCTTCGGCAGATATCCCCATGAGCCGTTACCAGACACGTTTCCAGACGCGGGAGCAGGCCGGCACGGAGCTGGCGTTGGCATTGCGTCCGTACCAGGGGACCGGCGCCCTGGTCCTGGCGATTCCGCGCGGCGGCGTGCCAGTCGGGCGCATCGTCGCCGATTCACTGGGTGCCGACTTCGACCTGGTGATGGCGCGCAGGATCGTGCCAGGCATGGCGCTGGACGAATCCGGCGCGACATGGTGCACGTACGAAGCCAACGCGGACGGCGCGACCGACAGCCAGCGTGACGCCCAGTTCGACCAGCTGCGCCGGCAGCGCGCGGTCTATATGGCGGTTCGCAAGATTGCGGACCCGAAGGGGCGCGTGGTGATCGTCGTGGATGACGGCCTGGTCAGCGGCGCGACCATGTACGCGGCGTTGGCCGGCCTGCGCAAGCGGCGCCCCGCCCGGCTCATCTGCGCAATCCCGATCGCCGCCAGGGCCGGGCTGGATCGGGTCCGCGCCCTGGCCGACGAGATCGTCTGTCTGGATACGCCGGATCGTATCGAGAACCTAGCGCACTTCTATCGCGAGTTCCAGTTGGTCAGCGACGACCGCGTCAGACAATTGACCGCGATACAGCCAGCCCAATCCCAGGCTCGCTCCCGGCCAGGCGCCGTGGTGCGCATGCCATCGCTCAGCCTTGCCCTGCAAATTCCTTATGGCACCAGCCGGCTACCCGCCATGCTCGAATCGGCGCCGAATCCGATGGGCGTCGCGCTGATGGTATGTGCCGGTGGCGCGCAGCGCCGTGCGGCCCGCAGCCAATACCTGGCGCGCAAGCTTCGGGCGAAGGGATTCGCCACCATGCTTGTGGACCTGCAGCCCGAGAGCAGGGACAATGACGCCCCAGAATCAGAAATCGATGACCTTGCGAGAAGGCTAAACCAGGCGCTGATTTTCCTGCGCGCCAGGATGCCGTGCGCAAAGCTTCCGGCGGGCTTGCTCAGTACCGGTACCGCAGGGGCGGCCGCGCTGCGTGCGGCCGCATGCAGCGCGGACCTTCTCGGCGCCGTAGCCTGCGTTGCGGGACGCCCGGATCTCGCGGGCAGTGCAACCTTGCAGCGGCTGGACATCCCCGCCCTGCTGATGTGCGCCAGCGGCGATGCGCAGAACATCCACATCAATAACCTTGCATTCGAACAAATGCACTGCCTGCGGCAACTGCGGCTCATTCCGACCAGCGGCCGCGGATTCGAAGACCGCAATGCCATGGAAGACATCGCGACGCTCACGGCAGACTGGTTCGGGCGGCACCTCGCAACCGCGTCGCCTCCCAGTCTGGCATACGGGGGACGACAAACACCCCCAAACATGTGACGCCGCATTCATTCCCGTGCGGCTTTCCCCACCTATACTCAGTGCAGGTGACGGCGCCCCGGAGTCACAGGTACGGTGACCTTCAGCCGGATATCAAGCCGGTGACCGTCAAATTCCACGACTTGATAGGGTCGCGTGGCCGAGGGACTTCCCGCTTCGTCATCGTAGAGCGGCGGCCCCTTCAGATGTGAAGGCTCCAGCCGCTCGAGCAGCCGTGTCAAAGCTGTCCCGGCTGATCCGAGTCGATAGCCGCTGTGGTTCGGGCGTTGGCAGTCGTACTCCGGAAGGCGCTCAACGATTCGTTGCCGCGCCACATTGATTCCCGGAGGGGACGCCCTTGCCGCGCAAGCATCTTGGCTGACACGGCCGCGTCAAGCCCACCTTCCCGGCCTGGATCGTAAGCCCCGCCCGCGGGTGGCCAACGTCCTATCACCTAAGGTCTAAGCCGGAGTTTGATGGTTGTAGTTTGAGTATGGCGATTAATTGCATTTTGCCCCATGAGTATGGTCGAATGGGTAGAGCTTGCGGCCTAAATTGCGGGGCTTGCGGCATCAATCATCAACGATTGCCTGCAGATCCCGGGAAGCGGGCCGTCGTTCCTGAACGCTGGCTTAGGATGCGGGATCCTGTCCAGCCGCACCTTGCCCGGCCCCTCGTCGACACTGACCACGCGCTCACCGGCGCGATCCTTCACCGTCACCGGGGTGATCTCCGCCGCAAATGCGCCGGATTCCATGGCCTGCTTCGCGCCCGTCACCGAGGTCATGGCAAATGGGTCCTGCGCCTCGCGGCTGAACTGGCACTTCGCCGCACAGTCCTCGCCGAAGGTGCCCATCGCTCGCCCAGGCCGGTATCGTTGCGCCCCCTGAGACCATACGCTCATATCGAGCACATCGAGTTCTCGGCATGAGGACTCATCGGCAAAACTCCAACACGCAATCTTCGCTCACGACGTCGGAACTGCCGCCGCGTAGCAGCAACGCCAAAGACTGGCCTTGTCCTTGGTCGCGGTAGAGGGTTGCACTACGGGCGAAGCCACCCATGAACCGGCACCGCGCCTTCTTGCATTATCTCAAGAAGGCGCGCCCCGCTTCGGGCGATACTTGATCAATTGGCATCAGGCAACTGGAGACGGCCTGGCCCAACTGGAGTGCGACAATGTTCTCTCCCACCGCCAGCCTTCCTGGCTTCGATTCACCAATTGAACTGCTGCTGGCCTGCCATGAGAAGGTGCGGCGGTTCGCCGGCTTATGTCAGAGACTTGAGCAGCACGCGGCGCTGCACGGCGCGGATGATGAGGCACGAACCGCTGCCGCCAGCGTGCTGAGATACTTCCAGATAGCAGCGCCGCTGCACCACGCCGACGAGGAGGAAGACCTGTTCCCAGCACTGCGCGAGCTGGGTGACGTCAGCTTAACTGCGCGTATTGACGAGCTAGATGCCGAGCATGGGCGCCTGGGTGATTTGTGGTGCTGCGTGAAACCCTGGCTGGAGGCGATGTCGCAGGGCGCAAGGCACCCTGCTCCACCAGAACTCAGCGCGTTCGCCACCCTCTATCCCGAGCACGCATTGCGGGAAGAGCGCGAGATTTATCCTGCCGTCGTCCGGCTGTCCCGGGATCGCCTTGCCGAGATCGGCCAGCGCATGGCACAAAGAAGAGGCGCGCGCTAGTAGCGGCGCGCACCGGTAAACACCCCTTCGCGGACTGGAACCTGAACCGGGAATGGCTTGACCGGCGTCAATCGCGGCAGGCCAGTCCCTCGTTAGCATTCCTGCGTGGACACACGCTACCAAGGACGCTACCATGCAAGCCAATTCCCCCTTCCTCTTCGACGCGCGCAGCATTGCCAAGCGCTTTCGCCATGCCGCGATTTTTGGTGCTCTTGAAGCGCTGGGCGAAGGCGAGTCGATGCGTTTCGTCAACGATCACGATCCCCTTCCCCTGATCGAGCAATTGCGCCGGCGGTATCAAGAGCAACTTCATATTGCCTACGTTCAGCACGCGGACGGTGTCGTGGTAATTGACTTCACTGTCCATCCGGCGGGTACCGCGCAAGGATGCGGCAGCGGAGACGGTACGGGCTGCGGCTGCAGCGGCGGCTGAACCTTGCCGTCATCCGCCGCATTCAGATCGTCTGGACACCCCTCGCTATTCGCAGCTGGCTTGACCACGGACAAACCGGCCCAGGCCGGCCTGGGGCAAAATACTAATGAGGCCGCTGGGCTGCGGGGGCGCGCCCGATGACCTCGACGTTGTTGTCCTGCTGAAAGCCTGTCCGTACGAACTACGGGCAGGCTTTTTTCACAATCGGCGAGATTGCCAACGCGCCGCCCCGGCTTGTTCTTGATCAATCCACTGCAATAAGCCTCAACGGCATGATCCTTTATAAGATACATTTTTAATCTATCTTGGGTTCCACTATGTCTCCCGACGCAAGCGGATGCTGAATTGCCTCAGCTTCCGGTGCTGCCATCCCGGCTGATGCCAAGGGTCTATACGATGCGCCTTACCACCATGACCGACTATGCGCTACGGCTGCTGATCTACGTGGCGCGGCATCCTGAACGGATGTGTACCAACGACGAGATCGCGCAGGCCTACGGCATCTCCAGGGCGCATCTGGTCAAGGTAACGCACAAGCTGAGCCGACAGGGCTGGATCGCGACCGTGCGCGGCAGAGGCGGTGGCATGCAGTTGTCGTCTGGGCCAGGAAGCATCAATCTCGGCGACGTGGTTCGCAGCGTGGAGCCCGATTTCGATCTGGTCGCTGGCCTGGCCGACGGCAGCGCCCGCAAGTTCGCGAGCGACGAGCATCTTTGCCGCGTCATGGATGGCGCTCGCTGGAGTTTCCTGCAATATCTTGAAAGCTTTACCCTCGCCGACCTGCTGGGGCGGGCGTTCACGGAGCCGCCGCCTGCCGACGTAGTGCACCTTGGCAGAAGCTAAAAACGTTGCCCTTGGCGGCAATGTGGCCGCGTACCGGCGGCGGCGCCTGGTGAACGCTCAGGACTGCCTGGGATGCTGCACCGCGCTGACTCGCCATGCCCGGGCTTGCGGCAGCCACGACGGCGATGAAGGCCAGGATGGCAGCAACGTTGCCGCTCGCAGCCATGGCCTTGACGGCCGGCAGCTGGTGACCGAAGCTCAGCCGTGCAGCCAGGGAGAGGTGCAGCACGGCAAGCGGCACATAGAAGCTGTTGCCGAACTTCAGCTTGATGCGCGTGATCGCTGGCAGGATGACAGGCGCATGCGCCATCACCATGCTGACGATAAAGCCCAGTCCCAGCGCATGGAGCGCCGCGTCGCGCCATGGCAGCCCTGCCGCGGTGCCCGCCCACGCCGCGCCTGCCACCAGCAGCCAGCCATAGCCCAGCAGCAAGCAGACTGCTATGTAGCGGCTCAAGCCGTGGCTGCGCACCGTCCGGCGCGCAATATCGAAGCGTGCCAGCCAACTGGTAAGGAACGCCAGTGAGACGCCATAGACGACGCCACCGATCCTGCCCGCGTTCCCTTCCAGCGCCGACCCGGCGGCGCCCAGCACAAGCCCCGCAAGGATCGCGAGCAAGGCCGCTTGCGCGCTCGGTCGGCGGCGCATCAGGCGCGTCATTTCAAGCCGCTCGGCGGCCACCGTGACAACCAGGAAAATGAAGTACCAGGCATTGACCGAGGTCACCCAGCGGCCCGACGCCAGCGCCACGTTGCCGGCCAGCCAGGCCACGGAGGCGGCCAGCAGCAAGGCCGTGTGGGTAGCCGGCTGGCGCCGCAGCACTGCCACGCTGACGCCCACGAACACCAACGCGCCTGCCGCCATGGCCCACGCGCCCGCGGCAGAAGATCCTGCCACCATGAGTATGGCGCCCAGCCCGGATGCCGCCGGTGCGGCGAAGGCGGCGAGACGGCCGAGCGCCACCGCGCGCTCGATGCCGATGATCGTGCCGAGGAAGCCGCCGGTCATCAATGCCCCATGGAATGAATGCGCGTGCCACTGCAGATGATGGTCGTCCACCCCGGGCAATACCACGCCTGCACGCAACAGACCGCCGAGCATGCCCGCGAGCAATGCGAACACAGCCAGCAACAACACTGCCAGCCGCGGCCAGGTCTTGCGCTGGCGCCCTTGTATGCTACAAGCGACCACGCTCACCATCCCATGGCGTGCTTCGCGCTGGCGCTCATGCGCTCCGGCGTCCATGCGGGCTCCCAGCATAACTCCACTTCAATCCCGTACCCCAGCGGCATCACGCCCTCAAGCTCAAGATGCACGTCATCCAGGACCATGTCGGCCAGCGGACATGCAGTGGACGTCATGGTCATCGAAACATAGACGCCTGCCTCGAATACGGTTACGGCGTAGATCAGGCCAACGTCGAAGACGTTCAGCGCCAGTTCCGGATCCACGACGCGGCGCAGGGCATCCGTGATAGGTGCCAGCCATTGCTCGGGGCCCTGGTAGTCAAATCCGCTCGTCCCGTTCGATGCTTGCCTGGAGAGCATGTGTCCCCTTTCTTTGATTTTCTGTTATGCACTTTCCATCGTAGTACTGGCCACGCTTTCTGCGTGGCCAGTACCCGCTGGTCGATTGACATAGCGCAAGGGACCTGCATCACGCCTTGCGCAGCGTGAAACTGCTGAAGCGCGCCGCCAGCCTGCTGATATCGTCGCGGCCAAGCGAAGCGCTCGCGCCGCTGCCGCGGCACTCCTGCAACGCCCAGTGCTTCACGCCAAGGGCGGCGATGCTCTCGGCCAGCGCATGCAGCTCGGCGATATCGAACATGCCGGCGTGCCAGGTGGTGCGGCACTCGCCTGCCACGTCGCTGGCAACCCAGTGGCGCAGCGATTCCCAGGCCCTCTCCCCGCTGCCCGGCACCCGCGTAATGGCGTCATAGCGATGTAGGGGCGCCTTGAGGTCGAGGCCGATCCAGTCCAGTTGGGGCAGGATGGCGGGCAGGCGATCGGGGTACATGCCGGCGGTGTGCAGCGCGACCTCGAAGCCTCTGGCTTGTACGTCGGCGATGGCGCCGGCCAGGGCCCCCTGCAGGGTTGGCTCGCCTCCGGAAAACACCACGCCGTCGAGCAGGCCCTGCCGCGCTTGCAGGAAGGCCAGCACGTCCGCCCAGGCGATGCTGGAAGGCGCGCGGGCATCCAGCAGGCCCGGGTTGTGGCAATAGCCGCACCGCCAAGGGCAGCCCTGGCAGAACACGACGGCAGCCAGGCGGCCGGGGAAGTCGATGGTGGTCAGCGCCGTCATGCCGCCGACGCGCAACGATGCCGCGTCGCGCCGGCGCCCGGCCGCGGCCTCACATGCATCAGGTGGCGATGGCATGGGGCTCCGAGAAGAAGCGGCGCTCGCGGTGCTCGCCCTGCTTGCCGACATTGAAGCTGGAGACCGGCCGATGGTAGCCCATCACACGGGTCCAGACCTCGCAGGGTTGGCGCTCCTCGTCGCGCAGCGCTGCATGGCCAGGCAAGGATTGCGTGAATTGCGCGGATTGGTCATGGTGAATCATGGATGCACTCCTTCTTGAGATGGGTCGAAAAAACAGGAAAGGACGATGTTTCGGCAAAGACTGGACGGCCAAACACAGAGACAAGGAAGCGCCGGAGGCGCTACTGCATAGAGAAATCCCGCGCATTCCATAATGCATCGCACTAGGCAGCGAGCTGGTCTCGCTTGCGGGCGAGGATCTCTTCGTCGCAGCGCGGGCAGAACGGATGCTCGCCGGCGAGGTAGCCATGTGTGGGGCAGATCGAAAACGTCGGCGTCACTGTGATGTACGGCAGGCGGAAGCGCGTCAGCGCGCGCCGCACCAGTTCGCGGCAGGCCTCGCCGCTTGATAGGCACTCGCCCATATATAGATGCAGCACCGTGCCGCCGGTATACCTGGCCTGCAAATCCTCTTGCCGCGCCAGTGCCTCGAAGGGGTCCTCGGTCCAGCCGACCGGCAGTTGCGAGGAGTTTGTGTAGTAGGGCTGCTCAGCCGTACCGGCCTGGCGGATATCCGGCCAGCGCTTGCGATCTTCGCGGGCAAATCGGTACGTAGCCCCTTCGGCTGGGGTAGCCTCGAGGTTGTAGAGGTGGCCGGTTTCCTGCTGGAAGGCCACGATGCGTTCGCGCACGTGTTCGAGCAGGCGCAGCGCGAAGGCATGGCCCCACTCCGATGTGATGTCGTGCCGATCCGCGGTGAAATTGCGAATCATCTCGTTGACGCCATTCACGCCCAGCGTCGAAAAATGATTGCGTAAGGTGCCGAGGTAGCGCTTCGTATAGGGGAACAGGCCCTGGTCCATCAGGTGCTGGATCAGCTTGCGCTTGTTCTCCAGGCTCTGCTTGCCCAGTTCGAGCAGGCGATCGAGAGCGCGCAGTAGCGCCGCCTCGTCGCCGGCATGCAGGTAGCCCAGGCGTGCGCAATTGACGGTGACCACGCCAACGCTGCCGGTCTGCTCGGCACTGCCGAACAGGCCGTTGCCGCGCTTGAGCAGTTCGCGCAGGTCGAGTTGGAGCCGGCAGCACATGGAGCGCACCATATTCGGCTCCAGCTCGGAGTTGATGAAGTTCTGGAAGTACGGCAGCCCATATCTGGCCGTCATCTCGAACAGCCGCTTGGCATTCTCCGATTCCCACGGAAAATCGCGCGTGATGTTGTAGGTCGGGATGGGGAAGGTGAACACCCTGCCCTTGGCATCGCCCGCCGTCATTACCTCGATGTAGGCGCGATTGATCAGGTCCATCTCCTTCTGCAACTCGCCATAGGCGAACGGCATTTCCTGCCCGCCGATGACCGGCACCTGTTCGCGCAGGTCCTCAGGACAGGTCCAGTCGAAAGTCAGGTTGGTAAAGGGCGTCTGCGTACCCCACCGCGATGGCACGTTCAGGTTGTAGATCAGTTCCTGGATGCACTGCCGCACCTGTGCATAGGACATGGCGTCCTTGCGCACGAATGGCGCCATATAAGTGTCGAACGACGAGAACGCCTGCGCACCGGCCCATTCGTTCTGGAGTGTGCCGAGAAAATTGACGATCTGCCCCACGGCGGAGGACATGCGCTTCGGCGGCCCGGCTTCCACCTTGCCGGGCACGCCATTGAACCCCTCGTGCAGCAGCGTGCGGAGCGACCAGCCGGCACAGTAGCCGCTGAGCATATCGAGATCGTGGATATGGATATCGCCGTTGCGATGGGCCTCGCCGATTTCCGGTGTGTAGACATGGGACAGCCAGTAGTTGGCGGTGACCTTGCCCGCCACGTTCAGGATCAGTCCGCCCAGCGAATAGCCCTGGTTGGCATTGGCATTCACGCGCCAGTCCGCCTTGCTCAGGTATTCGTTGATCGAGGCTTCCACGTCGACCAGGGCCTTGCGGTCCTGGCGCAGCCTGGCGTGCTGGCCGCGATAGGCGATAAACGCGCGCGCGGTGTTCCAGTAATTGGCGGCAATCAAGACCTGCTCGACCACGTCCTGGATCTGCTCGACGCCTGGTGTCTGGTTATGGTAACGGTGCGCTAGGACCCTCGCCACCTGTCCGGCGAGGCTGACTGCCTGCGCATCGCCGAACTCGCCGGCCGCAGCGCCGGCGCGGCGTAAAGCCGACTGGATCCGCTCAATGGCGAATGCCATGCTCTCGCCAGTGCGCTTGATCACCTCCCTAGGTAGGCTGGCAACAGCGGCTTCGGTACAGTGCTCCATACATTCTCCCGGCAAAATTCACACTAGATGCGGGGAAATCGTACGACCAAAACACTATATGTAGTTTGACGGCGCGCAAATGTATGACATGTCGGCTAGTCTTGGTCGGCGGTACGAGAGTCCGTGCCGCCGAAACGGAGTTCAGCGGGCAGCACCGTCGCGGTAGATCGCCGGGTCAGCTTTGCCGGCGACATCCAGCACTCCGACCAGGCCCTTGCCGGCGCGCGACAGTGCATGGTCCACCAGCAGGTAGCTGCCGGGGTATTGCACCTTCATTTCGACGATGGCGCCGCTGGGCAGCACCAGGGTGGTCTGCACATCGTGCTTGATGCCTGTGAGCGAGCCCTCGCTGTAGACCTTATCGAATACTTCACCGATTACGTGGAGCGATGAGACCTTGTTGGGACCGCCCACGCCGAATTAGATGCGCACGGGCGCGCCATGCGGCCGTGTGGTGTACATCTCGCCCTGCATCACGTAGTAGTCGCGATCGACCTTCGGCAACCCGCCCTCGGGTTCGACCAGGATCATGCCGTACATGCCGGCCGAGATATGCTGGGGCACCAGCGGCGTCGCGCAGTGGTGTGCCGTCGTCCAGATGGTCGGCCAGCTCGACCGTTTCCATGCGGTACTTCAGCGTCTGCGGCGCGCGCGTGCCGATGGGCGCGGGCATGGCGGCGGGATCGCCTGCGATGCTCCCGGCAGCCGGGTCGCGCGGGGCGATGCTGCCGCCGCCGTGTACAAGGCAGTGGCCGAGCGGCCGGCCTCGCTCTGTACCGAGGCGGGCGTCCTGGCCGTGCCACTGACCTCGAACACACCCTCCATGCCGATCTGCCGGTGCCCGGCCACGGTGCAGATGTAGGCGAATTTACCTGGCTGCGTCACGGTAAAGCGCAGTGTCGCAGGGCCGGTGCCGGCGCTGAAGCGCTTCGATGTGACATTCAGTTCGGGAATGGCAAGATCATGCTCGGCACCCTCGCCGCTGGCGATGGAGATCTCCACCGTATCGCCGACTTCCGCGCGCAGCATGGGGTTGACCTTGCCCGCCTCGCCGACGAACACCATCTTGCCGTCGATGATATTCGTTTGCAGGTTATGGCACGGCGGCGGCAATCGAAATGGAAACGGCAGAGGACAAGTGGAATGTTCTCATGATGATGTTGTTCTCGTTGTTGACTTCAACCAGGGCGGGTTGCCGCGGCAGGGCCGCCGCAACCCGCTACTTGCTGTGATGCTGTAAATGCGCTTACCGCTGCGCGGCGTTCAGGCGTCCTTCGGGCGCGGCCAGCGCCGGTGCCTTGCCGAGCAACCCAAGCACCACCTGCAACGCGAACGACACCGCGCCGACGATAAATACCACGTCGCCGAAGGTACGCACCCAGCGCAGCGTCTGCAGGATCGGCTGCTGCATGAATTCCTCACTGCGCGCATACCAGGTGCCATGCTCGACGCTAGCCAGGAACTGGATGATGCCGACCGGCAGCAAGCTAGTCCCGATCATCAGCACCAGCCCGGCATTGAGCCCCCAGAACGCCGTCTTCATCAGCCCCGGACTGAGCCGGTAAGCCGGCCGCACATAGCGCAGCACCAGCAGCGTGAAACCCAGCGCCAGAAAGCCATAGACCCCGAACAGTGCCGCATGCGCATGCACCGGCGTGGTGTTCTGCCCCTGGATGTAGTACAGCGAGATCGGCGGATTGATCATGAAGCCAAACACGCCAGCGCCAAGCATGTTCCAGAACGCCACCGCGACAAAGCACATCAGCGGCCACTTCAGGTCTGCCATCCACGGTGCACGGTCCTTCAGGCGCCAGTTGTCCCAGGCCTCGTGGCCTAGCACGATCAGCGGCACCACTTCCAGCGCGCTGAATGCCGCGCCGACCGCCATCACCGGCGTGGTGGTACCGGAAAAGTACAGGTGATGGAACGTCCCGGGAATCCCGCCCAGCATGAAGAGCGAAGCCGAGGCCAGGCTTGCTGCAGTCGCCATCGGGCGCGACACCAGTCCGAGCGTGGAGAAAATGAAGGCCAGCGCCGTGGTGGCGAACACTTCGAAGAAGCCCTCCACCCACAGGTGGACCACCCACCAGCGCCAGTACTCCATCACCGTCAGGCTGGTGCGCTCGCCGTAGAAGAGGCCGGCGCCGTAGAACAGGCCGATCGCCACCACCGACGAGGTCAGCAGCGCCAGCAGGTTCTTGTCGCCGCCGCTGCGTGCGCGCAGGGCGGGTGCGATGCCGCGCATCATCAGCACGAGCCAGATCAGGATGCCGGCGAACTTGCCGATCTGCCACAACCGGCCCAGGTCGACATACTCATAGCCCTGATGGCCCAGCCAGAAATTCAGGTTGGGCGGCAGCTTCTGCGCAATCGCCAGGTAGTTGCCGGTGAAGGAACCCACCACCACGACCACCAGTGCCCAGAACAGGATGTCCACGCCGAGCCGCTGGTACTTCGGGTCCTTGCCGCCGTTGATCAGCGGCGCCAGGAACAGGCCGGCGGCAAGGAAGCCCGTCGCGATCCAGAACAACGCGCTCTGGATGTGCCAGGTGCGCACCAGCGAGTACGGGAACCACTGCGAGACATCGATGCCGTAGAACTTCTGGCCCTCGACCGTGTAGTGCGCGGTGAAGCCACCCAGGAACACCTGGAACACGAACAGCGCGACCACCAGGAACAGGTACTTGCCGAGCGCGCGTTGCGACGGCGTCAGCGCGAAGCTCAGCAACGGATCGCGCGCGGGCGCCTGCGGCAGCGCTTCTTCGTGTCCGCGCAGGAAGGCCCATGCCCACACCAGGAAGCCCACGCCGGCCAGCAGCACGACCACGCTGATCACCGACCACACCACGTTTTCGCTGGTCGGCTGGTTGCCGATCAGCGGCTCATGCGGCCAGTTGTTGGTGTAGGTTGCCTCGTGCCCCGGGCGTTCGGTGGCGGCGGCCCAGGCGGTCCAGAAGAAGAAGTGCGTCAGCTGCTGCCGGCGTTCTGCGCTCGGCAGCGTGTTCTCCTTCATGGCGAAGTGCTCGCGGCTCGTGTGCAGCTCGGGCGCATCCGAGAAGAGCTTGTCGTAGTAGCCGGCGGTGGCCGCCATTGCCTGCGCGCGCCGGTTCGAGACGGTCAGCACGCTTGTGGCCGGATCCGCCGCGTTGCCGCGGTATTCGGCCCGCAGCTGCTCGCGCAGCGCGCCCCTGGCCGCAGCGTCCAGCTTGTCGTAGGGCTTGTGGTAGGCGTCCTGCGCGGCAAGATCGAGCCACGCCGTCAGCTCGCGATGCAGCCAGTCGGCGGTCCAGTCCGGAGCCTGGTAGGCGCCGTGGCCCCAGATGGAGCCGAGCTGCATGCCGCCCACCGACTGCCAGGCGGTCTGGCCGTCGAGGATGTCTTCGCCGGTGAAGAGTGTCCGGCCGTCCGCCGCGACCACTTTGGCAGGCATCGGCGGCGCCTGGCGGTAGACCTCGGCGCCGTAATAGGCGAGCAAGGAAAACGTGACCGCCAGCACGGCGATCAGCAGGAACCAGAGTCTGCGATATGAGCCCATGATGAGATTCTCTTGATCGTTGATTGGGTGGAACGGTGCCCTTGGCTCAGTCGTTTGCCCCGTGCGTGGCGGGCAGGCCCGGCTCGAACAGCACGTTGTTTTCCAGGTGGATGTGTTCCATCAGGTCTTCGCGCAGCGTGCGCAGCCCGAGGTAGAGCGCCCGCCAGGTATTGCAAGCCGCGCGAGGCAGCGTGATGTCGTTGGTGAGGTCCGCCAGCCGCTGCAATGCCGCGCCGTGGTCGTCATGCTCCATGCGCATCACGGTGATGGGCGCACCGGCTGCGGCATGGAAGCCACGCGCGAGCATTGGGAACAGGACCTGTTCCTCCTTCTGCATGTGCGCTTCCAGCTCGCTCTGCATTTCCGCCAGGTGATCGGCCAGCCCGAGCGGGCAGTCGGGGCGGTCGCCATGGACATGCTCCACGCGGCGCGCGAGCCGGATCAGCTCGGGCAGCTGCTCGCGATGGCGGTCATGAAAACGCGTCTGGATATGGGCAATCAGCGCAGCGGGCGATACAGTGTTCCAGTCGTTCTCCACCGGCTCGGCGCCCCCTTGCAACGCCAGCAGGCGCGCCTCGATGGCTGTGGCATCGAGCCCTTTCTCCTGCGCCGCCTCGCGCAGCGTGTGCTTGCCGCCGCAGCAGAAATCCAGCGAATAGTCATGAAAGATCCGCGTGGCGCCGGGAATGCGGCGGGCCAACTGGCCGAGGGATTGGTCTTGCAGGGTCATGATGTTTCTCCGTCTGAAGTTACGCATGCATGACTTACGCGAGGACCGTGCCAAATAAAAACCGCGCTGGATCAATGGCTTACAAGACATACGGTCATATTTACCTTAAAATTCGCATGGTATATTTGACCCGGACCGGTATTTATCACCATGACGCCCATGTATCCCGAGTTGCTGACCGACCTGGTCACCGACCTGCCGCATGCGGTGCGCCTGCAGCGGCTGGTCAGCGGACTACGCACGCATTTCCGTTGCGGTGCGGTGGCGCTGCTGCGGCTGGAAGAAGAACACCTGCGGCCGGTGGCGGTCGACGGGCTGGTGCGCGATACGCTCGGGCGGCGCTTTGCGGTGAGCCTGCACCCGCGGCTTGCCGCCATCCTCGCGCGGCGCGACGTCACCTGCTTCCATCACGACAGCATGTTGCCCGACCCCTACGACGGGCTGATCGACGAACACGTTGGTGAGCCGCTGCCGGTGCACGACTGCATGGGCACGAGCCTGCATTTGGACGGAAGGCCATGGGGCGTGCTGACGCTCGACGCGCTCACGGTCGGCACGTTCGACGCCGCCGCGCAGGCCGAGCTGCAACGGCTGACCGTGATCGTCGAAGCCGCCATCCGCACCACCCGGCTGGAGGCCGAGATCCGCGCCCTGCAGTTGGCGCGTGGCAAACAGCCAGACGGTGAAGGGCCGGCCGACGACGGCGAGATCATCGGCCAGAGCCAGGCCATTGCCGGCCTGCTGCACGAGCTGGAGGTGGTGGCCGACACCGATCTGCCGGTGCTGCTGCTGGGTGAAACCGGCGTCGGCAAGGAGCTGTTTGCGCACCGCCTGCACCGCCACTCGCGCCGGCGCGGGCATCCGCTGGTGCACGTGAACTGCGCGGCGCTGCCCGAGTCGCTCGCCGAAAGCGAGCTGTTCGGCCACGCCCGCGGCGCGTTCTCCGGCGCGACCGGTGAGCGTCCGGGCCGCTTCGAAGCCGCCGCCGGCGGCACCCTGTTCCTCGATGAAGTCGGCGAGCTGCCACTTTCAATCCAGGCCAAGCTGCTGCGCACGCTGCAGAACGGCGAAATCCAGCGGCTGGGCTCGGACCGTCCGCGCCGCGTCAACGTGCGCGTGATCGCCGCCACCAATCGCAACCTGCGCGAGCACGTGCGCGACGGCTCGTTCCGCGCCGACCTGTTCCACCGCCTGTCGGTCTATCCGATTCCGATCCCGCCGCTGCGCGAACGCGGCAACGATGTACTGCTGCTGGCGGGCCGCTTCCTCGAACTCAACCGCGCACGGCTCGGCATGCGCAGCCTGCGCCTGTCGGCCGCCGCGCAGGACGCGCTGCGCCGTTACCGCTGGCCAGGCAACGTGCGCGAACTCGAGCACGTGATCAGCCGCGCCGCGCTGCGTTGCGTGAGCCGCGGCGCGGACCGGAATGACATCGTGACGCTGGAGGCGGAACTGCTGGACCTGGACGGGCTGGAATTACCGGCAGGGTCAGCCCACCATGCCGCCGAGGCGGCCATCGCGCACCCGGCGCTACCCACGGGCGCGACGCTGCGTGAGGCGGTGGAGCAGACGCAGCGAGCCTGCATCGAGCAGGCGCTGCGCGCGCATGATGGCAGCTGGGCGAAGGCCGCGCGGCAGTTGGGCATGGATGCCAGCAATCTGCACAAGCTGGCGAAGCGGTTGGGCAGCAAGTAGCAGGCTTGCCGTCGGGTCACATCCTGCTGTCATGCAGCGCGCCGCCGCTGAGATCTACCATCTCTGGCTTCACCTCGGCAAAGCGCATCACTTGGCCGCCGAACGACGTGGCGAACTTGCGGGCCGCGGCCTCCTGGCGGAAGCTGGCGATCGTCGGCCCCATCGAGCCCCGCCGCCTGCTGCCGAGCACGTAAGTCCCGGTGCGGGCATCGAACCAGTATCCACGCGGCCGGTCCCAGTCGGCCAGCTCCATGTCCTGCACGAATACGCCCAGCACGGTGCGCACCTGCTCGGGCTTGAGCAGGGTGCTAAACATCTCGGCCGTGTCGCAATACCAGGTGGGCCGGCTTTCGCCGGCAAAATGGATCTGGGCCTTGGGGCCGGGATAGTCCGCCAGCAGCATGCCGTCCAGGTCGCAGGTGCTGGCGACGTTGAATTCCGCGGGAACAACGGTTTGCCCGGTCTTTTGTCCGCAGGCGGACAGCGCTGCTTGCGCGCCCAGCGCACAGGTGGCCAGCAGCAGCTGGCGACGATTGACTCTCATTGGCGGAACCTCCAGGTAGCAAGTGCCAGCGGCATAACGATCCAGGCCAGCATCGCGCCGCCCATCAGCCAGGGGCTTGCCAGCGCAGGGGGCACGATGGCGGCGAGCCCGTAAAGGCTGCGCACCTGGTCGAGGGAAAAGACGTTGAGGATGCGAAAGACATCGGCGGGATTGAGCAGCAGCGCGTACGCCAGCGCTGCGCCGCCGAACTCGCCGCCGCCGGCGACCAGCAGCCCGAGCAACAACAGGTCGAACACCAGCACGTAGCCGAACCACAGCGCGATCGCCAGCCCCGAGGCGCGCGTGCGCTCGCGCCCCGTCACGGAAACCAGCAGGGCCAGGCTCAGGAACGCCAGCCCCAGCAGCACCGAGCTGAACATGAAGCCCAGGTACTGGCTCAGTCCGGCCCAGCCGAACTGGCGCAGCAGCAGCACCGCCACCAGCGCGAAGCCGGCCAGCGTGGACAACGCCAGCGCCGCGGCCAGGCCGAGGTATTTGCCCAGCAGCAGCTCCAGCCGCGTCAGGGGCATCGCCAGCAGCAGGTCCAGCGAGCCGCGCTCGCGCTCGCCGACGATGGCATCGAAGCCCAGCAGCAGCGCAATCAGCGGGATCAGGTAGGTCACCAGGCTCACCAGGCTGGCGATCACGTACTCCACCGACCGTGGGCCGAGCTGGCCCTGCTGGGCGCCGCCGAAATAGGTGATGACCAGCGAGAACACCGCGAACACCAGCGCCACCGCCAGCACCCAGCGATTACGCATGCGGTCGCGGAACTCCTTGGCGGCCAGCGTGGCGATCTGTCCCCATTCTATGTCGGCCATGCTTATCCCCCCAGTCCAAAGAACAGGTCTTCCAGCGAAGGCTCGCGGATCTGCAAGTCCTGCACGTCGCCCGCCAGCAGCGACAGCACGGTCATCTTGGCCGTGCGCGGACAGCGCAGCTCGATCTCGGCACCCGTGGCTTGCCAGCCGAGCACCGGCACCGCGGCGAGGCGTTCGCGCAGCGCCGGCTGCATGTCCGGCTCGACCCGCAAGGCCAGCGTCAGCGGCATGTCGTTCTGCTCGCGCAGCTGCGCCACGCTGCCCAGCGCCCGCACCCGCCCGTTGGCCATGATGGCCAGCCGGTCCACGCGCTCCTGCAGCTCGGCCAGGATGTGCGAGGTCATGACGATGGTGACGCCCTGCTCCCGCAGCGCACGCAGCATGGCGTAGAAATCACGGATCGCGGCGGGATCGAGGCCGTTGCTGGGTTCGTCCAGGAACAGCACGCGCGGCGAACCCAGCAGGGCCTGGGCGAAGCCCAGCCGCTGGCGCATTCCCTTGGAGTACTCGCGAACCGGCCGCTTGCCGGCCGCGGCCAGCCCGACGCGCTCGAGCAGCATCTGGCAGTCCCCCGCGTCCGCGCGCTTCAGCCTGGCGAAGAAGCGCAGCGTCTCCAGCCCGCTCAGGTTGTCGTACAGGACCAGGTTTTCCGGCAGGTAGCCGATATGCCGGCGCGCGGCGCGGAACGCGCGGCTGCGCACACAGGCGCCGTCCACGGTCAGCTCGCCGCCGGTGGCCGGCACCAGGCCCAGCATCATCCGGAACAGCGTGCTCTTGCCGGCGCCGTTGTGGCCGATCAGGCCGAACATCTCGCCGCGCCGCACCTGCAGGTCGACGCCGTCGACCGCGCGCACGGCGCCATAGTGCCGGGTAACGTCGCGCAGTTCGATCGCGCAGCCGTCAGCGGCCGGGGTAATGCTTGTCACGCCAGAAGCTCCAGTCTCGATGTCGGGGATTCATGCGCGGGGCCGCGTCGACGACGCTGGGCACCCGCAGCACGGGAAACTGGCGCCCGACCATGCGCAGCGCCTGCACCGCCGGGCTGTCCAGCAGCAGCGCCACACCCGGATGGCGCCAACGCAGACGGTCCACGATGTCGTTCGCCTCGTAGGGCACGTCACCGATGCCGTCGCCGTCGCGGTCCCAGCCCAGGTAGTTGCTCCAGTGGTTCCCGCCGGGGCCGCCTGCGCGGTCGCCCCACGGCTCATCGCGTGCGCCGACATAGCGCACCTGCTCGCGGTTGCCGATGAAGTCATTGCCCTGCACCACATTGCGCGTCGACCCCGCGGACAGATGTACACCCACGCGGTTGTCCGTCACCAGGTTGCTGCGCAGCGTTGCGTACTCGACGTCGTAGATGAAGAAGCCGCGGTCGTTGCCGGCGACCACGTTGCCTTCAATCACGGAGTCCTGCACCGTGCGCAGCATGATGCCGTGGTCAGAATTACCCCAGGTGCGGTTGTTGCGCACGACCTGGTCGCGCACTTCCATCAGGGCCAGGCCGCCGCGGTTGTAGTAGCTGTCGTTGTCCTCCCACAGGTTGTGGTAGGAGTTCATGTAGTGGCTGCCATAGCGACTGTGGTGGAGCCGGTTGCCGCGGAAGGTCGCATGGTGCGAGACGTCCACGTAGAGCGCGTCGCGCACGAAGCCGATGTTGTTGCCGATGATGCGGGCGCCGCGCGTGTTGTAGAGCTGGATGCCATTGCCGCGCTGCGAGGAACTGTAGTCACGCTTGCCGGTGATCACATTGCCTTCAATTCGCACGTCGTCGGCCTTCTCGATCCACAGCCCGAACAGGTTGTAGGTCAGGTCGCAGTGGCGCACGACCGCGCGGTGCGCACCCGGCCGGATGTAGAGGCCGGCGTTCTGGTCCTTCAGGCTGTCGCCGGAATCCCGCACGATCAGGCCCTCCACCAGCACATCCGGCGCGGTGATGCGCAGCGTGTCGCCGTGCATCCCGCCACTGAGTGTCGGCCTGCCGATGCCGCGCAGCGTGAGCGGCTTGTCGACGACGAAATTGCCGTCGTAGCGGCCGCGCTCGATCTCCAGCACGTCGCCGGCGTGTGCCATGGCGATGGCCTGCTGCAACGCGTCGCCCGGCTTCACGCGCCGGGTTTCCGCCAGCACATTGCGCACCAGCAGCGCCATCAACAGTGAGGCCAGCAGCAACGCGCCCAACGACGGCATCCGGCATCGTGCGTGTCTCATGGCAGCAGCAGCCCCATGGCCTTCAGCGTCAGGAACAGCGCCGCGCCGATCAGCAGGTTCTTGAAGCCGACGTAGCTGACCATGTCCATCCAGCCCGCGCGCCGGTAGCGGTTGCGCCACCACGGGCCGTCCTGGACGTAGCGGCGGCCCGCCATGCGGATCAGGACCTCGTACGTGCTCCACCCGAACCACCAGGCGATCACGGCCACGGACGACAGCTGCCCGAGTGCGGCCAGCCCCCAGGCCGCCGTGGCGGCCAGCGCCACCGACATGCCGGCCAGCAGCAGCGCACGCTGCGAGCGCCAGCCCGCCATGCTCCACGGCCAGAGGTGATCGCACAGCTCCAGCCAAAGCCGCTTCAGGCCGACGGCCTTGGCCATGTGCAACGGCGCGACCGGATCGGTCGGCATGCGCGGATCCGGTCCGTTGGCGACTTTGGCTGGCATTGGCGCCACCGGTTGGATCGGGATGAAATAGCCGTCGCGGCCAATCGGCGTAAGCGCGAGCCCATCGCGCTCGCGCCGCTTGCGTTCCCTGGCCAGCGGCGGGCAGCCGCCGGCGTCGGTATAGAGCACCATGCAATCCAGGCAGTGCAGGCATTCGCGATGGTCGATGCGACCGTTCGCGTCGATTGCCTGCGAGCCGCAGCCGACGGCGCAGGCCTTGCAGCTGTTGCAGTCCTGCTTGCGCCGCAGCCCAAACCAGCGGAAGGTGCTGGGCATCGCCAGCGCAGCACCGAGCGGGCAGATGTATTTGCAGTAGGGCCGCTCGACGAATAGCGACAGGCCCAGCAGCGTGCACACGAACAGGCCGTACGGCCAGGCGCGGTGCGTGATGCCGACCAGGAACGTGGTCTTGAAAGGCTCGACCTCGGCGAGCTTCTCGGCCAGCCCCATCGAGAACATCGACACCGCCAGCAGCCCGAAGAAGATGACGTACTTCAACCATTTCAGGCGGTCGTGCCAGGCCCGCGGCAGATGCCGCTGCCAGCGCCGCAGACCGATCATGCCGCCGAACTTGTGGATGGCTTCGGACAATGACCCGAACGGGCACAGCCAGCCGCAGAACAGCCCGCGCCCGAACACGAATACCGTCAGGATGATGAAGATCCAGAACAGGAAGATGAACGGATCGGACAGGAACAGCGACCACGTCCACTGGAACAGCAGCGCGTGGAACCACGTCAGCACCTGCGTGACCGACGGCTGTGCCATCGCGCCGAAGCCCACGAAGCCGATGCTCAGTGCCCAGGCGCTGTACTTGAAGGCGTTGACGGGCCACTTGTTCCGAAGCGTCGCCCGGCGCGTCAGCCGCTCGCGGAATGCATAAACGACGGTCACGACCACCAGCAGCGCGGCGAACAGGGCAATCCCGGCCGCGCGCGACTTCCACACCCGCACCCAGGGCGCGGCGGGGTCGTCGATCTCCGGCCGGCCACCCTCCAGCAACTCGCCCGGCAACCAGTAGGCCGCATCGAAGCTGGTAAAGCTGCGCGCCCCCGTGGCGCGGTCGACGCGGTTGCCGAGCAGCGACAGCTTCCACGGATACGCCGACGAGAATGCTTTCGAGCGGATCACGAAGATGGCCGATTCGTTGTACGCCGGCGCGCCCTCGGCGGCCAGGCCGTACAGGTTCAGGTAGTCGAGGTCGCGGAAGGTAAAGGAGTCGGCCCCCTGCTTCACCTGCACACGATCATAGATCCCGCCGCGCACGAAGCCCGAGCCCTTGAACGACTCCGAGCCGGCGGTGCGGATGATGAAGATCGCATGCTCGTCCGGCTTGAGCTGCGTGCGCAGGTTGGCGTAGCCCTGCTCGCCGAGCAGGCTGCGGCCCACGTCGGGATGGTCCAGGTTGCCGAACCAGAGCTCGATGAAGGGATCGTCCGAACGTGCCAGCCCCACCTGCTCGGGCATGACGCGCAGCCGCTGGACCGCCCCTTGCGCCGCCAGCTGAGTCCAGCTCGCGTGCGGGTTGCCCGGCGCGAAGCGGGCCGGCTCGCGCCGCGTGGGCGCGAGGATGCCGACCTGGCGGGCCACTGCGGCGCCGGCGGTCGTCAATACCTGGTTCTGTGCCATCACGGTGACCGTGGCGCCAGAGATGGCATCGACGCCCAGCACGCCCTCGTCGGGCCTGGACGCCCCGATCTCGATCTTGTCGGCGACGGACTTGCCCAGGTACTGCTGGTTGAACTTCAACAGTGCAGATTCCGGAATGCCGAGCAGCAGGATCGGCTCCGAATGCTTGAGCACTTTTACGCCGACGAATCGCCCATTCGTGTCCATGCCGATCAGCGTCACCACCGGCTTGCCGGAATAGGCGGGCGTGTCGGTAATGTCGGTGGACAGCATCACGTAGCCAAGCTTTGGCTTCTTGCCGTCGGCACCGGCGCGGCCGTAGGCCTCGACGTAGGGAGGCTGCCCGATGCGCTCGGAAAAGCTCTCTGCGCCTGGAAAGACTTCCTGGCATGGCACCAGTGCGCAAAGGTTGCGGGCGGTGCGCAGGTCCGGCGGCAATGCCGCCTCGTAGGCACTGCCCGCATGGACCGGGCGCGGGCCGGCCATGAGCAGCAGGAAAAGGGCGGCCACGATGGCCGCACCAAAATGCTTCAGGGGCTGCATGTCGTTCTCGTCTGTCCCGCGCGGCCACGAGGGGAAACCATGGCCGCGCGGCTGCTCGGGCTCAGGCCTCCACAATCATGCGGGTGCGCATTTCCAGGTGGAGTGCGTGGCAGAAGTGGGTGCAGTAGCACCAGAACACGCCCGGCTTGTCGGCAACGAAGGTGACCGATGCCGTCTCCTGCGGGTTGACGATGAAGTTGACGTTGTACTTCGGGATCGCGAAGCCGTGGGTCAGGTCCTCGATCTTGTCGAGATTGGTCAGGATCAGCGTGACCTCGTCACCCTTCTTCAGCTTGAACTCGCGCAGGCTGAAGGCCGGCGCCTGCGACGTGATCTTCACGGTGACCTTGCGGCCATTGCGGAACACGCCCGACTCCTTCGGGTCCTTGATCGCCAGCGGGAAGTCGTCCAGCGCGTAGACCTGCTTCGGCCGCACCAGCTCGCGTTTAAAGATGATGAAGTCATGCGGCTCGCCACGCACCGGGTGGTCCGCCATCAGCACCATCTTCTGGCCGGAGATGTCGATCAGCTGCTCGTTCTCCGGATGCAGCGGTCCGACCGGCAGGAAACGGTCCTTCGAGAACTTGCAGCCGACCGCCAGGTACTTGCCGTCGGCCGCAACCGTCTCGGACTGCGAGGCGTTGACGTGGCCGGGCTGGTACTGCAGGTCCAGCCGATCGACCACGTACTTGGCGTTCTTGTCACCCTTGTGGAACTTGATCGCCGCATCGAGATTCCATTTCACGAGCTGGCTGTCGAGGAACAGCGTGGTGTAGGCATTGCCGCGGCCATCGAAGGCCGTGTGCAGCGGCCCGAGACCCAGCTCCACCTCGGCGACGATGGCATCGTCGAGCTTCTCCTGCTTGCCGTCGAACCAGCCAAGCACGCGCGACAGCTCGATCACCGTGGCCGTGGGCGAGAGCTTGCCCGCGCAGATGAAGTACTTCTGGTCGGGACTGGCGTTGACCCCGTGCGGGTTCTTCGGCACCGATACGTAGGCCGTCAGCGCGGTCTTCGGGTCCTTGTTGGCCGCTTGCGTGCCGTCGACCACCGGCACC